>JAAYQX010000031.1 GCA_012519085.1 Clostridiaceae bacterium
AACCGGGGACTTCTTACAATCGTTGCCTAATCTAACTGGAGTAGAACTTCTGCCTTATCATAGATTGGGAGTAGGTACTTATGCCAAATTAGGTCTGAAGTATCGTCTGCCGGAGGCCAAAGTGCCGTCGAGGTCAGAGCTGCAGAGAGGCAAAGCCATATTGAGTCAATATGTAAGCAATGTTAAATGAGATATAGCGGATCATAAGAGCCATTATTGTAGCAAAATTTATTTGCTGACTGATATGAAAAAGCCGGCTCGTTGTTCTAACAACAAGCCGGCTGATCTTTAGATATAAGAGCTAACTTAATAAAATCTTAGACACGGTCGGGATATACTTTCAGAGCTTTATCCAGAATCTCAACTGCACGTTTCAGATCATCCGTATTCAAGACATAGGCAACACGCACTTCATCGACGCCCATACCAGGTGTCTGGTAGAAGTTTTCGACCGGAGCAACCATGACGGTTTCATTATTGTCGTTGAAATCGGTCAGCATCCATTTGGCGAAATCTTCTGCATTTTTCACAGGCAGCTTGGCAATAGCGTAGAAAGCACCCATCGGCTTTTTGCATGTGACACCGTCAATAGCAGCCAGTCCATCACACAAGACATCGCGACGGTTCTGATAGCGCTCACGGATCGGATCAAAGTAGGAGGGATCCAGCTGATAGAGGGCGGTAGCGCCGATCATTTCCAGCGTCGGAGCACACAGTCTGCTCTGACCGAGCTTCAGGATCTGTTGCGGCAGCTCTTTATTTTTAGTGGCCAGAGAACCAATACGTGCGCCGCAAGCGGAGAAGCGTTTGGATACACTGTCAACAATTATTACACGGTCAAGAATATCGGTCATCTCACCAAAGCTGGTGGCTATGAGTCCCTCATAAGTGAACTCACGATATACTTCATCAGCGATGATAAAGAGATTATGTTCCTTGGCGATCTTGGCCAGCATTTCCACTTCCTCACGGGTGTAAACTACACCGGTAGGATTGCCCGGATTGGACAGAGCAATGGCACGGGTCTTGTCGGTCAATTTGGATACGATTTCTGCTTCGGAAGGCAGTGCGAAACCATCCTCAGCATAAGTGGTCAGAGGCTTGAGATTTACAGCATAAGGGGCAGCGAAACTGCGGTAGTTGGTATAGAAGGGTTCAGGAACCAAGATATCTTCATCAACATCTGCCACAGCGATGAAAGCCCACATCAGAGCTTCACTGCCGCCATTGGTGATAATGATGTCTTCGGGCTCATAGGGAAGACCGATTCTCTTATAGTAGTCGGATGTAGCTTTGACCAACTTGGGATCTCCCTGCGAGTTGGCATAAGCCAGGACTTTGATCTCAGTATTGCGGATGGCATCCATAAACTCAGGCGGTGTCTCAATATCGGGTTGCCCGACATTAAGTCCATAGATTTTGATGCCGCGTTTTCTGGCAGCGTCGGCAAAAGGTACCAGACGTCTGATGGGTGATGCCTGCATGGCCAGCATTCTGTTTGAAATTTTCATTGTAACCTCCAGCTAAAATATCGTTTTTGACTAAATTAGATCATAATAGAATTACCAACTAATAGTATAGCGAATAATCAGACAATATCCAATCTTAATCTCTGTCAGACCGGTAAGATCAGACCGGTAAGATCGCGAAATCAGGACATGATTTCAGGACAAAAACAGCAGGGAATACTTTCCATACTGTTTTTGTCAAATATATCCGATTCTTTTAAGTGCGGGGAACAGAATCCTGAGGTGAATTTTCATTGTCACCAAAATTATTCTTTAATTTATTCTCACGCTCAAATAGTTCAACTTCCAGATAAGCCTCCGCCCGCTCTAAGATCCTGGTCTTAGCAGTTAAAGACAGATGGTCAAATACATCGATCAGCCGGCGCTTCATCTCCAGCTCGCCGATCTTGTTGACATTTATTCCCTGATGGTAAGGAGAATCCGCATAGATGTAGGGCATGTGAGAATCCTTGCCATCTTTAGATTTGGAATGGGGCGCTAATATCTGATCAAGACTGGCGCCAAAGTAGTCAGCTAGTTTACGCGCTGTCTTGATATCAGGGAAATTGCGACCGCTTTCCCACTGACTGACCGAAGTTTGAGTGACATTCAGCTTCTCTGCAAGCTGAGCCTGTGTAATATGATGTTGCTTTCTGAGTTGACGTATATAGCTCATATAGTTCCCCCGTTTTCCGTTTTATTTTTACATTCCAGAAGTATATCACTTTGTAATTAACATTTCAATGAATTGAAGTTTAAAATTATAGTAGAATCTTTAATTTGCAACAAAATCCAATATAATTGCAACAAAATCCGATATAATAGAACTTTCGTCCATTGTTCTTTCAATTATTACTGCAAATCAGGCATTAACTAATGTTATTATTTATCTATTGATTAAGAAAAGCAACAGCATTTTAGCCTATATGCATCACCGGCAGCGAATATAAACCAATGATACTTACTCATAATAAATAATGTCAGTGTAGCTCGAGAAAGATCAAGTTCTCTAAATAAATAGAAAGGTTTCATTCCCAGCATATTATTGCGCACAGATCGTATTTTAATGCGTGAAAAGCCGTAATACATCACATAAAAATGCCCGCGAAACAAAACTAAAAGCTTGACAGCATACTGCCTCTGGGATATGCTGAACTTAAGTTCTCAGAGACAAAAAATGATAGGGAACTTGCCCATCAGTTGCCGGGTAACCGAGCGGATACGCAACTTGACAGACTGCAAGCCGAATGGCGCTTAACCATATCATGATCGTAAGCAATTCGTGATCTTAAATTGTGCAGAATCCTGACAACAATAAAGGATTTGCTTGGCTTACCACCTCTGTCGTCTAAATCTGCCCTATTCGTGGGGATGACGCAGCAGGCAAAAGATCTGATCTGGGCGAAAGAAGGGAGGAAGTACTGTTTTGGAAGTACACCTCGACGAAACGGGCAGAAGAAGCTCCGATATCATCTACTTAGTGACAGCATGAATTGGCATCTTTATCGGACACTGCCCGTTTCGCATGTCAAGAGCTAATTTGTTATCTTTGATCTGCTGTAGATTGGCACCATATCAGCTTGGGCTTCCTGTTGGGAACGGTGCTGGGGCTGTCCTGGCGGATTTGACAGCAGCCGAGACGGCTCTGCTAATTTTTGTTTCCCATGATACCCGGATCCTTACTGATCGAGTTGCGCGGATCATACGGATCAAGCCGATTTGAGGGGGTGTCAGCTGGCTGCAGGACTTGATTTTTTAGCCTCTTTCAAGTATAATTATTTCTATATAATATCGAGATTTTGATAAGAATTTTGGGGTGATAATATTGATCGAGAAATCTGACCTGAGGATTTGTCGTACCGGACTGGAGGAGCGCATCGGGCGCAAAATTTGGCTCAAATCCAAAGGTGGTAGGAAGCGTACTATTATTCATGAGGGTTATCTGGATACTTGTTCATCAAATGTCTTTACGGTGCGTTGCCCGGTTTCACCGGCTTACGATGAATATGTATCCTTTAGTTATGTAGATGTACTGACAAAAGTTGTAGAAATCCGTTTTGACCGGGATGCGGACTGTGCGGATGGTATCTCAAAGTCACAAACTGTTTCATGACGGGATGGCTTGTGAGTCGGTAATAGTTCGGGCTCAGGCAGTTGCAAAAATAAATCTGTCCTTGGACGTACTTGAGCGCCGAGCGGATGGATATCATAATATCGATAGTATTATGCAAGCGATTTCACTGGCAGATGGCGTCACAATTAAAGTGGCGCCTTTGTTATGCAATTGTGTGCCCGCGGCAGAAAAAGCAGTTGCTTTCGAGTTAAAGAAAATAGTTGCCGGTGGCAATGAGGTCACGGGCAACACAAAGCCTTGCAGAATTAACCTGACCAGTAATGCCGCGGTTCCTGTTGATGATAAGAATACCGCACTGCGGGCAGCTAAAATCTGGTGTGAAAAAACTGCTGCTTCAGGACTGGATTTAAGGATTGAGCTTGACAAACAGATACCGCTGGGAGCGGGTTTAGGCGGGGGCAGTACAGACGCGGCGTCTGTTCTGCGCTCGCTAAACTTGTTGGCAAGCATGGGCATTATTAAAGTCACACCTTTATCGGAGCAAGAACTTTTGCAAACTGCAGCCTTGATCGGAGCTGATGTTCCATTCTGTTTGATCGGCGGCACTGCCAGATGCAGGGGTATTGGCGAGCAGATAGAAGTACTTGATACTTTGCCCGCTTGGCCGTTATTACTGGCATTGCCGGAGGCTCGGGTCTCAACTGCCTGCGCTTACCGGCAACTGGATCAGCTGCCGCAACCGTGGCAAAGACCGGACACTGCACAAGTAATACAGGCGATTGAGGCTAGGGATCTGCCGCGACTAGGGCGAAATGCCCACAATGTATTTGCCAATCTGCGCACCGATCTGCATCACAGGCTGCGCAGACTGGAACAAACACTGCAAAGCACCGGTGCTGCTATGGTCCAGATGACAGGATCCGGCCCGGTAATTTTCGCGGTGTATGAAGACGAAAGTCAACGGGATCTTGCCCTGCAGGAGCTCGTAAATAGCGCCTATACCACTACTAAATTCCTGGCGGCACATTTTACAGGTCTTCCGTCACCACCGGACATCAGATGTTTCCCGGTCGCAGATCATGAATTCTAATTTTAAAACTAATCTTACAGGTGGCCGATCTAAATTTCGTCCGTATCCAGCCAAATTGTAAAGGGTCCCTGATTGACCAGATGAACATTCATCATGGCACCGAACTCGCCTGTTGCTACCCTGCCCGGCAGACTGGCTCGAGCCAGGGCTACGAATTGTTCATAAAGTGACTCGCTTTGCTCGGGCGGCGCAGCCTCATATAAGCTGGGACGGTTTCCTTTCTTACAATTGGCAAAGAGTGTGAACTGAGAGACAATTAGAACCTCCCCCTGCACTTGTTCCAAATTCAGATTGGTTTTGCCGTCTTCATCTTCAAAAATCCTGAGGTTCTCGATTTTATGCCAGAGCTTGGCACAGGTGCGGCTGTCATCATTACGACCGACACCCAGTAAAATCAGATAGCCCTTACCGATACTGCCTGTGATGCGCTCATCTACTTGAACATAGGCGGAAGAGACACGTTGAATCAGTGCTCTCATGCCCAGATTACCTCATAATTTTCCTCGACAAAAGGTAGGATTCCGGCATGACCATTCATCATATATATCACCTCGTAATATTCAGTTAGCTCTCCCAGTGCTTATCACAACTGCGATTTTGCACGGGTACAGCCTGTTCTTATTGTCATTACTCTGCAAGAAGTGGGATAATATGATAGTTAATGATATCAGGATCACCACAGCTTGACTGAATGCTACATACTATATGACCATTATAAACTATTGTTGTCTGTAGCTTCATTTAGGGAAAATCTAATATCAACAACTGAGTTTTAAATAAAATTATTTTGCGAGAGAAGATGAAAGGGAACACAGAAAAGATGCCCGAAGAGAGAAAAACTGTTCCGCGCTGGGCGGTCAGAGTCAGCATGCTGATTTATGTTATCGCTTCTGCCATCGCAATATTGGGCTTTTATTCGGCGGAAGTCAATTTTTTGGTCTGGGTAGGACTGGCGGTCTTTTTGGTTGGTTTCTATTTGCGACTAAAATTCTGCTCCTGTCCCTATTGCGGCAGCACTATGGCATCCAAGATGGCCAGACTTAACGGCAAAGCTTTCACCTGTCCAAATTGCGAACAGGAAATCGGACAAAAATGATACCTGCCCTGTACAATAGGCAGTACTTAGTCCGGATGTGCGAGTGATATACTGCGGCAGAAAACCAAAATTCTGATAGGATATTTGTACTACTATTGCCGAAGTCTGTAGCATAATAACCGGATGTATATCCAGCAGTCAATGAGAGGGGGATTTTAATATGATTGAAGTCATTAGGGTTAAAGACTATGAAGCCATGAGCTTGTATGCGGCCCGTCTGGTTGCGGCTCAGGTTCGTCTGGTACCGGATTCTATATTGGGTCTGGCCACCGGCTCTACGCCTCTGGGTATGTATCGTGAGCTGGTGCGTCAGCATCGGGAAGAGGGGCTGGACTTCTCCCAAGTCACAACGATCAATTTGGACGAGTATTGCGGTTTGCCGGGTACACATGAACAAAGCTACCGCTACTATATGGATAGCAATTTTTTTAGCAAGATCAATATCGATCCGGAACTGACCTTTATTCCGGACGGCATGACATCAGATATCGATGCCTGCTGTGAGATGTATGATGCACTGATTGACTTCCTGGGCGGAACTGATATGCAGATTTTGGGAGTGGGAGAGAACGGGCATATTGCTTTTAATGAACCGCATGACTACTATTTCACGGGCCAAACACATAAAGCGGAGTTGACCGCCAACACAATTGAAGTAAATTCACGCTTTTTCTCTGATCCGGCTGAAATCCCGCATTTTGCGATCTCCATGGGTATGCGTGGAATCATGAGTGCCAAATGTATTCTAATGCTGGTTTCCGGCGCACAGAAAGCAGATGCAGTCTATGGCCTTTTGCGAGGAGAGGTCACACCCCGTTGCCCGATCTCTATTCTGCAGCTGCACCAAAATGTGAAACTGATAGTGACGGATGATGCCTTCGTCAAAATAGAAGATTGAAAAAGTTATTCGATCAATTTTCCTGGTTTTTACGCGATTTCGGTAAAGCCTATATCTTGGGCACATTAGCTGTTGCCCTGAACAATGTTCTGATGCTGATACCGCCGTGGGCAATCGGCTATTTAGCTGATCTAATCGCAACAAGCAGGATTCACCTCAACACCTTCTATAGCTATATAGTGATTCTGGTTGTGGTGATCGGCTTATTATATCTGCTCAATTATATCTGGCAATATTTGATTTTTTTGGGAGGCGATGAGATAGGCCGGGCAGCCCGGCGTTTGTTGGTAACTAAGTATCTGAAACAGAGCCCGCCTTTTTTTGCCAAGAATTCAACCGGCAGTCTGATGGGCAAGGCCACTAATGATGTAGATGCCATCTCCGAGATGGCCGGTTACGGGATGATGACGCTGCTCGACTCAACTTTATATCCTCTGGCCCTGATTTTGATTATGGTTATTGCTATATCCTGGAAGCTGACACTGGCAGCGGTCCTGCCCCTGACTCTTTTGATCCATCTATCTAAGCTGATTGGCAAGGCTCTTTACAGCCGCTTTTATGCTGCCCAACAAGCCTTTGATGAGATGAACGATAAAGTGCTGGAAAATGTGGCCGGTGTACGTGTTATCCGCGCTTTTGACAAAGGTGAAGAAGAGATAAGGGATTTCCTACAGACGGCGCAAAATCTGTACGATAAGAATATAGCGCTGGTGCGAATGAGTGCTTTATTTGCACCGATCTCCCGTTCAGTTTCGGGTATCAGCCATACCGTAGCCTTAGCTTATGGTGCTTATTTGATCTCCAGACAGGAGCTCAGTCCGGGTAACTTGATCTCATTTCTCTTTTATCTGGATATGCTGAACTGGCCGATGTTGGCGGTAGGCGATTTCATCAATGTTTCCCAGCAGGCTTCAGCTTCAATGGAGAGAATACAAGAGCTGCTGTCCTATCGAGAAGATGTAATCTTCGACCCTGAGGCCGTAGACTACCAGGGTGGCGGCTCGATCAGATTTGAACAAGTCAGCTTCACCTATCCCGGTGAAGAGCAACCGGCATTGCGGCAGCTCGACTTTGAGTTAGCGGCCGGAGAGACTCTGGGCGTGGTAGGAAAAGTCGGCAGTGGAAAAACCACTTTACTTAAGCAGCTCTTACGTTTTTACCCGCAGAAAGAAGGACGGATTTTGTTAGGAGGTCAGCCTCTGGAAGTATATTCCCGACGCAGTATCCGAGCTGCAATCGGCTATGTGCCGCAGCAGCCTTTCCTCTTTTCACGCACAATCAGGTCTAATATTGAACTTGGTGCCCCGGAGGGAGCTGTTTTGTCAGCAGAGCCGGAACAAGTACCGCAGATATCTTTTCGTCCGGTTATTGATCCTGATAACTCTCTGGGCTTTGCTGCTCTGGAAATGGAAACAACGACTGTCACGGATTGTGCTCCTGCAACAGATGCAGCGACCGGAATTTCCCTTGAACAAGCCATTGATCTGGCAGATTTCCGCAAAGACCTGGCTCAGCTACCGGATGGCCTGGATACTCTGGCCGGAGAAAAGGGCATTGCGCTCTCCGGTGGTCAAAAACAACGCATTACTATTGCCCGTGCTCTGATGAAAGATCCGGAAATCCTAGTCCTGGATGACTGTCTGTCCGCAGTGGATGCTAATACGGAAGAGACAATCTTGGAAGCGCTGAAAAAGGAAAGAGCAGGCCGCACTACCCTGATTAGCTCTCATCGGATTTCCGCGATTATGCATTCTGATCTCATTCTGGTACTTGATGAAGGGCAGATTATTGAGCGCGGTACACATGAGGAACTGTTAGCTGCCGGCGGCTGGTATCGAAGACAGTATGAGAGACAAAAATTAGAACAAGATAAACAAATTCCGTCGCCGACGGCAAAAGGAGATCTTGGACAGAAAGGGGAGTTGTGCTTTGAAACAAATTAAATCTCAAACAAAGCAAGAGCAATCCCGGCAAAGCCGCCTGCTCAAATACAGTCTAAGCGCCAAAACAACTCTCCTGCAGGGCCTTTTGGTAACCGGCTTAACCGTTGCCAGCAGCCTGTTGGCCCCGTATCTGGTCAAGTATCTACTCGATAATGAACTGCGCGCAGGAGCTAAACTCAGGGCTAATTTCCTGATCCTGATTCTGGTTGCTTATCTGGGAACGGTTCTACTCTCGTCGGTCATGCGCTATTTCAGTACCTTACTGCTACACAAGGCCGCCAATAAAATAGCTATGAAGATGCAGCTGGATGCCTTTTCACATGTACAGAAACTGCCGGTAGAGTTCTTTGATCAGTTGCCGGCAGGCCAGGTCGTGTCACGCATAACAAACGATACTAAAGCGGTTCGGATTCTGTATCAGGTAGTATTGGCCCAGTTCATGCTAGCCGGCATCTATGCTCTCGGTATCTATATCAGCCTGGCTTTGATCGATCCTTTCCTGATCCTGATTGCTTTGACATCTATTCCGATCATGTATTTTGTCTTTCGAGATTTCAAGGGGAAATCAGCCCGATACAACCGGATTTACCGCAGCAAGCTGAGTGAACTGAACGGCAATCTCAATGAAAATATCCAGGCCATGGAGGTTATTTCCAGTCTGGGCAAGGAAAAGCAGATCTACCGGGAGTTTAGTGTCATTTCCGATCAGGTATATGAACAGTCTCGGAATGTAACCAAGCTGTTTAGCTATAGTGCTTTCAATGCGACTCAGACAATACAATATCTGATGCTGGCCGCGGTACTGCTGTACTTTGGTTTCGGACATCTGACAGCAGCCTATTGGGTACCGATCGGAACTCTCTATGTTTTTGTTGATTATATGCTGATCTTATTTAATCAGCTCAACAATGCCATGACCAGAGTTGGTGATCTGGAACGGGCACGCAGCGCAGCCGACCATATTTTTGAACTGCTGGATCTGGAAACAGTCCAGGAGGGAACCAGGATAGCACCTAGTTCTACAGGGAGAATTGCTTTTGAGAATGTCACCTTTGCCTATAAGGAAGAGGCTGTTCTCAAGGATATTTCTTTCGAAGTCGCTCCCGGGCAGACTGTTGCCTTCGTAGGCCCGACCGGTTCCGGCAAAAGTACAATCATGAATCTGCTCTTTGCTTTCTACCAGCCTCAACAGGGCAGGATTCTGTTTGAAGGTGAACCACTGGCGGAACTGGATTATAAGAGCTTTCGCCGTCAGATGGCAATTGTGTTGCAAGATCCTTTTTTATTCACAGGCACGATTTTGTCTAATATCACTTTGAACCGGGCGAATATCAGCCGTGCGGATGCCGAGAGAGCTTTGCGTGAAGTTGGCGGTGATCAATTCTTAGAGCGATTGGAACATGGTCTTGACACCGCAGTGATTGAGAAAGGCGCAGGTTTTTCCTCGGGCGAGCGTCAGCTGATCTCATTCGCCCGCGCTCTGGCCCACAATCCTCGCATTCTCGTTCTGGATGAAGCCACTTCCAGTATTGACTCCGAGACCGAGAGCGCCATTCAGCGTGCCATGCGTCGTCTGGAAGAGGGTCGAACTACTCTGATTATTGCTCATCGTCTCTCAACCATCCGCCATGCTGATCAGATCATCGTCCTTGACCAAGGTCGCATCGCTGAACAGGGTGTTCATGACGAATTGATCGCTATGGACGGTATTTACCGCGCTATGTACGAAGCTCAATCTCAAGAAGCTTCCTCCTGGCGGTTTTAGTTAATCTCAGTTATAATTCTTTGAATCGGCATTCTGAAGAAAATACGGATTAAGGATTGGGATCTTTACGGCAGTAATATGGACAACTCGAATCAAAACAAAGTCACGAAACAGAAAAAGCCTTATCTGCATTTGTTCCTGCTCGTTATCACGGCAGTAATCTGGGGCGCGTCCTTTATTGCGCAGAAGACAGGTATGGAGCATATCGGACCTTTTACTTATAATGGGGTCCGCATGCTGCTGGGCGGCACAATCCTCCTGCCGGTGATTTACTTTATGCGCAAAACCGGTCACACCAGCAAGATTGAAATGGATGAATTGCTGGAGATTCGAGGTGTCAGCTGCATTGAAGATTTGCCCTGGTATGATCGCCGGCCCCAACTGTACGGCGGCATTTTTGCCGGCTGCATGCTTTTTGTGGCCAGCAGCCTGCAACAACACGGCATTCAGTACACAACTACCGGCAAAGCAGGCTTTATTACAGCTATGTACGTAATACTGGTCCCTGTGGTCGGAATTTTCTTACGCCACAAAACCAGAATCGCTGACTGGCTGTCGGTTTTTCTGGCTGTATTCGGCTTTTATTTTCTGAGCATAACAGAAAATATTACTATTGCTAAAGGAGACCTGTATCTGCTGTTGGGCGCCTTTTGCTATTCTTTTCATATTTTGATCATTAATCATTACTCGCCGATTGTGGATGGTGTAACACTGGCTTCAACACAATTTATTGTGACCGGCCTGCTCTCGATAGCGCCGATGTTTATTTTCGAGACGCCCAATCTCAATGCGATCAAGGATGCTGCCCTGCCGATTCTTTATTCAGGCGGCCTATCTTCCGGTGTCGGATTTACACTGCAAGTAATCGGGCTGCAGAAAGTGCCGCCTACACAGGCCTCTCTCATCACATCTCAGGAATCTACTTTGTCCGTCATTTTTGGCTGGCTGATTCTGGGCGAAGTTATGTCCGGGCGAGAAATTCTCGGTTGTCTTCTAATGTTGGCCGGCATCCTGATTTCCCAGCTCACCCCGACCAAAGACTACGACAAGCTCCACTCCTAGCCTATAATTTACATTACCTGGTTTGAGCTGTAAGTTTTGGTGTGCTAGACTTTTAACATATCAAGTTGATTAGCCGGACGAATTTGATAGGTTAGAAGGCATATGCAGGGTGAACTAAATTACGCTAATTATTGTACGCCAAATAGGTGCTTTCTTAATGCCGGCATCTTAGTTTTAAACCCAATCTCCCAACTCATGTCAAATTGTACCGATCAGGGTCGACTGATCTCAGTCTACCCCTGCGGATAATGAATTTAGGAGATATCTGCGGCTGGCCCTAGGCGTCAGAGCAGAGGAAGGAGCCAATATATGTATTGCAGTCATTGTGGCTTTAACAATGAAGAGGGAACGCGCTTTTGCATCAATTGCGGACAACTGCTGGAGCACGGGATGCCACGGCAGACGGCACCTAATCAAGCAGATCCGCCATCGCGGCAGGAAGATCAGGCGCCGCCACAGCAGTCTGACGTGTCGGTCGCATTGCCTGTGCAACAGGAGCCTGCTCAGGCCTCCCCGCCGCAGGTCTCCGAACCGATAATGGCAGAACCGCCCCCAATGCCTGCCGGGCCGGCTTCAGTCCAGCAGCCCGGACAGCCACCGGCTTGGACTAGCCGGCAGCAGATTGTACCGCCTCAAAGTGCCGGACCTGGTATGATGCCACCGTCTCAGGCCGGGCAGGCCCACCAGCCACAATTTTCCAGCCAAGCAACTCCACCGCAGCAGGGACAGACACCGTCACAGATTCCCGGTCCGGGAATAGCTCCACCCCCACCATTCTCCGGGCAGACGGCCCCTCCACAGTGGGGACAGGTGCCACCACAGACTCCCGGTCCGGGCATGACTCCTCCCCCTCAATTCCCCGGTCAAGCAGTTCCGGCTCGACCGGCTAAGAAGAAGAAAAAGGGTCTCATTGCGGCTCTATCAATACTAGGTGTTCTGATCCTGTTAATTGCCGGTTTTCTTATTTACTCTTTGCCATTAAAACCGACAATCATCCTTGACGGTACGCGACAGACGCTGGATGGCAGTATTGACGATTTGTCCCTATCAGTTAAGGCTAATCAGTTAATTAAAGAGGTTCGTTATGCCTTAGACCCCGAAGATCCTGAAGATCCTGATGCCTATACGGTACTTGAAGACATTAAGGGCGGTATGTTCAGCAAGGAGGGCAAGCTACCTAAGCTCAGCCTTGACAAGGCTATTAATGACTCGTCTAAGGAGCGTGGACCTTGGCAGCGCACAGATGCCAATGCTAAGCTTGGTAACCACACGCTATACATTACAGTGAAGACCATGTTCGGCACCTCCAAACCCATGCCCTTCAATTTGCTCTATGCCTCAGGTATTTCTGCCCTGCCTGACCGAACTAAGATCAGAAAGGTCACAGACGGCGAATTATCTACCGATGCCCTAATTAATGAAATACTGGTGTCGCTTGACATGGGCGCTGACCGCTCAATAGCCGAAAATCTAGCCGCAGAAACAGGAGGCGAGATTGTTGGTGAAATCCCGGCAATCTCCCGCTACCAAATCCGCTACGATGATGCCAGTGAAGATGAGATAGCTGCTATCTTAGAGGATCTGCAGGCCAGACCGGAGGTTCTGACGGCTCAGTACAATTATGTTTATGATCGATCCGAAATCCAGCTCTATCCGAATGATGCTTTGCTCGACTCATGGGATATTGACAATCCCGACGGCAATAACTGGGGCCTGGAAGTTATCCGCGCGCCCCTCGTCTGGAAGGATATAGATTCATTTACACCGATTTCCGTCGGTATAGCAGACGGCGGCCTTGAATACGATCATGAAGACCTCAATATTGACCGCTCGAATATCTATCTCTTTCCCACATATACGCTGGAAAGCCTGGATGATATGGAGCTGTATTACACTAAGTCTGACAAGTCGCCGGGTTCTACCTACTACGGCAGGAAGGAGCACGGAACACATGTCACTGGGATCATTTCAGCTCAGGGCGATAATGAAATCGGCTGTGCAGGTGTGAATTGGCAGACCAAGCCCTACTTTTTCCATTACTGGCATATGGA
The DNA here is from genome assembly GCA_012519085.1 of Clostridiaceae bacterium. Lineage (GTDB taxonomy): Bacteria > Bacillota > Clostridia > Saccharofermentanales > DTU023 > UBA1046. The sequence continues at coordinate 13,488 of JAAYQX010000031.1, forward strand.
AGTGGAAGAAGACACAGGTGAGCTCGATCTCTGGAATGTGACGACCTCCTTCGAGCTTGAGATAACGCTAACTACCCTGGTTGAACAGGGCTGTCGCGTGATCAACTACAGTGTTGGCGATGCCGAACCCACAGCACCTGGCAGCAAGCACGAGTATATTGAGACACAGGCCTATGGCGATCTCTGTCTGCGTCTTGAAAGCTTAGGCTATGATTTCCTTGTCTTCAAGGCAGCCGGCAATGAAACTGAAGATGCCTCCGCTTTTGCTATGAATAGGATCATGACAGGTACCGATGAGGCCCGTCGCCATACGGTAATTGTCGGGGCTATTGAGAATACGCCGATTGAATATGACGATGACGTAGATGAACGTATCAAATATGCTTACCAACTCAGCGGCTATTCGAATTATGGCAGCCTGGTTGATGTAGCTGCGCCCGGCACGGATATCTTCAGCACCGTACCCAATAATGGCTATGAAAACAAGCCGGGAACCTCTATGGCCTCACCGATGGCTGCCGGTGTTGCTTCCTTGATCTATGGTGCCCATCCTGAATATACTGCTTCCCAAGTCAAGGTTATCCTAAAGGAGGAAACAGATACCTTTACTACGGACGGCACGAATCTGATCCCCGTTGTCAATGCTGCCCTGGTTTCAGACTATGCCAAGAAGGGCGAACTACCTGAAGTACCGCCGGGTGAAGTGATTCCCGATCCCAGTCTTACACCCTATCCCGGACCTCCGACACCCAGCGCACCGAGACCACCGGGGCCGGGTGTCATTGAGCTGCCGGATCACACACCTTTCCGATTGGAAGACGGCCAGGGTGGTATAGCCGGCTTCATCCGCGATCAAGAGACGGAAAACGCCATCGCTTTATTTAGCATCAGCTTTATTGCTACCGATGGAGAAGTGGTCACACTCGATTATGCCTATCCCTATCCTGAATCCTCGGATGCCCAGCTGCCGGGTGAGTTTTTCACCCGCGTACCGGTTGAGGTAGGGCAGGAAGTAGTAATCTCGAACTTTGTTGTTGAGGCGCGAGGTTATAAGTCGTATGAGATACCAAGCGTTACAGTGCTGGGTGGCGAAATAACGGATCTGAATATTTTCCTGGAAGCTGAGAGTGAAGATACCGCCAGGCCGCCCGGGCATACGCCCTACATCCCGCCTGAAGGCACGGGCAGCATCATCGGCTTTGTCTGTGACGAGGTGACGAAAGAGCGCATACCGGACTTTTCTATAGACCTTTTAGTTAAGGATCGGGATACAACTCCTATTACTTTTAATGTTTTTTACCCACCGCCGGAGAGCTATTATGCCCAACTGCTGGGTGAGTTCATTGTCTGGATAGCCACTGATTCAGAGGATATTGCCGAACAATTTACGATTTCGGCTGATGGCTACGAGTCAGTTGAAGTTGGTCCTTTGACAATTGTACAAGGTGAGATTGTAGATGTAGGCACTGTCTATCTCAAACCGACAAAGACAGCACCAACGCCGACTCCGGCGCCAACACCGGACGTAGCGAAACCGACCCCGGAGCCTAAGCCCGTCAAACCCGATCCGGACACTGATGTGATCAATATACCCGGACATACTCCTTTTACTCCGATAGAGGGGCGGTGCGGCTTTGCCGGCTTTGTCTATGATGCTGTGACCAAGCAGCCCGTATCTTCCTTCCGCCTTGAGAACATAATTTGGCTGATCGGCAGTCCGGGTGATGTCCAAGTATTTGACTGGCCCTATCCGGATAATCTTTTGGCCAAGATTGAAGGTGAGTTCATTATTTGGGCCAAAATGTCCGCCGATAATCCGAAAAATGATACTATGCAAGCCTTTGACATCGTGGCTGACGGTTATGAGACTTACCATGTGGAGGCTTTCCCTGTAGAGGAGCGTGCTGTTACAGACCTGGGCGTTATCTACCTGACACCCAAAGGCACCAATCAGCCGCCGTCAGAGATGGGGCAGATCGCTGTCGTCTTGGACTGGGGCGCCAAGCCTGCCGATCTGGATTTACATGCTACAGCTCCCCTTACTGACGGTGACCAGAGGTTCCACATCTTTGCCTATGAACCTAACCTCAATTTTGGCAGTGGCGGAGACTATCCCGAGGCCTTGATGACGTCACAAAGCGACAGTAGCTACGGCTCAGAAAGCATCACAATTTTTACCCCGCGAGCCGGTGTGCCATACACCTTCTATGTCCATGACTTTACCAATACGGCTAAAAAGAGTGATGCTTGGGACCTGGCTAATTCAGGGGCTGAGGTGAGAGTTTACTTGAATATCCTCGACGAACCGCCCATTGTCTTTAATGTGCCTAATGAGGAAGGCACGCTCTGGGAGGTCTGTACGATCATAGACGGCGAAGTTAGCTCTACTCACAGTATGAGTTACGAAGGCCGCCCCTTAAATATCGGCGCCTCTGACCAATAAAGATATATATAAGATTTAAGCCGGCTCAAGGTGTTTTTGTTCCTTGAGCCGGCTTTAGCTGTTATTGTTATGAATAATTATCTTTTATTCATAGATCACTGTATTCAAGGCACGATCATCGGTAACGATGATCCAGGTTAAACCCGGATTCAAGACCAGTTCCTCACCATCCAAATAATAAATAATTGGATCGGTGTGGGAAGCCTTTTTCCAGGTAATAGTATATTTTCTGCCACCGGTCAGATAAGTAGCCTCATCTTGGTCAACCCAGTTGATTTTATTGTGAACTCCGTTCGGCATCAGACCGTGCGGCCGGTGCAAGACAATAATATTGGCAATTTGCAGGTCTTTTTTGGTCTGTTCATCGACCAGAACTTGACCGTCATTGTATTTACGATAAGTTTGAGTTTTTTCATTATATTTGAAAGCTTCTTTAGTCTTGGAGAAATTATATTTGAGATTGGTCGCCGGTTCACCTCCGGCCGGCAGCAAGAATTCACTTCTGGTATAGAGACCGCGCACCGGTTTTGACGGCGTAATGCTGCCGTATATTTTCTCAGCTCTTTTGTAAGCAGCTTCCATAGTCGTATAGAGATTATGCGGAGATTTACGGTGTGTCGTGCGATAGTACATGCCGTAATGGCCTTTAAGCGCATCGAGAATGCGAATATTATTTTTAACCGGGCTGGCCTCGATGACTCTGTAATTACCGGCGTAAACATAAAAGGCCTGGTGCTGGGCTACCAGATCCAAATAGGCCGGCCGGGCGCTTCTTATCGGGCCGATTACTCCTTCGGTGGCGTCAAGCAGCATCAACAGCCTGGTAGTCCTGGCCTCAGTCATCATCTGGTAAATCAGCTTGGCTTTTGAAAGTCCCGATTGTGGCCTGGCTGCGGCTTTGTTATTAGTCATAGCCGCTATAGGATAGCGGTCCGGGAACAGTGGTTCGACATCACCGCTCGGCAAGGGTGGTTCGGTTTCGGTTGGCTCTGCCTCCGTCTCCGTTGGTGCTTCGGTTTCAGTTGCGGGTAAATTTGTCGTCGTGGCTTCCGTCGCTAATTCACTACTTGTCTGTACCGGCTCCGTGTCTGTTATCTCGGAAAAATCCGCTTCTTTAGCTTTCTTTTTACAGCCGATAAGGCTGAAACCCAGACAGACCACTAGCAGAATGATCAGATATTTTTTCATATAGTAATATAGGCACCGTTTAAGTACAAAACAAACCGGTACCTCTCCTCCTATAAGTAATGTTTACTAGCCCCATTCTATCATGCTTTGCCGCCGGATCTGTCGCCAGGGTGATCTAAAACATATTAAGATCTTATTTCAAATTATTTCCAAGTTGTTTCCGGTCACAGGGATCAGCGTATCCGGCGGTGTTCCGTAGAGACTGCAAAATTTGCTGTAAGCAGCAAAAGCAGCAGCGGCGGTTGGTTCAGCAGCTAGTCTATAGTGCCGGAGCTTCTGCCCTGCTTGTTCGATTGCATCATCGCTTACTTGCTGCCAGCTGATGTGGTATTTTCCCGTCAGGGCCAATAACTCGCGCCCGCGGGCGGGACGGGCGATGGCAATACCCTCAGCCAGTGTTGGCTTGGTGCTGATGGGACAAGGTGAATTCTCTTTTCTTTCCCAGGCGGTAGCGAGAGGTGCGCAATTGGCACTCTGAACGGCAATTAGCTTGGGGAAACGGGCTAGTAGTCCTGCGGCTCGCAGATCTTCCAGCCCCCGGATCAGTCCTAGCAACAGAGTGCCGTTACCGACAGGTAAGAAAATATGCTGCGGAATCTTCTGCCTTTGTTCAAACAGCTCATATACGATAGTTTTGACGCCCTGGATGAACAGAGGCTGGTAGACATGGCTGGCATAGAACGGACGGGGGTGGCTGGAATTGGCTATGGTGTCAGCGGAATCGAGCCGTGCCCGCAAAACATCGGCGCAGTGATCACGTGAACCGGGGATGATATGTACGGTAGCACCTGCAGTTTCAATCTTTGCTATCTTGCCCTGGTTGGTATTCTCCGGCACATAGATCTCACAGGGCAGGCCGGCTTGGGCGGCATAGGCTGCTACACTGAGACCGGCATTGCCACTGCTGTCCTGGACTATACTCGCAGCCCCCTTTTGTACGGCGAAGGCTATCACTGCCCATGCTCCCCGGTCTTTGAAAGAACCATGGGGCAACGCGGATTCATTTTTGACGCATAAATCCGGCGTCAGTTGCAACAAAGGAGTCTGACTCTCCTGCCGGCTCAGACTGATTAGCGTTTCTGCCGATAGCGGTAGAAAAGGAGCGTATCTGGCCAATCCGGGGTTACTGCGTTGAATCCGGTCCAGGCTGAATGACTCAATATTGTTAGTCAGACCGGCAGCCTCCAGCTGCCAGAGACCGCCGCAATTACAGCGATAGCCGGCCTGGCCGGCAGGAACCTTTTGCAGACAATCACTACAAATAAAATCAATCATAGGTTAATTTTAGCAAAAAGTGTCGCCAAGCAGCCGGCTAGAGATAATCCAGGATGACGGACCAATCTGCGATCAAGGCATCCAGTGACTTGATTGCATGGGCCGGGGAAGTACTGGGCATTCTCCGAACTTCTATCTGCGGGCGCAGCGGTTGGTATTTCTTGTAATACTGATATGCTGTAGCGCCGTTGCAGAAAATCCGGCTAATTTTGCTTGTAGCTAAGATCTGCTCAAAATCATTTGGCACCACATTGCGAATCGAACTGTCACTGCTACCTTTGATCTCACAGGCGCCGATACTGTCCCAGATAGCGATGCCGCGGGCCAGCATGATCTTGCCGGTGCGTTCCGGATCAGTTGCTGTGAGTGGCGGAACGATCTGTAGCAGGGCGGACATCATTGGCCAGAAACGGTTCTGAGGATGGCCGTAGAAAAAGCCTGCCTCTCTGGTTTTGATCGAAGGGAAGCTACCGAGGATCAGAATGCAGCTGTTCTCGTCATACAGCGGCGGCAAGGGATGTTCAATGAATTGGTGTCCGGTCTCTTTTTTAGCCATAGCTATACAATAGCATATTGCCGGTCGTAGAGAGCCAGCAGGCCTTTGATGCAAACCAGGGATAGCAGGCCGCTGCTAAATTGCGATATTCTGCCGACAAGTGCAAATAAGATCAGAGATTAAGTCTATTCAGCTGTATAATTTGCCGACTACCCAATTGGTGAGGCGGAGCGGCAGGAGCTTGTACAGCAAACTGAGCAATTTGTAGGAGAAACCGATGACTGTCTGGGGCGGAGGGTTGGGGTGATTGGCGAGACGCCAGATTACCTTGGCCACAGATAGAGGCGACTTGCCCTTGCGTTCATCTGCCTCCATTTTGGCAACAGAGCTGCGTACTTTGTCACCGTAGCAGCCGGGGTCGTCCTGATTGTGAATGCGGTTATCCGTAAAGGGGGTGGCGGTATCTCCCGGCAGTACGGTCAAGGCCCGCACGCCGGTTGCTCTGATCTCATTGTCGAGCGCTAGAAAGGCGGATAGCAGTGCGGCCTTAGAGGCACTGTACCAGGACTGGTAGGGAATCGCGATTCTGCCCGCTACAGAGGAGACAGCGATCAAACGGCCCCGGCTTGCCCGCAGTGCAGGGAGCGCAGCCTGGGCCAAACGCAGAGCGCCGTGCAGATTGATTTCCATCTGGCGCTTGGCATCCCGGTCAACGGTTCCTTCCAGGCTGCCGGCAATGCCGAAGCCGGCATTGGCAACGCAGACATCGATTCTGCCTGCTTCTTGTGTGATCTGCTCAATAGCACTTCGGACTTGGTCTGCGGAGCTGACATCGCAAGCTATATGGCGGCAGATCTCCGCCGGTGCACCGCCGCGGCGCGACAGATCATAGACCTGGAAGCCGCGTTCGGCAAAATAAGTTGCGGTGGCGAGTCCGATTCCGCTTGAGCCGCCTGATATAACCAGAACTTTCCTCTCCATCAATTATCTCCCCATTTCCGATTCAGACATATCTTACCATGAGTCGGGAAACCGCGGCTGCTAATATCAACGGCCGCTTGGCCTTAAAGTTTTGAATATTTCCCACATTTATGCTCATAATTCTCACAATTTAACCTGTAGAAGAGGTCATCTTTTTTGTATAATATAATTGTTTTCTAGTGACAGCAGATTCTGGGTGACAGCAGAGTATTCGAGATCGAAATTCCGCATCAACAGATAAAAACACAATCCGGAAGCCAAATCCGGAAAGTTGCTTCAAAGATTTTACAACACTAAGGAGGTATCCATGAAAATTTTAATGACAGCATTTGATCCCTTTGGCGGAGAAAGTGTCAACCCGGCCCAGGAAGCAGTCAAGCATGTCGATGTAACAGGCCTTAAGGCAGAAGTAATCAAGATTGAGGTTCCAACTGTGTTCGGCAAGGCCATCGAAGTAGTGGCGGCAGCGATGCGCCGTGAGCAGCCGGATGTTGTGTTAGCAGTCGGTCAGGCCGGTGGCCGCTTTGAGATCACCCCCGAGCGGGTCGCAATCAATGTTGATGATGCCAGAATCGCGGACAATGAGGGCAATCAACCGATAGACCAGCCCATCTTCGCCGATGGCCCGGCGGCCTATTTTGCTACTGTTCCCATCAAGGCAATGGTTAAGGCGATTCAGGACATCGGAATCCCGGCTGCCGTTTCCAATACGGCGGGCACTTTCGTCTGCAATCATATTATGTACGGGATTCTTTATCTGATCGATAAGGAACTGCCCCAGGCGCGCGGCGGCTTTATCCATGTACCGTTCATACCGGAGCAGGCGGTTTCGCGCCGTGAGACACCATCGATGGCGATGGAGGATATCAGCAGAGCTCTCCGCGCAGCCCTCGAAGCCATCATCGAATACGAAGATGATATCGAGCTGGTAGGCGGAGCTGAGCACTAGACTCGAGTTTTCTTAACGAAGGCGCACCGGATCCATACAGTGCGCCTTCGTCGAATTTGCTCAGTTTGCGTCAGCAGTCTGACTACAGGTCAGCAGCCTGAGGGTTGGTTCGGGTATGACTTTACAGATGAGCTGACTGCTTATGGAGCTGCTGCATTGTGATATAATCACTTAATAAGTCAATAAACTTTAATTTACCTGACAGAAGAGGGATTTATGGATCTAAAGATACTAGTTGTTGATGATGAGCCCAATATTGTTGATATCCTGGAAGAAAATTTATCGCGCGAGGGTTATACAATTCTCAAGGCCTATGATGGAGCTGCGGCGCTGCAACTGGCACTGGACGAAGATCCGGACCTGATTTTGCTGGATTGTATGCTGCCGCGCCTGGACGGTTTTGAGGTCTGCAAGCGTATCAGGCTCAAATCCTCGGTGCCGATTATTATGCTGACGGCCAAGAGCGAAGAGATCGATAAAGTGCTGGGCCTGGAACTGGGTGCGGATGACTACATCACTAAACCGTTCAGTGTGCGGGAAGTTCTGGCGCGAGTGAAAGCCTTGATCAGACGAGTCCAATACAGTGAGAATGAGCAGGCTGATTCTGATCAGGTGCTGGTGTTCGGTGATTTAGAAATCGACCAGGCCGGTTACCAGGTATCATATCAGGGCAAACCGATCGAGCTGACTTTGCGCGAATTCGAGCTGGTTCGTTTCCTGGCCAGACATGAGGGACAGGTCTTCTCACGCGAGGAGCTGCTGGAAAAAGTCTGGGGCTATGAGTACTACGGCGATGTGAGAACTGTGGATGTTACGGTGCGGCGCACCAGGGAGAAGCTGGAACCGGACCAGAGTCAATACCAGTATCTGCTGACGAAACGCGGAGTAGGTTACTACTTCTCCAAGGATCACAGCAAATGAGCCGGCTTGCTGTTTGAGTATTTGCACACAAGCAGGCAGAAACCGAATCGCTGCCAGTGCCTTGAAAACTTGAACAGACACAGGGGACGGAACCGGGTCTGACAGAGCCGGTCAGAAACTCAGAAACGAGTATGAATACTGCTGAAATCATAGTAATAACAGCTATCCTGACGACGGCGATCTGTATGATCGCTGTCTTTGCGTGGGAACATTTCCGTCGCCGGACCAGGGATGACCATGTGATGAATGTGATTAACCAGGTTCGTCATGAACGCTTTGAATCTCAGGCGATCCTGGCAGCCCTGGATCTGGGCATCGTAGCCTACGGCAGCGATGATCACCTGTTAACGGCAAATGAGATGGCTCGCACTATGCTCAATAATATCCCTGAGACTTTTCCGCAGTTTTGTCAGGACTACGGCGAAGAAAACGGTATGCGGGCTTCTATCCTGCTGGGTAATGATAATGTGAGCGGAGTTTATGTATCCGGCGATCGTTCCTATCGGATAACGATCCAAAGCCAGAAACTGGGAGGGATAGCCAGCCGCCGCTACGGTCATATCGTGATGGTTCAGGATATTACAGCACAGGAAAAAGAGGAACGCCGGCGCAAAGAATTTGTAGCCAATGTCTCCCATGAGTTGAAAACGCCGCTGACCACGATCAAGTCATGGTCCGAGTCGCTCCTGGATTGGGGTGTAGATGAAAAAGATACAGCCGGGATCAAGGCTGATATACAGAGAATCTATGATGACTCCTTGCGCATGGAGCAACTGGTCTCTGACTTGTTGCTCTTGTCATCGATTGACAGTCACGGTGTTCATGTAGACATTCAGCCAATCAATCTCGATCAGGTCGCGCGCTCGATTACGGAGCGGCTTTTACCCCAGGCTAAAGAGCGCAAGCAAGAACTCAGTTTCACCAGATTGGGCAAGCTGCCGCTGATTTACGGTGATCGGGTCGCTCTGGAACGCATCTTGTCCAATCTAATTACCAATGCCATAAAATATACGCCGGAAGGTGGCAAAATTTCCATTTATGCCAATAGTCTAATTGATGAGGTCTATGTTAAAGTAGTGGACAATGGCGAAGGCATCAAGAGTGAATACCACGAGGAGATCTTCAGCCGCTTTTTCCGCCTCGACACTACCGGTTCCAGAATGTACGGCGGTACCGGTCTGGGTCTGTCCATTGTGCGTGAGCTTACCCATCTGCACCGTGGCCGGATCGAACTGAAAAGTGAGGCGGGGGAAGGTTGCGAATTTATGGTATTGATCCCCTCCATGATGAAAGTGCGGCGTGATGTTTTAATCGACCTGGTGGAGAGGAATGTGATTGATGATGCCTGCGGCAGAGCGGCGGAGAATGATATCCGCTCATTCCTGGCCATAAAAGATGACCGCAAATGGCCGCCGCCTCTGACCATGAATGAAGCCGAGCTTATCCTGAAAAAGATGAGCTGACAAGAAAAATATGAAGAAAATATTCTGCGGCGGCGCGGATGCTGCGGGCAGAAATATTGAGGTCTTTAGTGTTTTGTTATAGCATCGAGGGCGGACACCGCCTCAGCGGCCAGATAGAAGTCAGCGGTTCCAAAAATGCTGCACTTGCTATTATCGGCGCTGCCATGGCTCTTGACGGGCCGTGCCTGATTCATAATTTGCCCAATGTCCGGGATGTATGTCTCTTCCTTGAAGTCTGCTCTGATATCGGAGCTCAGGTGGAAAAGATCGGAGCGCACAAAGTGCGGATTGATCCTACTACCATTACCGGCCCGGAGGCAATCTCGCCGAAAGTTGCAATGTTGAGAGGGTCCTACTATCTACTGGGAGCCTTGCAATCACGTTTCGGCGTTTGCAAGGTAACCATGCCGGGTGGTTGTAATCTTGGCGTTAGGCCAATTGATCTTCACCTCAAGGGTTTTATGGCTTTGGGTTCAGAGGTGGATATCATCTACCGCAATATCAACTGCGAGGAGATCTGGTTTCACTATGACGGCGGCGCCGGATCCTTGCCCGGCCAGGATGGACCGGACGCCTATACATTGGAACCGGCTTTTATCTATTGTCAGAATCCCGCCGGTAAAATGGAACCGGCCAGCGTTTTCCTGGACACGGTCAGTGTCGGTGCCACTGTCAATATCATGATTGCTGCTGTTAAGGCCGACGGTATTACTGTGATCGACAATGCCGCGCGCGAACCGCATATCGTTGATGTTGCCAACTTTCTTAACACCATGGGTGCGGATATCCGGGGTGCCGGCACCGAAACCATCCGCATTAAGGGCAAACCTTATCTCCCTGCCGGCAAGGAATATACGATCATTCCCGATCAGATTGAAGCCGGTACCTATATGATGATGGCTCCGCTGACCGGCGGCGACATCACGGTCAACAATATCATTCCCACGCATATGGAGCCCTTAAGCGCTAAATTGCTGGAGATGGGAGTCATGGTCGAAGAGGGCGAGGAGAGCATCCGTGTCAGTGCCGAGCCGGGCCGGACCCTGAAGCCGACCAGTATCAAGACCATGCCCTATCCCGGTTTTCCGACTGACTTGCAGCCACAGGTCACTGCCTTGCTCTGCACGGCAGGAGGCACCAGCCGTGTAATCGAAACGGTCTGGGAAAGCCGCTACGGCTATGTTACAGAGCTAGCCAAGCTAGGCGCCAATGTAGTAACTTCCGGCCGCTTGGCTGTCATCACCGGAGGCGGTGAACTTACCGGCACCAGAGTCCGGGCCTTAGATCTGCGCGGCGGTATGGCCGTTACTATGGCCGGACTTGCTGCCCGAGGCGAGACCATAGTGGAAAATATCAGCGTAATTGAACGCGGATACGAAGACGCTATTGATAAGATCAGCTCGCTGGGCGGAGTCATCTCCAGATACGAAGTTGAGACAGGCAGTTACCGATGAGATATCTCAGATCTTGTGCTCTGCGCTCCGGTTCCAGCGGCAATGCGATCCTACTTGCTTCCGAGCAAAGTGCCTTGCTGGTTGATGCAGGCATTACAGGCAAAGGACTGGCCTGTGCCCTGCAGGACTTGGCAGAAGATCCGGCTAAGTTGAAAGGCATCCTACTGACGCATGAACATTGGGACCATATTTCCGGTTTGGGTGTTTTGCTCCGTCGTTACCGTGTTCCGCTCTATATTAACCGGGAAACTCTGCGAGCCTGTCTCCCGGACCTGGGCAAAGTTGATCCCGATCTGATCAGGGTCGTCTACGATTACGAAACAATCCGGATCGATGATTTCGAGATTAAGCCTTTTCCGATTTCACATGATGCGGCTGATCCTGTCGGCTATACTGCTGAGACCGACCTGGGTACGATTGGCATCTGTACTGACTTGGGCTATACGGACGAAGATGTCTATCGGGCCCTGACAGGGGCGGATATCTGCTATCTGGAGGCCAATTACGATCCGAACATGTTAAAAGTCGGCAGCTATCCTCAGTATCTAAAAGAACGAATTGCCGGCCATCAGGGACATCTTTCCAATCATGATTGCGGCCGCGCCTGTATACGTTTGTTGGAACAGGGAACCGAACGGATTATACTGTCCCATCTTTCACAGGAGAACAATTTTCCGCACCTCGCCTTGTTGACGGTCAATGATGCCCTGGCGGCAGTAGGAGCTAAGGAAGGTCTGGATTATCAGCTGACTGCCGCCAGACGCTTTGATATCTCCGTGCCTCAGGGACTGACCGGTTAACCGACAATACAATCTATATTTTATATTTCGGTTTATATTTCAATATAAATTTCAGTGCCCAGCAACCAGCTATAGTTTTTGTTATTTACTTTAATAAATTTATTAGTAAATGGTTATAAATGGTATTGTCATAGTAGCAGTGGTCATAAATGCAAGTTGCATAACTAAAAATGCCACGGTATAATGTGTCTCAAGATTTTGGAGACGTTTATATTTTTTATTCGAATCCATGTGAATTATTAGACTGTGAGGGGGGTTCATGTGGCGTTATTTTGTTAAGCGAATTGCCTTAGCAATTGTTACTGTATTTGCAGTAATGGCAATCACTTTCTTTGCCATGAATGCGATCCCGGGCGGACCGTTCGACACGGAAAAAGCATCAGAACCGGCGGTAAAAGCCAAACTGGAAGAAAGATTCAATTTGGATAAGCCTGTCGGTGAACAATTCGTACTCTATATAGGGAGATTGTTTCAAGGTGACCTGGGCATCTCAATGCGAAACGGCAGAGAGATCTCCTTAATCATTAAGCAGTCCTTCGCTATTTCAGCTAAGCTGGGCGGAATCTCAGCCCTGGTGGCAATTTCACTGGGTTTGACTCTAGGCATTATTGCTGCCCGATACCGCAACAAATGGCCGGATAGAGTCATAATATTCTTTACAACATTACTGCAATCAGTGCCTAGCTTCGTGTTGGCCACGCTTCTGTTGCTTGTTTTCACTACCCAGCTGAAATTAATCGTCGCTTGGGATGCCAACAAGGTGAATTATCTGTTGCCGGTTATCTCCTTGGCCATGTATCCGATGGCGTATATTACACGGTTGACTAAATCCAGTATGCTGGATGTTATGAATGAGGATTATATCCGTACCGCCAGGGCTAAAGGTGTTCCGCGGCTGAGTGTCACGTACAAACACGGACTGCGCAATGCTTTGCTGCCTGTTATTACTTATATCGGTCCCATGATTGCTTACATTTTAGTGGGTAGTATGGTGGTAGAAACAGTATTTACCATTGGCGGCCTGGGGCAGGAGTTCGTCAACAGTGTTAATAATAGGGACTATTCGATGATTATGGGCACAACAATATTTTTGTCCATCATCATGGTAACGATGAATTTGATCAGTGATTTGGTCTACAAAGTAGTAGATCCGCGCATTGATTTCAGCTGAAGGAGTCAACTATGTCTGAACAAGATAATAATGGTAGGAATGGCAAGCGTCCCTTCAGTTTTCATACTGATCTGTCGGTCTTTATGCCGGCTACAGAAGAAGAGAAAGCACAACAGGATATTATGCGCCCCTCCAGTACATTCTGGAGAGATGGATTTCGTAACTTCCGCAAGAATAAACTGGCTTTTGGCAGTCTAATTTTATTAATTATTATTATTTTTACTATCTTGATTGTGCCCATGCTGATTCCCTATGGTTATGATGAGATCATCCGTATTGACGGCAAAAGGGATAAGACTCTCAGCAATCTGAAACCCATGCAATGGTCGGAACGAGAACTGGAAGCCAAGGCTAACGGCAAGGAAATCTTTCCTCATATTCTTGGCACTGACAGTTTGGGGCGTGATTATCTTGTCCGTACCCTGTATGGTACCCGCATCTCTCTCTTTATCGGCTTTTTTGCCAGTATTATTGTCCTGATCATTGGTCTCTTATATGGGTCGATTTCGGGCTTTGCGGGAGGCAAAATAGATCTGTTGATGATGCGTATAGTAGATATTATCTATTCGCTGCCGGATATGCTTTTGATTATCTTGCTGTCCGTGGTGTTGCGCGAAGCAATCGGCGATAAGATTCAAGGAACTTTCCTGTCTAAACTAGGTACCGGTATGCTGAGCATGTTTATTGTCTTCGGCCTCCTCTATTGGGTAGGCATGGCCAGGCTGGTCCGCGGTCAGATCCTGGCAATCAAAGAGAATGACTATGTTCTGGCAGCGAGATCGGTGGGTGCTAGCAATGCTCGTATCATCCGCAAGCATATTTTGCCCAACTGTATCAGCGTAATTATTATATCTACGGCTTTACAAATTCCCTCCGCAATTTTTACAGAGAGTTTCCTCAGTTTTCTGGGCCTGGGTGTGGCAATGCCGATGCCGAGCTTAGGCTCACTGGCGAGTGATGCCAGAGGTGCGATTCAGAGTTATCCGCACAAGCTGCTTTACCCGGCTCTGATGATCTGTCTGCTGGTTTTAACCCTGAATATTATCGGAGATGGATTGCGAGATGCTTTCGACCCGAAGTTGAGGAAATAGAGATGGCAGAAAAAATTCTTCAAGTTAAGGATCTACAGACATCATTTTTTACTGATGCGGGAGAAGTCCGCGCAGTTAATTCCATCTCTTTTGATTTGGAAGCAGGCAAGGTATTGGGTATTGTCGGTGAATCGGGCAGTGGCAAGAGTGTGACAGCTTATTCGATTTTGCAGATTTTGTCTTTCCCCGGCAAAGTCATTGGCGGTCAGATTCTTTTCCACGGCAAGGATCTATTGACTTGCTCGGAACGGGAGATGCAAGAAATCCGAGGCGATAAAATCAGTATTATCTTTCAGGATCCGATGACTTCGCTTAACCCGGTGTATTCGGTCGGCAACCAAATCGTTGAAGCAATCAGACTACATACCGACAGACGGGGGAAAGAAGCGAGAGACCGCGCCATAGAATTGCTGGATCTGGTCGGGATCAATGATCCGGAGCGCCGGATCAGACAGTATCCGCACGAACTGTCCGGCGGCATGCGCCAGCGTGTTATGATAGCCATGGCTCTGGCCTGTGAGCCGGATATCCTGATCGCGGATGAGCCCACCACGGCTCTGGATGTCACGATCCAGGCACAGATTTTGGAACTGATCAATGAACTGCAGCGCAAGTTGAATATGGCAGTAATTATGATTACCCACGATCTAGGGATCATCGCCGATATTTGTGACGACATTATTGTTATGTACGCAGGTTCTGTTTGTGAACGCGGCTCAACCGATGATATTTTCTACGATTCCAGACACGAATATACCAAAGGTTTATTAGCATCCATTCCTAAAAGGGAAAAGTCGGAGGAATTGCTGACACCTATTGCAGGCACTCCGCTTGATCTACTGAATATGCCCGCAGGTTGTCCCTTTGCGCCTCGCTGTGACGCCTGTATGAAAATCTGTCTGAGCGAACGGCCGCCGGAACGTCTGATAGGCGGCCAGCATTATGCATCATGCTGGATTAATGATCTCCATGAACTGCAGAAACAGCAGCAAGAATTGGAGGCAGAATAAATGAACGAGATGAATAATATGACAACTGCTACTGCAGCAACGGATCAGACCAAGACAGATAATATTTTAGAAGTTAAAGGTTTAAAACAGTATTTCAAGGTCAAAACCGGCTTCTTCTCATCCTTACCCCTGAAAGCGGTTGATGATGTCAGCTTTGAAATCAAGCGCGGCGAAACTCTTGGCCTAGTGGGGGAATCCGGCTGTGGCAAGACTACGGTCGGCCGATCCTTAATGCACCTATATACACCGACCGCCGGTGAGGTTTATTTTGACGGACAAAAGATAGACAAGAGCAATATCACAGAGCTGCGTCGCAATATGCAAATGGTCTTTCAAGACCCCTATTCTTCTCTGAATCCGCGGATGACGGTGGAAGATATAGTACGCGAGCCCCTTGATGTGCACAAATTATATGGTTCAAAGAAAGAACGCAGTGAGCGGGTGGCTGAGATGCTTTCCTTGGTAGGAATCAGTAGCGAACAGGCCAGCCGATATGCTCACGAATTCTCCGGCGGTCAAAGACAGAGAATTGGCATTGCCCGGGCGCTGGCGATTGATCCTCGTTTCATTGTCTGCGACGAATCGGTCTCCGCTCTTGACGTTTCAATTCAGGCCCAAATCCTGAATATGTTTAAAGAATTACAGGCCAAGTTTCATTTGTCCTATCTGTTTATTGCCCATGATATTCTGGTTGTAACCTATATGAGCGATCGGATCGCTGTAATGTATCTGGGAAAATTGATTGAAATGGCGGATACAATGGAGATTAACAATAATCCCGTTCATCCTTATACTCAAGCACTGTTTTCTGCTGTTCCCATACCGGATCCACGTACCGCACGGGCCAGTAAGCGTATAATGCTGGAGGGTGATGTGCCAAGCCCGTTGCGGGTTCCCAGCGGCTGTGCTTTCCGCACTCGTTGTCCGTATGTGACGGCACAGTGTTCTGAGGCTACTCCGCCCTTAACTGATCGGGGAAACGGGCATCTGGTTGCCTGTTGGAATAAATAGTGTTAATTGTCTTTGCTGCCCGAGCAAAGACCGGAACAATGGCCCTTTGAGTCGAAGAGACTCTATTATTTATTTCTCATAATCAAGTGAGAAAACAAAATTGGAGGATGTAATTTTATGAAAAAAATCATTGCATTGTTGCTGGCAGTCATAATGGTGTTTTCACTGGCTGCCTGTAGCAAAAAGGATCCTGCCTCAACCAAAGGAGATGATGCTGAAGTAGCAACCAAGGATGGGGAAGAACCGGGTGAAACCGAAGAACAAGGTGAGCCAGCTGACACAGAGGATGCTGAACCGGATCAGGAAGAACCTGCAGCTGAGGGTGTAGTAGCATCTTTTGACTGGACTGAATTTGACACGCTGGTCAACAATATCCGCACCAATGTAGATCTGAAAGAACGTGAAGCTCAGATGCACCAGGCTGAGGATATGCTGATGGAGACCGGAGCAATTTGCCCACTCTATTACTATAACGATGTTTACATGGTAAAAGAAGGTGTCAAAGGCTTTTACAGTAACCTGTCCGGTTTCAAGTACTTCCAGTTTGCAGAACTCGGCGATAATTCCGTCATGCGTCTGAATCTGGCCAGCGAACCTGACAAGCTGGATCCGGCCCTCAACACTTCCATGGACGGCGCAGTTCTTTGTATCAACTCTTTTTCCGGCCTGATGATCCATAATCCCGACGGGAGTATGTCTCCCGACTTGGCCGAGAAAGTTGAAATGTCGGAAGACGGACTGACCTATACTTTCACCATGAGAGATAATCTCAAGTGGTCAGACGGTAAGCCCCTGGATGCCAAAGATGTCGAATATTCCTGGAAGCGTGCAGCCAGCACCGAAACTGCAGCTGACTATAGCTATATGTTCAGCGTTATCAAAGGCTATCCTGATGATCTGGCTGTCGCCGCTTCTGAGGACGGCAAGACCTTTACGGTTGAATTGGAAGCACCCTGCCCCTATTTCTTTGACCTGTGTGCTTTCCCGACTTTCTACCCCGTACCCAAGGAAGAAGTCGAGAGTGCCGAAGGCTATATGAAAGACGGAAAACTGGTTAACCCCGGAGCCTGGGCCAATGAGGCAGGCTTTACCAGTAACGGAGCGTACAAGCTGGTTGAGTGGAAGCATAAGGAAAGCATGGTTTATGAGAAGAATCCTAACTACCATCGCGCTGATGAGGTTAAGATCCAGCGTCTGGAATTCATGCTCTCCGATGATGAGGCAGTAATCTACAATGCTTATCGTGACGGTAGCCTGGACTTTATCGATAGCGTACCGACCGATGAAGTCAAGAACCTGCTGGATAGCAAAGATCCCGAATTCCACATTGTGGATCAGCTGGGCACCTATTTCGTGATCTTTAATGTCAAATCCAACATGTTTGCCGGTAAGACGGTAGAGCAGGCAAGGGATATGCGCCATGCTCTGAGCTATATGATTGACCGCGAGTACATCGTAGACACCGTAGCACAGACAGGCCAGAAGATTGCCACCAGCTTTATCCCGGCGGGAATGTTTGACGGCAGAGGAAACGAGCCCTTCAAACAAAGTGATGATGACTTCCAGTATCCTTTCCCGGAGATTGCAGGTTACTACCCCGAAGAGCCTGATCTGGAAAAGGCGAAAGAACTATTCATTCAGGCCGGATTTGAATTCGACGGTGACAAACTGTCAGCCAGTACTCCACTGCATATCAAGTACCTTACCAATAAGAGCGACGCGCATGCTGCAATCGCCGAGTGCATACAGAGTGACTTTGCTCAATTTGGCATTACGATGGAAATTTCTCTGCAAGACTGGGATACCACCCTGGCAGAGCGCAAGGCCGGCAATTATGACGTAGCACGTCACGGCTGGATTGCTGACTTTAACGATCCTATCAATATGCTGGAAATGTGGATGACGGATAGCGGAAACAATGATGCTCAGTTCGGCAGATTCGATAATTAATCTGCTTAGGATTTGAGACTGAAGCTTTAATGCGTTAATGTGAACGGGGCCGGTTATCTGATTGCAGTGACCGGTCCCGCTTTACAATCAAGACAGATTCAGTTAGTATTAGTCGGTTCTAAATTTGCTATAGAAGTAGGGATAGTCGTGAGTTCATATCTGCTCGAGGGCGGTCAGCGCCTGCAGGGTGAAATTAGAATAAGTGGTTCCAAAAATGCCGCACTGCCGGTGCTGGCGGCTACTGCTTTACTGGAAGGCAGTTACCGGATTGAAAATGTACCGCTGATTGATGATATTCGCACTTTGCTGGATATCCTCAGATCACTGGGAGCGAAAGTTGAGTTCCTGCCGGAAGGTACCGTTCTGATCGATAGTTCCACCATCAATAATTGCACTGCGATTTCCGAACAGGTCGGTAAGCTGCGCGGCTCATATTATCTGTTGGGCGCCTTGCTGGGGCGCTTTGGCGAAGTTCAGCTGCGACTGCCCGGTGGCTGCAATTTCGGCAGCAGACCGATCGATCTGCATTTGAAAGGCTTGCGGCAATTAGGTGCGGAGATCGTCGAAGAAGAGTGCATTGTTTCCTGCCGCTGCAACAGGCTTACAGGCGGTAATATTTTTCTTGACATTGTCAGTGTCGGAGCCACAGTCAATATGATGTTGGCTGCTACCAGAGCTAAAGGCACGACCACAATTTACAATGCTGCCAGAGAACCGCATATAGTAGATCTGGCGAATTTCCTTAATGCGATGGGGGCCAGCATTCAGGGCGCCGGCACCGATATTATCCGTATCCGGGGCAGGGCTGTCCTTAGGCCGGTCGGAAGTTATGCTATTATTCCGGATCAGATTGAAGCCGGAACTTATTTGGCGATGGCTGCCCTGACCGCAGGAGATATAACTTTGCAGAATGTGATTCCCAGTCATCTCGATGCCCTGATTGCCAAACTGAGAGAGATGGGCGTCAGTTTTGAAATAGGTGAAGAGGAAGTTAGAGCTCTGAGAGCTCCGGACACTATTCTGACAGCGACCAATTTCGTGACAGCTCCCTATCCGGGCTTTCCGACTGATTTGCAGCCGCAGATGACAGTTCTCTTGACTCAAGCTACGGGAAAAGGCAAGGTGACGGAGAATGTCTGGAATAATCGTTTCCAATATATACCAGATCTTAAACAGCTGGGCGCCAGAATTGTCGCTCAGGGCCGATCGGCTTTTGTCACCGGCCCGGTCCAATTAACCGGTTCCCGGGTTGCAGCGTATGACCTGAGGGCAGGTGCCTCTATGGTTATGGCAGGGCTTGTCTCGAGCGGCACCACGGAGATTTCCCATATTGAATTAATCGAGCGCGGTTATGAGAATTTTGTCGCAAAAATGTCACAGCTCGGCGCTACAATCATCAGACGTGAAGAACCGCTGGCAGACGTGACAGAAATCGATTTTGTCAGCTAGAACCCAATCGGTAAAATTATCAGTTGCCAACTGAATTATGGATAGATGTCGGAGCAAGCCAGTGCAAACCGGCTTCTTTTTATGTCTTTGTTTCACGGGATAATGTGGTAATAGCGACACAAACACTGTGAAATCCGCCTGTCCCGGCATGATATAATGAAGTAGAGTATATGAGCGGTCACACAAGCCGCAAAGGATAGACCAAGTACATGCACCATAGTTTTAACCTCGGGTCAGACTCGGCGCGAGGCTAATTGCATGTCTTATTTAAAGAAATAAAGGAGCGGACATGGAACAATGCGCTATCGTTTTAGCAGCTTGGGAAGATAATCAGATGTGTTCGGCGGAGGCCAAAGTAATGCTGGAGGTTGCCGGTAAACCGATTGTAACCTGGGTTAAGAAAGCTTTGGATCAAGCCGGCATAATCGACCAGATGTATATAGTCGGTCATCGTCAGGAAAAAGTCAGAGCCGAGCTGGGTGAGACAGTGGCTTTTGCCTTACAGGAAGTGCCGCTTGGCACCGGACATGCAGTAAATCAGGCGGAAATGTTCCTTTATGAGAGAACAGGGGCTACCATAGTTATGGCCGGCGACACTCCCTTGATTCGACCGGAAACCATTACCCGTCTGTTGGAGAGCTTTAGCACCGGAAATTGGGGTGCGCTGGTAATGACGGCAGAAGTTGAAAATCCCGTCGGTTATGGGCGCATTCTGAGAGATAAAACCGGACGACTAATCGCCATTGTAGAAGAGGATGAAGCTGATGCTAAAACTCGGGCCATAACCGAAGTCAACGGTGGTATTTATTGCTTTGACACAGAACTGCTTAATCAGACAATTGTACAGATCGAAGAGCATGCGGCAGGGCGCATTCCGCTAACTGATGTGATCGAAATCATGTCACAGATGGGTGTTGCTGTCGGCACACTGGAGATTGATCCGCAGGAGTTCTTCAAAGTCAATAACCGCCAGGACCTGGCGCTGGCTTCCCAGATACTTAACCGCAGAATTCTCGACTGTATCATGGCTGGCGGTGTTTCAATTCTGGATCCCGATACCACCTGGATAGACGATGATGTTACGATCGGCAGAGATACGGTTATTTTGCCGGGCACAACGATTCGGAATAGCTGCGTGATCGGTCAGCGCTGTCAGATCGGCCCTGCCTCAACACTGGACTTTACTTTTGTTGGAGATGATTCGACAGTTAGCCGGACTGAATCCAGCCAAGCTTCCATTGACAAGAATTGTCAGATCGGTCCCTGGGTTCGGCTGCAGCAAGGAGTGGAGATCGGAGAAAACGGTGTAATCGACAGCTTCGTTGAAATTACTGATTCACGACTGGGTGCTAACTGCCAGGTTCATTCACAGGTCGTCATCAGTCAAGCTACTCTAGGTAAAGGTGTGACCGTAGATAGTCAAGTTACCCTGGTCAATGCCGGCGGCCGGGAGCGAAAACAGGAAGAGATCTTCGTCGGCAATCACAGTTTTATCGGTAGCCAGAGCTGTCTGATGGCACCGGTGCGGCTGGACAAAAACAGTTATGTGGCCGCCGGAACTACTGTCACCAGAAATGTGCCCCGCAATGCGTTGGCTATAGGCCGCACAGAGCTGGAAATTAAGGAGAACTGGGCACTACACAGAAGTGATATATGACTTGGTGGCAACAGATAAAAGATAAAGTGCGAACAACCGGCCCTGTTGAACGCTGGCTAATCGTAGGCCTGGGCAATCCCGGTGCCAAGTACGAAAAGAGCTGGCATAATCTGGGCTATATGGCTTTGGATCGTTTTGCCGCGAGTGCCGGTATCAAGCTGGGGCGCCTTCGTTTTCAGGGTGTAACCGGCGAAGGCGAAGTCAAGGGAAATAAGGTTATTCTGCTCAAGCCGCTGACCTATATGAATCTCAGCGGACATAGTGTTGCTGCGGCCAGCAAATTCTACCGGATACCGCCGCAGAAGATAGTTGTTCTAGTCGATGATATTGATCTCCATGTAGGGGTAATCAGGCTCAGGGCTCAGGGCAGTGCCGGTACGCATAAAGGGCTTAAATCGATCATAGCTCAACTGGGCAGCTCTGATTTTAACCGGATACGGATCGGTATGGGACCCAGGCCGGCCGGTGATTTGGCGGACATTGTGCTCTCCGATATACCGAGTCAAAACAGGAAAGCAGTTGATGTTTCCCTCCAGGATGCAGTTTCCGCCTTGGAATTGCTGTTAAGCTCAGGTATTGAAGCGGCACAAAGTGTCTACAATTAGGAATCGGAAAGATAATATAGCGTTAAATGTCAAGTCAAAGCGAAGCTGCGGAAAACTCATCATCACTGCCTAATAATCCTGAATATGAGGACGGCGAGCGGCTACCTTTAGCCGATTGGCTATCTAATGCCGGTAATGATAAGAATTTTGCGGCCTTTTTAGAATATTTGGATCAAGCTGCAGCAGGAACAGCGGATATAAGTTCTGTCAATCTGACCGGGATTTCCGATACTCAGAAATCCTTTATTCAAAGTTTAATCTACAGCAAGGAGCAAAACCCCTGCTGGGTCTTGGTGGCTGATGAGCTGCGGGCGCGTCTGGCGGCACAAGAACTCAGAGCTTTTCTAGGTTCGGGAGTCTATGTGTTCAGCGCCCGTGATCTTCATCTGCTGGATGCCAGAGCCGCCTCTCGGGAACAAGAACGCAGACGGTTGGCCATCTTGCAGAAAATTCGCAATCGTGATTATAAAGCTCTGGTTGTGCCGGCAGCAGCATTGCTGGATCGTCTGCCGCCGCCTGAAGTATTTGCCAAGGCAGAGCTAAAGCTTGAGCTGGGTGATCTGATCGAGCCGGAACAGGTCTGTGAACAGCTGCTGTCCGCCGGCTATGAACGCGCTAAGATAGCTGAACAGACAGGACAATTTGTCCGCCACGGCGATGTGATTGATATTGTTATCGCTGCTGCGACTGCGGAGTTACCGCCGCAGGGTTTGCGCATCTCCTTTTTTGACATTGAGATTGATGATCTGCGCGAAATCGATCTGGAAACACAGCGTTCTATTCAGAGCTTGAGTCGGATCGCTATTCCGCCTACCAAAGAGTTGTTGCTTAAACAAGAGCAGCTGGCGGAACTTGCTTGTGAAATCAGAGAGATCAGCGAGGAGGCTGCCGACGCAGTTTTACGGCGTGGTGGAACCAGAGAAGAATACGAACAGATGCGTCAGCTCGGTCTGAGAGATGCGGAACGTTTAGAAAGTAGAATTCCCTTTGCCGCCCTGGACCGCTGGTTGCCCCTGGTCTATAAACAACCCGCCTGTCTGTTTGATTATGCCTTGCCGGATACCAGATTCTGGCTGGATGAGCTATCCCGATTCAGCAAGCAACTGGATGCTGCTGCCGCCCTTTGGTTACAAGATTTGACTGCCCATATTGAACGCGGTCAGGCTGTGCCGCTGACCGAGAAGGCCAGAGGCAATCCGGCGGATATCAGGCGCTGGCTGGACAGGCAGGGCAGTGTAATTGCTTTGGCGCAGATCGCCTCGAGCGGCAATGGCCTGCCGGGTGCCCGGCGCTTTAAACTGGGTGGCAGAGTGCAAGATCATTATAAGGGACGTGAGGAGAGTCTCTTTGCCGATCTGGCCGACTGGCACCGACAAGCACAGAAAGTAGCGCTTTTCGTGGGCTCATCCAGTCGCAAAGTGCAGATTTCCAAGCGTCTTCGCGAGAAAAATTTATCCGGCCTGCTGATTTCGGATCGAGTCCTAAGTCAGGGTTTTTACTGGCCGGAGGGTAAAATATCGGTTCTGGGCGCGGAGGATCTGTTTGGGATTGATCAGCCGGTGCGTCGACGCAAGTACAGTGGCGGTCAGACGATCAATTTCTTCTCGGATCTGGAGCCGGGTGAGCTGGTGGTACATGAGGATCACGGTATCGCTCGCTATCAGAATCTGAAGAAGATCAGGTCCTCCAGCGGTGAGAGAGATTATCTGCATCTGCTCTATGCCGATGGTGATCTGTATATTCCGGTTGAGGCACTGGATCAAATACGCAAATACATCAGTACGGATGAGAAGAAGCCCAGGCTGTCTAAGCTGGGTGGCTCTGAGTGGGAGCGCCAGAAGACAAAAGCTCGCGAGTCGATTAGAAAGTTGGCAACTGATCTGGTAGCGCTCTATGCCACCAGGCGACAGATCAAGGGCCATGCTTTTGCGGCGGATACGGTCTGGCAGCAGGATTTTGAGGCCGCTTTTCCCTATGAAGAAACGGAAGACCAGAAGCGGGTGATAGCTGAGATTAAAGCGGACATGGAACAGCCGCGGGTTATGGAGCGTCTGCTCTGCGGTGATGTCGGCTTCGGCAAGACGGAGGTCTGTTTTCGGGCCATCTTCAAATGCATTATGGATAGCAAGCAAGCTGCTCTGCTGGCACCGACTACAGTACTGGTACAACAGCATTACAATAAGCTCTGTGAACGGCTGGGCGACTTTCCGGTCACTGTCAGGATGCTCAGCCGCTTCGTCTCCGAACAAGAGCAAAAGGAGATTCTGCAGGAGCTAAAAGCAGGACGAGTTGATATTGTGATCGGTACGCACAGACTATTGTCGCGGGATGTCGAATTTGCCGATCTGGGCTTACTGGTGATTGACGAGGAACAGCGCTTCGGTGTCGATCATAAGGAGCTGATCAAAGAGCGCTATCCGGCCCTGGACGTCCTAAGCCTTACAGCTACACCGATTCCACGGACTTTACATATGTCTTTGTCCGGCATCAGAGATATTTCGTTGCTGGAGGAGGGGCCGGAGGATCGGCGCCCGATTCAAACCTATGTGATGGAATATGAGGAAGATGTAGCTGCCGAGGCGATTTTGCGCGAAACCGGGCGCGGGGGTCAGAGTTTCTATCTCTTCAATAACACTTATAAAGTCGAGGAAAAAGCGGCACGTCTGCGGGAGCTTCTGCCCGGTGTACGCATTGTGACTGCTCATGGCCGGATGCCTGAGCGACGACTGGAGCAGGTAATTACAGATTTTATTAACGGTAATTATGATGTTCTGGTCTGTACTACCATTATTGAGTCCGGTATCGACATGCCCAATGTCAATACGATTGTGGTCGAAAATGCGGATCGGCTTGGCCTGGCCCAGCTTTATCAGATTCGGGGCAGGGTCGGTCGGTCGGAGAGACAAGCCTATGCCTATATTACTTATCCTCAGAACCAGATTCTGAATGAAGCGGCAGAGAAGCGTTTAATTGCGATTCGCGACTATACGGAACTGGGTTCAGGTTTCAAAATTGCGCTGCGGGACTTGGAGGTGCGCGGTGCCGGCAATTTGCTGGGTCCGGAACAAAGCGGCAATCTGGGCGCCGTCGGCTACGATCTGTACTGCAAGATGATGGATGAGGCGGTCAAAGAGTTAACCGGAGTTGAGGTCAAACCGCCCCCCGCATATGCCCTGGTCGAGCTGGAGGTCAATGCCTATCTGCCGGAAACATATATCCGGGATGAGGGTCAGAGAATTGACATCTACCGCCGGATTGCCGCTCTCGAGACCGCAGAAGATTATTGGGATGTGCTGGATGAAATGCTCGACCGTTATGGCAAGCTGCCCTATGAAGCACAGACTCTGGGCGATATCGCCTATATCAGGTCTTTTGGCGGGAGAGCCGGCTTTGCCCGCATTTCTGTACGTGACCAGGATGTAGTTCTTCACTTCGCAGAACAGGACAAGTCGGATCTGGACTTGATATCACGTCTGCTCAGTGTGGAGAAATTTAAAGATTTCCTGCAGTTTCAGGCCGGTCACAAACCCCAGATTATCTATCGCCGGGCGGCGCGCAATCTGCGCGAAACTCCGGCGCTGATTAGACAGCTTTTCTTAGCCGCGGATACGGTATAATCTAATTATGAAAATTATCCTGGCCAGTGGCTCACCGCGCAGAGCCGAACTATTAGCTGTCAGCGGCTATCCATTTCAGGTTCGGGTGGCGAGCATTGATGAAGAGAATATTCAGGAGCAGGTGCTGACAGAGCTGACAGACCTGCCTGGCTCCGCTCAACAGCTTGAGCTGGTGCGACGTCTGTCCGCTGCCAAGGCCCATGCGGTCTATGCCGAGCTGTCCGCATCCCATTTTGCTGACCACTCGGATTTATTTGTCGAAGGCGCACAGCATAAGTCCGTCATTCTGGCCGCCGATACTATCGTCTGCCTTGACGATGCGATCCTGGGTAAGCCGCACAGCCCCGCGGAAGCGGAAAAAATGCTGCGACAATTGGCAGGTCGGACGCATTTAGTCCATACCGGTGTCGCTTTGCTGCTCCTATCTGCTTCCGGGGAGCTGCTGGCTACAGAAAATATAGTTGAGACCACGGAAGTCAGTTTTTTACCCTTGAATACGGCGCTGGAGTGTAGACTGCAGACATATGTGTCCAGCGGAGTGCCGCTGGACAAGGCCGGCGCCTATGGTATCCAGGACTATGGCGCTCTATTTGTATCCGGAATCAAAGGCGATTACTACAATGTCATGGGTCTGCCCCTGGCAAAAGTAACCGCTCTGCTTGATCGCTGGCAGTCGGTTGAAGAGGGTGAAGCCGCTGCCGATACCTGCAGCAATTAACTCCCAATACCGAGTCAACTGTAAATTAGACAGTGAATTACTATCGGCAAAAAGGCAGATATACTGAAAGAACATCCCGGCCGAACCGGGATAAAATAACTTTATGCTGGTGCAGAGATTAGCCAAAAAACTAATTAAGAATCATCAACAGATTGAGGACCCGGTGGTCAGGAAACAGTATGGCAGCCTGATGTCCGGTATCGGTATCGCCAGCAATCTGTTATTAGCAGCGGGCAAATTTATAGCCGGCACTTTGGCAGGCAGTATCGCTATCACCTCCGATGCTTGGAACAATGCAACGGATTGCGTCGCCTCTTTGATTGCTCTATTATCTTTCCGTCTGTCGGCCAAACCGCCGGATAAGAAACACCCTTTCGGACATGCCCGTTTTGAATACCTGGCCTCGTCCGGCGTCGCTCTGATTATTCTGATCGTGGCCTGGGAGCTGTTTAAAACTTCTCTGAACCGGATTCGTCATCCGCAATCGATCCGGTTGGATTATTTGGTGGCAGGAATACTGATCGTTTCCATTGTGTTAAAGCTCTGGCAATGGCGCAGTTATCGTTCTCTGGATCAATTGATCGGTTCACAAGTCTTTCGTGCTACGGCTGCCGACAGTCTGGCTGATGCCGTTACCACTTTTTCTGTACTGGCAACAACTCTGGTCGCTCATTTTACAGGAATTATGATTGACGGCTGGATCGGACTGCTGGTCTCATTATTTATTTTTTATTCAGGTTTTAGCATTCTTAGGGATACTGCCACCTATCTGCTGGGAGCGGCACCTTCGGAATCTATAGTGCAAGGGCTGGAAGAAGCTGTCTTAGCTTATCCCGGTGTCCTGGGCATGCATGATCTGCTGATACATGACTATGGCCCGGGCAAGACTTTTGCCTCTCTGCATGTGGAGTTGGATGCCGGGATGAGGGCACTGGAAAGCCATGCCCTAATTGACCGCATCGAACGCGACATTCTGGATAATCAGGGTATTCATCTGATTATCCACCTGGATCCTGTCGTCATCCCCGACTCCGAGCAACTTTGATCCGGCCCTTTTAAGGTGCCCTATTTACATCTTTTTACGGATCGGCTTTGTCCGCATGGCCCGGATGAGTTACTATATAAGTCCAGAACATGATCCGGTCACAGGGCCGGTCAGGAATAGAATTGGGAGTAGATATATATGCTTGATCTGGTAATGATACGGAAAAACCCCGAAGAAGTTGCGGCCAAGCTGGCGCGTAAAGGTTTGGAAATTGATTTTACGGACTTTCTGGCTGCGGATGAGAAGCGCCGGGCGCTGATTTTTCAAAATGAACAGCTGAAGGCGGAACGCAATAAGACTTCGGCTGAGATACCTAAACTGAAGCGCCAGGGCGAAGATACCTCGTCTTTAATGGAGCGCATGCGCCAGGTTGGGGAAGAAATCCGAGCCAATGATGAAATTTTGGCCGCAATGCAAGTTGAACAAAATGAATTCTTAGCGGCTCTGCCCAATCTGCCGGGCGATGAAGTTCCCGCCGGCGGCAAAGAAAACAATCAAGTAGTTGCCGTATATGGTGAGAAGCCTACTTTTGATTTTGAGCCCAAGCATCATGTTGATCTGGTCACGGATCTGGGTCTGATCGATTATCCCCGCGGAGCCAAATTGGGCGGATCAGGCTTTTGGGTTTATCGCGGCGACGGCGCCAGGCTGGAATGGGCGCTGCTGAATTATTTCATGAGCCAGCATCTGGCTGATGGCTATGAGATGCTGCTGCTGCCCCATATTCTAAACTATGAATGTGGTTTTACCGCCGGTCAGTTCCCCAAATTTGCAGAGGATGTCTTTCATCTGGATTCTGACTTTGCCACTGCCGGCAAAGACTTTAGTTTCTTGCTGCCGACAGCAGAGACTGCTCTGGTCAACTTACACCGCGATGAGATCCTGGACGAGGACGAGCTGCCGCTGAAGTATTTCGCATATACGCCCTGTTATCGCCGTGAGGCCGGCAGCCACGGCGCTAATGAACGCGGTATGATCAGAGGCCATCAATTCAATAAAGTGGAGATATTCCAGTATGCCCGTCCCGATCAGGCTGAGGCTGCACTCAAAGAACTGGTCGGCAAGGCTGAAAGTCTGGTCAAGGGGCTGGGCTTGCATTTCCGCACCTCAAGGTTGGCTGCCGAAGATTGTAGTGCTTCCATGCGCAGAACCCTGGATATTGAAATCTGGATTCCCTCGATGGATGGCTATAAGGAAGTCAGTTCGGCCTCGGATGCCGGCGATTACCAAGCCAGGCGGGGCAATATCCGTTATCGCAGCAGCGAAAGCGGCAAGCCGGAATTCGTCCATACACTGAACGCTTCCGGACTGGCGACCAGCCGTGTTTTCCCGGCGATAATCGAACAGATGCAAACGGCGGATGGCAGTGTGATCATACCTGAGGTACTGCGTCCCTGGATGGGCGGTCAGGAGATTATCAGTAAGAAATAATATCGGGAGTGAACAATGGCAGGACATTCGAAATGGAATAATATTAAACGGCGCAAAGAAGCAGTCGATGCCCAGCGCGGCAAAATATTTACCAAGTTAGGCCGGGAAATTGCCATCGCCGTCAAACACGGCGGTCCTGATCCCGATTCCAATTCCAGTCTCAAGGACGCAATTGCCCGCGCTAAAGCCAGCAATATGCCGAATGACAGCATTCAGCGCTCAATCAGCAAAGCCGCCGGCGGTGACGGTGGCGATGATTTTGCCGAGATCGTCTATGAAGGATACGGGCCGGGCGGTATCGCCGTTATGGTCAGAACTCTGACCGATAATCGCAATCGCACGGCCGGTGATGTTCGCCATATCTTTGATAAGTTCGGTGGCAATCTGGGCACGAACGGCTGTGTCGCCTATCAATTCGAGCGCAAGGGCAGTCTGGTCCTGGATCGTGAGCTGTACCCGGATGAAGATCAGGTGCTGTTTGATGCACTGGAGGCCGGAGCTGAAGATGTGGAGATCTCGGATGAGATGTTCGAAATCATCACTGAGCCTAATGATTACCACTTTGTACTGGAAGCGCTGACAGATAAGAACTACGAATTTTTAGATCTCTCACTTGCTCCCAGACCGTCAAGCTGGGTGGAGCTTAGCGATGAGGAACAGAGCAAACAGATGGAAAAACTGATCGAAGTTATGGAAGATCACGACGATGTCCAAGATGTTTTCCATAATTGGAATCAGACGGATTAAGTGACGAAGACGCATAGTATTGGCATCTTCTCCCCCGGGCAGGTATAGATTGCGATGGGTATCTTCAGCTGGTTAAAAAGTAAGCTCGGTATCGGTGCGACATCTGCTGCGACTCCTGAGAAAGATCCGGAGCAGAAAATATCCGCCGCCGAACGGCTGCGCACGCGGGAAGAACCCCTGTTCAATCCCTTTGGCCGTTTTGCCGAGGCGGTGAAGACTCAGGTTTCGGAGCGAGTTATTCAGTATGAGGAAGCGACCCAAAATGAAATCCGGGAACTGCTCTCTACAATTGCTGTAATTGCTTTCGTCGGTTCCAGCGGCACAGGCAAAAGCACACGGGCGATTCTGATCGCTAAGCGCTACGATATCCGTTATATAATCGATGACGGCCTTCTGATTCATGGCTCCAGCGTGATTGCCGGATCATCTGCCAAGCGGGCAGGGACCAAGTTGGAATCCGTTAGACAAGCTCTTTTTATTGATCCGACTCGAGCAGCCAATATGAGACGCGCTCTGGTCGAGCACCGTCCGCCGACACTTATGATACTGGGGACATCCGACGGAATGCTGGATCGGATCTGTGACAATCTGTGGCTCAATCGTCCTTCTCTGCAAATCAGCATTGAGGATGTGACCACGGAAGAAGAAAGAAATATCGCCAAGCAAACCCGCTTGACCGAGGGCAAGCATACAATTCCTGTTCCCAGCATGGAAATCAAGCATGAATTTTCCGGTTATTTTGCCGAACCGCTGCAGAAATTACGCCGACGCTTTGACCGAGGCTCTTCCTATACTTATGGTGAGGGAGACCCGGAACGGACTGTAGTTCGCCCCACTTTTTCCAGTCTGGGCCGATATTCGATGTCCGATGAGGCTGTAGAACAATTGCTGAAACTGATCGCCAGGACTGTCCCCGGGATTGAGGATATGGTCCGCTATAATCTCAAAAAAGAGCCTTACGGTGTGATTCTCGATCTCGATCTGGAATTGGAATACGGTTATAATGCTCAAGCAGTTCTGTTGGAGGCTCAAGCTAAAATCAGCGATACCTTTGAACGGCTCACTGCCAATAATGTCTTGGTTACCAATGTCAGGGCACTGAGAGTAGCCAGACTGGGCACAACTTAAGGAGCATAAGGATCGTTTTGTTTTTGCTCTGCATCCAGGGTATCATAGCCGGAGCCGGCCAGATCTATAGTTTCTCCCAGATGGCGGGGAGCAGCTTTGGTCTCGGTTTCATACCAGGCTTTGGCTCGAGCCAGAAAATCACGAATAGAGTTCTTGATTTTGGTAGCGGTACTATAATCGTAGAAATCAGTCGCATAGCCCAGCAGATCGATTTCCAAGCGATCGGCTATATATAGCGCCCGCTCCAGATGAAAAGTCTGTGTCGCAATCACACCTGTCCTGACACCGAAAATTGCCCGTGCCCGGAAGACAGTATCATAAGTGTCAATCCCGTCTCTATCAATAAAAATTGCTTCCGGCGGGATACCGGCGGCAGCCAGGTAATTGCGCATCACCCAAGGCTCATTGTGTGCCTTCTCACTGCTATCACCGGATACAATAATCCGCTCGGAGATCCCCGCCTGATATAGCTCGATAGCACCGTCAAGTCGGTCTTTCAACATGGGCGAGGGCGTGAGATCCGGATCTACTTTACAACCGGGCACAATTATGGCATCAAGATTGCGTTCCAACTCCGCCAGGTCTCGGATTCTGGCTCTGCCGGTCCGGACTACTGTCCGGTTGATCAGGAGCAGTCCTATGAAGAGGAGTAGAATTAAAAATGCCGCAATATAGAACATATAATGCCATATTCCTTTATTCTGCCTGGCCGTCGTTCTGTTTTTACTACTGAACATGAGAGTCACCTTGGGGGTAGATTTTTGATCCGCTGGTTGAACGATACAATCAATGTCGTCAGCTCCTTAATAAAAACAAAATCTTTATCCAGTTTCCTCATGATACAATAAAATTATTCAATAGAGGAATTGGTTGATGTCATTCATGTCTATACGAAAAACTTATGCCCGCTTCAAATGGCTGAGCCCACTGGCTCTGGTCTTGATTATATGTCTATTGTCAGGTGTTGTAGCCTGCACATCGGATGATGGCCCTGCCGGGAATCCGGCTTCTTCTACCGCACCGGATAGCAGTCTGCAACAGACTGCAGAGACGCCGGACGACCCGGCGGCGCCTTCGACAAAAATGCAAGAGGAAACTGAATCTACCCAGGCAGATGCTTTCCATGAGATCGGCTTTGTGCCTGACCCGGATACGACGATTACCATCCAATTGCTGGAAGATGAGGTTAATCTGAATCCTTTGCAGGAGGGGAATGGTTTTCCGGTTGACAGTCTGAGCGGCTGTGACCTGGTATATGAGACTTTGCTCAAATGGGATCCGGAAGAATTGACCTATAAGCCGGGGCTGGCAGAATTGCTGGGGATTTATGCAGACGGGATTAAGTTGAAAATTAGAGAGGATGCTGTCTGGCATGATGGTCGGCCGGTAACCCCGGAACAAATCGAACTGTCCTTGTACTGGATGTGTAAGTTTACGGAAGGTTGTCGGGAGGCAGAGGGTCTGATCACAAAAGTTGAGACAGAAACTGATGGAGAGCTAGCTACTGACCGCATTTTCCTGACACTGGCTGAAAACGGTAAATACTATCAGGCATTGGCCTTGGATCTGCTTTGCCGGGCGCCGATTATGCCGGCTAATATATGGTGTGAGGGAAGAGATCCGCTGACGATCACGGAAGAAGAACTGCAAATACAGGCTGACAAACAGCCACTGGGCACGGGACCCTGGCAAGTCAAATTGAATGATTCTTTCCAATTGGTTTTGGAGAGATGCGTGGCAGTGGACAATAAGCCACAGTATTTGATGTTACGCAAGTATAAGGATCGGCTGAGCAAGGAACGAGCCTTTGCCAATCAGGAGATAGATATTCTGGGTGGCACATTGCCGGATGATGGGAACAGTTCCGATTATTTTACCGGAAAACCGTTGCTGTCAGGAATCGTTGTTAAACGGGATCACTATCTGTTCAAGAATATTTATTACCGTAATCTGTTGCAACTGGCTGTCGATACGTCCAAAACAGGTCACATCCTGGATAGCAAAGCTGCGACTACAATTTTCTGGCATTATTTTGGCGGAGCGACCCTTGTTAGCCGCTTGCGGCCTGATCTGTCCAAGCCGGTCTTTGCTGAGACCTATTTGGCGAACAAGTGGGAGATAGCTACCCGGCTGGGAGGAACTTGGGACAGCGACGGCGTGCTGCACCTTGAACAGCAGCCGCTTGCAACACTGGATCTGATTTTACCTGCTGATCCACAGGTGGAAGCTGCCTGTAGAGCATTTGCCCAGTCTGCACTGCGTCAAGGCTTAAGGCTGGAACTGGTCATTCTGGACCAGGAGACATACGGACAAAGGATCGACAGCCATGATTATGATCTGTGTTATATACAGACAACGGAAAGGCTGGAAACGCCTTACAGTCTGGCACAGGATTTTCTTTACCATCTGGATCGCGATGATTTCGAGGAACTGGTCACATCCGGTCTTTCGCAACAGGTCAGAACGCTGGCTTTGGCCCTAGCTTCTGCAGGTACAGCGGACGATTTTGTCGCCGCCGCCAAGGACTGCTATCAATACTCGTTACAGCAGATGCAATTTTTTCCTCTGGGTTGCCGGACCATCAATAATGGTTACTTCAACTCAAAGTACAGACAGAATATATCTGATTACTGGGCCACACATCTGGACAAGCGTGATCTCACCGGCAATAGCGCGTCTGAGATTCTCGATAGCATCACAGCTGATTAAG
>JAAYQX010000032.1 GCA_012519085.1 Clostridiaceae bacterium
AGCAATGTGGCGGCAGCAATCTGCAATGCACTTCTTTACCAGATCATGCGGTAATGCCTATGGAAGAATATATCGTGAAAGATGGGAAAAAACTCCGTCTGGGCTATACAACCGGCTCCTGCGCTGCAGCGGCATCCAAGGCTGCGGCTTGGATGCTTTTGACCGGACGGAAAAAGGAAAGAATACAGATCCATACACCCAAGGGTATTGAATTGAATCTAGCTGTGCTGCAAATCTCAAGAGGAGAAAATGCGGTATCTTGTGCCATTAAAAAAGACAGCGGCGATGATCCGGATATAACAAAGGATTCTCTTGTCTTTGCCCATGTATCTCGCACAGACACAGCGGGAATTACTATCGAAGGCGGGCAAGGTATTGGGCGTGTAACCAAACGAGGCCTGGATCAGCCTGTAGGTGCCGCAGCCATCAACTCCGTTCCACGGCAGATGATTCGCGAAAACCTGGAGGAAGTATGCCGCTTGACTGACTATCACGGCGGCCTGTCGGTTGTGATTTCCGTGCCGGACGGCGAACGGCTTGCGAAAAAAACCTTTAATCCCAGACTGGGGATTGTAGGCGGGATTTCTATCTTAGGGACAACCGGGATCGTGGAACCCATGAGCGAACAAGCCTTGGTAGATACGATACGAATAGAACTCCGTCAGAGAAAGGCAAGTGGTGCCGAGTATGTCCTATTGACTCCCGGTAATTACGGCTTGGACTATATTAAAGAAGGTATCGGCATCAATCCGGAGCTAGCTATTCCAATTTCTAATTTTATCGGAGATGCTCTGGATCTTTGCAAAGAGCTTGGCTTCCGGGGCGCATTATTGGTTGGGCATATCGGTAAGCTCGTAAAGGTGGCGGGCGGTATCCTGAATACACATTCCAAATTTGGTGACTGTCGGATGGAGATTATGGCTGCCCATGCCGGAGCTGCAGGGCTTCGTTCTGCACAAATCCAAGAGATGCTGGAATGTGTAACCTGCGATGATGCACTGCGGGTTTTGACAGAGAATGGTCTTTGTCAAGAGACTTTAAAGCGAATCTCGGATCGCATTTCTTATATTTTGGATCACCGCGTAGATGGTGAAATAAAAACAGCTGCGATTATGTTTTCCAAGCAATATGGCTTTCTAAGTGAAACTGAAAACGCCCGCTCACTTTTAAAACTGATTTCGGAGGAATAGTATATGGTTCATTTTGTTGGCGCTGGCAGCGGTGCAGTTGATCTGATAACAATAAGAGGTGCTCGCCTTCTTAGTGAGGCAGATACGGTTATTTATGCAGGCTCTTTGGTAAACCCCGATCTGCTTTCATATACCAAAGAAGGTTGTGAGATCTACGACAGCTCAAAGATGACGCTGGAACAGGTGATTGAAGTAATAAAAAAGGCGGAAGCGGCCGGAAAAGTTACAGTGCGCCTTCATACCGGTGATCCAAGTATTTACGGAGCAGTTCGAGAGCAGTTTGATGAGCTGGTCAAGTTGGGCATTGAATATGATGTCTGCCCGGGTGTCAGTTCTTTCTGCGGTGCAGCGGCGTCTTTAAAGACAGAGTACACTCTGCCTGATGTCAGCCAGACGGTAATCATCACCAGAACTGCCGGGAGAACACCGGTCCCTGAACGAGAATCCATTCGTGCGCTGGCGGTGCACCAAGCTACAATGATTTTGTTTCTCAGCACCTCTCTGACCAAAGTGCTGCAGGCGGATCTGCTGGCAGGCGGATATCCTGATGATACTCCTGTGGCGGTAGTCTATAAGGCCACTTGGCCGGAGGAAAAGGTTTTTCGTTGCACTCTGGGAACGCTTCACGCTACTGTGACAGAGAACGGCTTAACAAAGACTGCATTGATCATTGTGGGCGACTGTATGGGTGATAAGTATCTGCGCTCTAAATTGTACGATCCTGGTTTCACGACGGAATATCGGGAGGCAACAGAATGAAAATAGCTATATTTGCCTACAGCCGCCAGGGATGCCGTACCGCCCGTAAGACAATGTCATATTTCCCGGAGGCTGAAATAAAGGCTTATACGATGGAGCGATTTATTGAGAAAGGTTTTTCCCCGATCTGTCGTCCCACAAAGCCATTCTATGGAGAGCTTTTTAACTGGGCGGACGCATTGATCTTCATTGCCTCCTGTGGAATTGCAGTCCGGAAGATTGCAGCCCACGTGCGTGATAAGCAGACTGATCCTGCAGTGATTTGCATTGACGAATTAGGAACTTTTGTAATTCCTCTGCTCTCAGGCCATATCGGCGGTGCCAACAAAATGGCATTGCAGATAGCGGATCAGCTAAAAGCTACCCCGGTGATTACTACCGCTACCGATATTAACAAAAGATTCTCAGTAGATACTTGGGCAGCCGGGAATGGTTTTGTGATTGATAATATCCAACATGCAAAGATGGTGTCAGCGGCTATTTTGGAGAGAAATATCCCGCTTTATTGTGATTTTCCTATCCTGACTGACTATCCTAATGGTGTGGTATCGGGTGAGAGCGGAGAGCTGGGGATTTGTATTTCCTGGCAGAAAAAGACACCTTTTGAGCAAACTCTGAGACTGATCCCAAAGATTCTTCATCTGGGTATCGGTTGTCGCAAAGGAATAACGGACACAGCAATCGATGAAGCCTTAAAAATGGTTCTTGATCAGCATAAGATTGATATACGGGCTATCAAATGTGTGGCATCCATTGATTTGAAAGCAGAGGAAGCAGGTCTCCTGAAATATTGCCAAGATAATGGCTGGCCCCTTATTTTCTATTCCGCAAAGGAGCTCCAAGCAGTACAGGGAGAATTCACTCCATCTGAATTTGTGCAAGGTATAACCGGCTTAGATAATATTTGCGAGCGAGCTGCGTTGATGGGCGCAGAGACATTAGTCGTAAAAAAGACTGCTTTAAATGGCGTAACAGTCGCAGTTGCTGCAGAAAGCTTGGAGGTGCGCTTTGACTAAATTATTTGTTGTTGGCATTGGTCCCGGTGACTATGAAAATATGACGGTTAAAGCTGATCGTGCATTGCAGGCCTGCGATGTCATTGTCGGCTACCATGTTTATGTGGATCTGGTCAAGGAGCGCTATCCGGACAAAGAGTTTATGACTACGCCGATGACACAGGAAGCCAAACGCTGTCAAATGGCAATTGATATCGCGCAACAGGGCAAAAATGTTGCCATGATCTGCTCCGGCGACAGCGGGATCTATGGTATGGCAGCTCTGATTTACGAGCTCAGAGGAGATTGTACCGAACCGGAGGTCGAAGTCATTCCCGGGCTAACAGCTGCCTGCAGTGGTGCGGCGCTCCTTGGTGCACCGCTTACACATGATTTTGCGGTTATCAGCCTTAGTGATCGTCTTACCAGTTGGGAAAAGATTGAAAAGCGTTTGGAAGCTGCTGCTATTGCTGATCTGTCCATTGTACTTTATAACCCCGCCAGCAAAAGCCGCCCGGACCATCTGCGCCTGGCCTGTGAAATTCTGTTGCGCCATTTACCGGCAGATCGCCTTTGCGGTATAGCCCGCAATATTGGCAGAGATGGCGAGAACCAACGCCTGATGTCCCTCGGGGAACTTAAGGAGGCAGAGGTGGATATGTTTTGCACCGTTTTTATTGGCAATGAAATGACGAAAATGATTGCCGGGAATATGGTAACACCGAGAGGATATTGCGATGTATAAGATATGTGTTTTTGCCGGGACGACAGAGGGACGGGAACTGGTAGAGTTTCTAAGCTCGCAGCCTGTGGCCGTTACCGCCTGCGTTGCGACTGAATATGGTGAGACACTCCTACCCTCCGCAGATAATCTGACTATTTTGGCCCAACGGCTTTCGGCAAATGAGATTACCCGGATGTTTTCAGACTCATCATTTGATTTAGTTATTGATGCTACCCATCCCTATGCGACTTCGATAACAGAAAGCATTTCCAGAGCTTGCGCTGCAACCGAAACAGAGTATCTGCGCCTTCTGCGCAAGTCGTCGGAGATATCTTCAGATGCTGTGTACGTTTCCGACATTGAAGCGGCTGTTGACTTTCTCGATGGTACTGAAGGCAATATCCTTTTGACTATTGGCAGCAAGGAAGTTGGTAAATTCGCAAAACTCACTAATTTTACTGAACGCGTATATGCCCGCATTTTGCCTCTGGATTCTTCCTTAGAATCTTGCCATGCCATTGGCCTGAAAGCAGCAAATATCATCGCTATGCAAGGACCCTTTACTGAAGAGATGAATCTGGCCATGCTTCGCTTTGTATCTGCTTCCTGGCTTGTTACCAAGGACAGTGGTGAAGAGGGAGGCTTTGCAGCGAAGGTTTCTGCTGCACGTCAAGCCGGGATTCGTATGGTAGTCATCGGCTGCCCACTACAGCGAGAAGGTGTCTCTTTCCCCGAGACAATAAAGCTGCTGTGTTCACGTTTTGGCTGCCACTGTAAACCTCATGTCCATATTCTTGGCATCGGTCCTGGAAGTCTTGAGGCAATGACAAAGGAAGTGCGCAGAGCTATCGAACGAGCAGATTGCTTAATCGGAGCAAAGCGAATGTTGGAAGCAGTCGCCGCCCCCGGCCAATGCGTATATGATGCCATTGCCTCTACGGATATCGCAGACTTTATTATGTCCCACCGTGAATACGGACGCTTTGCAGTCGTTATGTCAGGTGATGTCGGATTTTTTAGCGGTACAAAAAAGCTGCTTCCTTTATTGAACACATGTGAAGTAGAAGTCTTGCCGGGCTTAAGTTCCTTGGTGTATTTATGTGCACGGCTGCAGACATCTTATGAAGATGTTTTTGTCGCCAGCCTACATGGCAGGCAATATGATATCATCCCGGATATTCGTGCCAACAAACGGGTTTTTGTCTTGATTGGCAGTGAAAACGGGATGAACGATCTGTGTCGCACTTTAATTAGTGCCGGTCTGGGAAGTGTGCAAATGAGCATTGGCGAGCGTTTGAGCTATCCGGATGAAAAGATTACAAGCGGAACTGCGGCAGAGCTTGCCGATGGCATTTATGATTCATTGAGTGTTGCTTTGCTGGAGAATCGCCACCCTGATGCTATTATTACTCATGGTCTGCCGGACAGCGTATTTCAGCGTAGCGTCGGAGCTGATGATGTCGTGCCAATGACCAAGAGCGAAGTCCGTGCAGTATGTCTTTCTAAACTTCAATTGACGGAACACGCTGTCTGCTGGGATATTGGAGCCGGGACGGGTTCCGTAGCAATCGAGATGGCCTTGCAGGCAAAAAAGGGACAGGTCTATGCCATTGAGCACAAGAGTGCTGCAGTAGAACTGCTGAATCTGAATAAGGACAAGTTTTCAGCTAGCAACCTGACAATTATAGGTGGCTGTGCGCCGGAAGCCTGTCTTGATCTGCCTGCTCCCAGCCATGCGTTTATCGGTGGCAGCTCCGGCAAAATCCGGGAAATATTGACCCTTTTATTAGAGAAGAACCCCCATATCCGCATCGTTGCAACAGCGATTGCTCTGGAATCCATTGCAGAATTGACTGCATGCATCAAAGAGTTCACTTTTGAGGAAACTGAGATTATTAGCCTGCAGGTTGCACGTGGCAAAAAAGCCGGACCTTATCATCTTATGACCGGACAGAATCCGATCTATATTTTTACCATGCAAGCTAGAGGAACAGAATGATTATCTTCACTGGGGTGAGCGGAAAGGAGCTGCTGTGGCAAAAAATATAATGATTCAAGGAACTATGTCCAATGTAGGGAAAAGCCTGCTCGCGGCGGGACTCTGCCGTATTTTTAAGCAGGACGGCTATCGTGTCGCTCCGTTTAAGAGTCAGAATATGGCGTCAAACTCCTTTATTACCAAAGACGGTGGAGAAATGGGACGAGCGCAAGTAGTGCAGGCAGAAGCAGCCGGTATCGCACCTGACACCCGCATGAATCCTGTATTGTTAAAGCCTACAACTGATGTGGGTAGCCAAGTCATTGTAAACGGGCAGGTTCAGGGCAATATGAGAGCCACGGAATATTATCGCAGGAAGCGCGAGTATATTCCTGCTGTACTGGCAGCTTACAACAGTTTGGCCTCTGAATATGACATTATCGTGATTGAGGGCGCCGGAAGTCCTGTCGAAATAAACCTGAAACAGGAAGACATCGTAAATATGGGATTTGCCAAGCTGGTGGATGCGCCGGTACTATTGGTAGGCGATATAGACCGTGGCGGTATCTTTGCCCAGCTTTACGGTACGGTAGCACTTCTGGAAAAAAATGAACGTGACCGTGTCAAAGGAATAATCGTTAACAAATTCCGTGGCGATCGAGCCATTTTAGATCCGGGACTTAAAGAACTCGCAGAATTGTGCGGTGTGCCGGTGGCAGGCGTTATTCCTTACACCAGTGTGGATATTGATGACGAGGATAGCTTGACGGAGCGATTTGATAAAGTGACCGAGCGTAAACTGATTGATATTGCGATTATCCGTTTGCCGCGCATATCCAACTTTACGGACTTTAGTCCTTTTGAGCGATATGGGAATGTATCTTTGCGCTATATAAATAATATTGGCGATCTGTATCAGCCGGATATGATCATCCTTCCGGGTACGGGAAATACAATTTCCGACTTAAAATGGCTGCGCCAGTGTGGCTTGGAAACAGCGATTCAAAAGGCTGCAGCTGCCGGGACTTTGGTATTTGGTGTCTGCAGCGGATATCAAATGCTGGGCAGGAAAATTTCCGATCCCGACCAGGTAGAAGCTGCGGGTGTTACAGAGATTACCGGAATGGGCCTTTTAGATATGGATACAATTCTCCTGGGCAAAAAAGTACAGACCCAAACCAAGGGTGTATTTGAGGGTGTCAGGGGTATGCTATCCGGGTTGAACGGAAAGAGCTATGAAGGTTATGAGATCCACATGGGCCGCAGCGAGGAGACAAGGCCTGCGCTGGTTGGCGCCGGCAACGTCTATGGAAGCTACATCCACGGTATTTTTGATGGCCCCGGTATCAGCGACACGATCTTAAAGGCCCTTTGTGTCCAAAAAGGACTTGACTTTGACGCCTTGGGAACCTTTGATATTGAAGAGTACAAAGAGCGCCAATATGATCTGTTGGCTACTGCCGTTCGCAATGGTTTGGATATGGATCTGGTTTACCGTGTTCTGAACCGCGAAGTATAAATCTCTATTTTGCTTTATGTTCTCTGCAGGGATAATCAGGAAAGGACGGCCGCCCAACAACTTGCGGTCGTCCATAATATTATTTTGAGAGCAAACCGTCAACAAACTGGCGGGCAAGTCTGGGAGATCTGCCGCCACGTTCTAAGGCAAAGCGCTCGGCGAGCAAGTCCAGCTCGTCGAGCGGCATCTTAATAGCGTTTTCTGCCGCTAAATGATGAACAATGTGCAGGAAGGTTTTTTTATTGGGCTTTGAGAAAGATATATGTATGCCAAAACGCTCTGATAGCGAAATAAGCTCCTGCATTGTATCGTTGCGGTGAATATCATCGCCCTCGCGCCCGGAGAAGGTTTCCTTGATTATGTGACGACGATTACTTGTAGCATAAATAACTACATTGTTCGATTTTGCCGTAACCGAGCCTTCAAGTACCGATTTAAGGGCACTGAAATCGTTATCATCCTTCACGAAAGACAGATCGTCAACAAAAAGCACGAATTTCAACGGATTGCTTGACAACTCATCCAAAATTTTAGGAATATTCCGCAGCTGATCCTTTCTCATCTCAATAATACGGAGTCCTTCGCTCCACAAAGCGTTACCAACGGCTTTTACCGTTGAGGATTTACCTGTACCGGCATCTCCTGTAAGCAATATATTCGCTGCCGGCTTACCGTCAAGTAAAGCTTTTGTATTATCAATAACGATTTTTCTTTCACGCTCATAACCTACAAGCTGAGACAGCTCGATTTTGTCAGGATGAAGCACGGGAGAGATACTACCTTGTTCATCCACACAAAACATACGATTATTCGCATAAATGCCGTAGCCATATTTTTCGATATTCTCGGTTCTGTGCAGATAGATGTCTTTAAGGCGTAGAGTTGTAGTTGTAAATTCAGGCAGGAAGCCTTTATATTCGAGAGGGGCACAGAGACTATCCCTATCAAGATCTGCCACCTCTTGTAAAATATCAAGCTCCGCCACGAGAGAGGAGTGCATATAGTCCGGCACATCTTTCCCGCTGCCGATTGTTTTTACATATACATTTTCGCTGTTAGTGCAGAGCTCTTTTATGTGTTCACCGAGATTCCCGCCACTGCATTCATAAAGAACCGCCACAAACTCGGCATAGGCCGAGCTTGTGGGATTCCCCAGATAATCGTATAAAGAGGCGATGACAGCATCATTCAGCAGTTCTCTGAATATGCATAACGTTTCCAGTTGTTCTCTTAACTTCTTCATATCAGTTCAAAATAGCCCCCGAAGCACCACCCGATACAAGTGCCGCATAGCGTTTAAGATAACCGGAAAGTTCCTTAGTTTTGGGAACAAAGTTTTTCATGCGTTCACAAAGGATGGCCTCATCTACTTTCAGCTCAATTGTGTTCTCGGGTATATTAATACTGATGATATCGCCATCTTCAACAACACCGATCATACCACCGGATGCCGCTTCAGGTGTTATGTGACCGACACAAGCGCCACGAGTAGCACCACTAAAACGACCGTCGGTAATGAGGGCAACGCTGTTACCAAGGCCCATTCCCATGATCGCAGAAGTAGGATTCAGCATTTCACGCATACCGGGACCGCCTTTGGGGCCTTCATAGCGAATAACCACCACATCACCTGCGATAATCTGGCCGGCATTGATCGCCGCCTGTGCTTCTTCCTCGGAATCGAAGACACGGGCAGGACCTTCATGAACAAGCATTTCAGGGAGAACAGCAGAACGTTTGACTACGCTGCCATCAGTCGCCAAGTTGCCTTTGAGTACCGCAATGCCGCCTGTTTCGCTGTAAGGGTTATCCACAGGACGAATAACATCAGGATTGAGATTAACACAGCCTGTGATATTTTCGCCGATAGTTTTGCCGGTTACGGTCATACAATCGGTATGGATTAAACCTTTCTTTGAAAGCTCATTCATTACAGCATATACACCGCCAGCTTCGTCAAGATCTTCCATATAGGTGGGCCCTACCGGTGCCAGATGGCATAGATTGGGAGTTTTGGCACTGATCCCGTTGGCGATATCCAAGTTCAGTTCCACGCCGCACTCATGAGCAATTGCAGGCAGATGGAGCATGCTGTTGGTAGAGCAGCCAAGCGCCATATCCACTGTAAGTGCATTCATCAATGCTTCTTTCGTCATAATGTCGCGAGGACAGATATTTTTCTTTACCATATCCATCACCGCCATACCTGCGTGTTTGGCAAGCTTGATACGAGCTGAATAAACAGCAGGAATCGTACCGTTACCACGCAGCCCCATGCCTAGCGCTTCGGTCAGGCAGTTCATTGAATTGGCGGTGTACATGCCGCTGCATGAGCCGCATGTGGGGCAGGTCTTATTTTCGTATTCTTTGAGCTCGGTATCACTTAACTTGCCTGCATTATAAGAGCCTACGGCCTCAAACATACTGGAGAGGCTTGTTTTCTTGCCCTCTACTTTACCTGCCAGCATCGGTCCGCCGCTAACAAAGACAGCAGGGATATTCACTCTGGCTGCTGCCATTAAAAGACCCGGTACATTTTTATCGCAGTTGGGAACCATGACAAGACCGTCAAAACCATGGGCCAAAGCCATTGCTTCGGTAGAATCGGCAATCAGATCACGGGTTACCAGAGAATATTTCATTCCTGTGTGTCCC
The DNA here is from genome assembly GCA_012519085.1 of Clostridiaceae bacterium. Taxonomy (GTDB): domain Bacteria; phylum Bacillota; class Clostridia; order Saccharofermentanales; family DTU023; genus UBA1046. Next base: position 9,821 of record JAAYQX010000032.1, read on the forward strand.
ATAGCGATGCCGTCACAAACGGCGATTGCAGGGAAAACGATAGGTGTGCCGCCGGCCATCGCAACACCGATTTTAACCGCATCCACGATTTTATCCAGATTGATATGACCCGGTACGATTTCATTATAGGAACTGACGATACCGATCAGGGGTCTTTTTTGTTCTTCCTCAGTCAGACCAAGGGCGTGGAACAAACTGCGATGAGGCGCATTTTGAACACCATCAACTATATTTTCTTTTGCCATAGCAGCACCTTACATTAGTCGTTAATAAGCTTATCCTCGTCACTCCAGCTATAAAGCTTGCGGATGTCGGTACCAACGATTTCGGAAGGATGTTCGGATGCAAGCTTTCGCATAGTGTTGAAGTGAACCTGAGCACCTGCAGGGGACATATCGAGGAGGAAATCCTTTGCAAAACTACCGTCTTGGATGTTTTTAAGAATTTGCTTCATAGCTTTCCTGGTATCTTCGGTGATGATCTTAGGACCTGTAATATAATCACCGTATTCAGCAGTGTTTGATATAGAATATCTCATTCCGGCAAAGCCGCTTTGATAGATAAGATCAACAATCAATTTCATTTCGTGAATACATTCGAAATAGGCGTTTCTCGGATCGTAGCCAGCCTCAACCAAGGTTTCATAACCTGCCTGCATCAAAGCGCAAACCCCGCCGCAAAGAACGGCTTGTTCACCGAACAGATCGGTTTCGGTTTCGGTGCGGAAAGTAGTTTCAAGCACCCCTGCACGTGCGCCGCCGATGCCGAGCGCGTAAGCCAATCCGAGATCCAAGGCATCACCGGTTGCATCCTGCTCAACTGCGATCAGACAAGGGACACCTCTGCCCGCCAGATATTCCGAGCGAACAGTGTGACCGGGACCTTTCGGTGCGATCATAATAACGTTGACATTCTTAGGAGGCTTGATACAACCAAAATGAATATTGAAGCCGTGAGCAAAAGCAAGTGTTTTTCCTTCAGTAAGATTTGGTTCGATAGATTCTTTGTAAAGATTAGCCTGCTTTTCGTCGTTGATAAGGATCATTATGATGTCGGCTGCATTTGCCGCTTCTGCTGAGGTCATAACTTTAAGGCCTTGCGCTTCAGCCTTGGCCCAACTCTTGGAACCTTCATAAAGACCAACAATAACATTCACACCGCTGTCTTTTAAATTAAGAGCGTGTGCGTGTCCCTGAGAACCATAACCGATAATAGCGACTGTTTTGTCACTAAGTTTCTGTAAATTACAATCCTGCTGATAAAATATTCTTGCCATTTTATTGTCCCTTCCAATTTATTTATAAATTTATAATTTGACGAATGGTTGTACTGCTTCTTTCAAGTGATACACTGCCTGTTCGGCAGATTTCAAGTATAGTAAATTCTCTCATCAAATTGATAAAGTCATCAATCCTTTTTGTTGTCTCTGTGAGACGGAACATCATATAGTCCTTGGAGTAATCAACTATGATTGCACCGAATGCATCGGCAGCTCCACGGATATCTTCTCGGGATTTTGTCTCATTTTTCATTTTGATGAGCAACAGTTCAAAACTTACCGAGTTGTCATCGCTGAACTCCTTGATAGAGCACACATCCGGCAGTTTGTAAAGATGATTGATAAGCTGTTGTTTTCCGGCATCATCACCATCGAAAACTACAGTAATGCGTGAAAGCTCGCTTGTTTCCGTCTCACTTACGGTTAGCGAACTGATATTAAACCGACGGCGGCGGAACATACTGGTTACTCTGTTCAGGACACCAAATTGGTTATTGACCAAAACGGCAACGGTATATCTGTTCATTGTTCTACCTCCAAGTTTGTAATAATATCGTCCATACTGCCACCCGGAGGCAACATGGGCAGAACAAATTCGTCCTTGTCGATTTTACAATCGATGATATATGGCCCTTCTGCTCTGAAAGCACGGCTGAGAGCCTCATCCAATTCCTCAGGTGTAGTTACCGCTTCACCGTTTGCACCAAAGGACTTGGCAAAAGCGGTAAAATCTGTTTTCCGCTCTAACACGGAATTGGAATAATGCTTGTTATAGAACAAGGTCTGCCATTGGCGCACCATTCCGAGAACGCCATTATTCATTATAAGGATAACAATGGGAATATTGTATCTCACCGCAGTCGCAAGCTCATTCAAATTCATTCCGAAGCTGCCGTCGCCGGTTACAAGGACGCTTCGTTCCTTTGTTCCGAACGCCGCGCCGATTGCAGCGCCAAAGCCAAATCCCATGGTACCAAGTCCGCCGCTTGAAATGAAACGACGAGGAGTTTTGAAGTTCAAGTTTTGTGCTGCCCACATCTGATGTTGGCCAACATCGGTACAAACGGCTGTGTTTTCACCCAAATATTTATTTAAGATCAAAATTACTTTGCGCGGGGTGAGTCCTTCTCGCTTATCAAGACAGCTCTCTTCTTCCTGTCGAAATGCTTCAACTTTCACCCTCCACTCCGGCTTTTTATTTTCCTTCAGCATTGGTAACAGTTTTTCAAGAGTTAGTTTTACATCGCCGCGTAGCCCGCACACAGCATCAACGGTTTTAAAAAGCTCTGAACCATCAACGTCAATATGAATGATCTTGGCACCTGTGGCAAACTTCTGTCGGTTGCCGGTAACACGGTCATTAAAGCGAACACCCAGTGAAAGAATCAAGTCGGCATTGTGCATTGCCATAGAGGATGTATAATGACCGTGCATTCCCTGCATACCAAGAAATCTCGGATAGTCTGTAGGAATTGCCGAAAGTCCCATCAAGGAACAACCGATAGGTGCATCTATTTTCTCAGCAAGGGCGAGCATTTCTGCCTGTGCGTTTGCCGTAATCAAGCCTCCGCCGAAATAAATATATGGTTGCTTTGCGGCATTGATAATCTTTGCAGCTTCATTGATGCGGTCATTTTTGGCAGCAAAAGGCTCTTCCTTCTCTACGGCAGGTTGGAATTCGTATTCACATTTGGCTATCTGCACATCTTTGGGAACATCAATAAGCACCGGTCCCGGCCTGCCTGATTTTGCCAGTCGGAAGGCTTCCCGGAGGATATCTGCCAAATCTTCAACATCGTTGACAAAGTAATTATGTTTCGTGATTGGCAAGGTAATGCCCGTAATATCAATTTCCTGGAAACTATCCGTACCGATATGTGTCGTAGGAACGTTTCCGCAAATAGCGATCAGTGGGATAGAGTCAAGATAAGCGGTAGCGATACCGGTTACAAGATTGGTTGCACCGGGGCCGGAGGTGGAGAAAACTACACCAACCCTGCCCGTTGCCCTGGCATAGCCGTCTGCGGCATGTGCCGCACCTTGCTCGTGCGCCGTCAGGATATGATTGATTTCATTACTATGGGCATAAAGACTGTCATAGATATTCAGAGCTTGTCCTCCCGGATAACCGAAGACGGTATCACAGCCTTGTTCAATTAAGATTTTTACAATTATATCTGCGCCTGAAAGAAGCATATACCTCAATCCTTTCTTAAATTATGCACTATAAGTTTACCGCACTCTCTGCATCCTACGAGTTTTGTTCCGTCGCTCATTATATCGGCAGTGCGAAATCCCGCGTCGAGGTATGCTGAAACGGCATTTTCAATGGCGTTCGCTTCTTCTGCCATCTCAAAACTGAAACGGAGCATCATAGCCGCAGAGAGAATTGTTCCGAGAGGATTGGCTTTATCTTGTCCCGCGATACGAGGAGCAGAGCCATGAATAGGTTCATACAATCCGCAAGCAGTGGCTCCGAGGCTTGAGGAGGGGATCATACCGATAGAGCCTGTAATCATAGATGCTTCATCGGAGAGGATATCACCAAACATATTCTCGGTAACAATAACGTCAAACTGTGCCGGGTTTTTTATAATCTGCATAGCACAGTTGTCAACGAGCATATCGGAAAGTTCAACATCGGGATATTCATCTGCCAGTCTGTGCATCACTTTTTTCCAAAGGCGGCTGGAGTCGAGAACATTGCTCTTTTCAACCGAGCAGAGCTTTTTGTTCCTCTTTTGTGCAGCTTCAAACCCGATTCTGCCAATACGCTCAATTTCATATTCGCTGTATCTTAGTACATCGATGGCGGTGTCACCTTCAGTTTTATGTTCACCAAAGTAAATGCCACCGATCAATTCACGAACGATAATAAAGTCAATTCCTTGTTCAACAATTGATTTCTTCAAAGGGGAAGCTTCGGCCAGCTGCTTCCAGATCTTTATAGGGCGGATGTTGGAATAAACACCCAGTCCTGCACGAAGCCTGAGCAATCCCTTTTCGGGGCGCATATTGGCCGGAACATCATTCCACTCGTTGCCTCCGACAGCTCCAAGCAAAACACTGTCGGATTCAAGACATTTTTTCAGCTCGCTTGCGGGCAGAGGGTCGCCGTATTTATCAATAGCGCATCCGCCCATATCTACATAAGTGTAATTAAATCTGTGTCCGAAGAGCTCAGCGACTTTATTGAGTACCTTGAGTGCCTCGTCTACGATTTCGGGACCGATTCCGTCTCCATGGATAACAGCAATATTCTTAACCATTGTTTTCACTTTCTCTCAAAGACTTTAAGAGTCCGCCGCTTTTGATGATATTTTGAATAAAAGGCGGGAAGGGCTGTGCCTTATAAGTCTTGCCTGTGGTCAGATTTGTGATAACGCCTGTGTTGAAGTTGACCTCGACTTCATCGTCTGCGTCAATTTCTTCTGCCGCTTCTGCACACTCCAAAATCGGAAATCCGATATTGATAGAATTACGGTAGAAAATCCGTGCGAAACTCTTAGCAATGACACAGCCTATACCGCAGGTTTTGATAACGAGCGGAGCGTGTTCGCGAGAGGAACCGCAGCCGAAATTCCATCCTCCGACTATAACATCACCCGTTTGTACCTTCTTTACAAACTCGGGATCTATATCTTCCATACAGTGCAGGGCAAGCTCCTTGGCATCCGGGGTGTTCAGAAAACGGGCAGGAATGATAACATCGGTATCCACATTATCGGGATATTTGAAAACTTTTCCTCGTGTATTCACTTCTTCACACCCCCTTGTATTCGGTAATATAACCTGCCAGCGCACTTGCGGCGGCAGTGTGGGGAGAAGCGAGGTAGACCTCACTGGCTACATGTCCCATACGACCGACAAAGTTGCGATTGGTAGTAGCAAGGCATCTTTCGCCTGCGGCAAGAATGCCCATATATCCACCGAGGCAGGGACCGCAAGTCGGCGTGGAAACAACGGCGCCCGCATCGATAAAGGCGGTATACCATCCGCGTTCTACGCACTCACGGAGAATCTGCATCGTGCCCGGAATAATAATGCAACGAATACCGGCTGCAACCTCTTTGCCCCTGAGAATATTATAAGCTGCCTCCATATCTTCTATTCTGCCGTTGGTACAAGATCCGATTACGACCTGGTCAATCTCGATATCGTGCAGTTCACTTGCAGGACATGTGTTTTCGGGAAGGTGAGGGCAGGCAACGGTAGGAACGATTGTTGCCAGATCGATATCGATAATTCTTTCGTATTCCGCATCGGTATCTGCCTCAAAAACTACAGGCGTTCTTTCGCTTCTGCCGTTCAGATAACCCATCGTTACATCATCTACGGGGAAGATACCGTTTTTTGCTCCGGCTTCAATCGCCATATTGCAGATACAAAGGCGGTCATCCATAGAAAGACCGTGCACTCCGTCACCTGTAAATTCCATACTTTTATAAAGAGCGCCGTCGACGCCGATAGAGCCGATAATGGTGAGGATCACATCCTTACCGCTGCAGTTAGGCGGTAACTTACCCGTTAAATTGAATTTGATGGCAGACGGCACTTTGAACCAAGCCTTTCCCGTAGCCATGCCCGCCGCCATATCGGTAGAACCGACGCCGGTAGAGAAAGCACCGAGTGCTCCGTATGTGCAGGTGTGGCTATCGGCACCGATAATGCAGTCACCTGCGGTTACTATGCCCTGCTCGGGTAGAAGGACGTGCTCAATTCCCATTTTCCCTACATCATAAAAATGACTTATACAATGTGAGCCGGCAAATTCACGACAAATCTTGGATTGCTCAGCTGCTTTAATATCCTTGTTCGGTACAAAGTGGTCGAGCACGATTGCTACTCTGTCTTGGTCAAAAACCTTATCAAATCCCGCTTTTTTGAACTCATTGACCGCAACGGGTGTGGTGATATCGTTGCCGAGAACAATGTCAAGCTTGGCAGCGATAAGTTGACCGTCGGCTACCTTGTCGAGTCCTGCGTGGGCGGCAAGTATTTTTTGCGTCATTGTCATCCCCACATTAATTACCTCCCTTGGTCATATTGTGGAAGGCGCTGAACAAGGCCTTTGTATTTGCAATAATGACATCCGTATCGGTTCCGGCACCCCAGAACATCGAGCCGTCATCACGTTCGAGACCGATATAAGATGCAGCAACGCTGCGGGAGCCTTCACCCTGCATACTGTGCTGCGTGTAAACTTCAATGCTGTACTGCTCGCCGGTAAGCTCACAAAGGGCGTTGTTGATGGCACTTAAGGTACCGTTGCCTTCAGCTTCAAGCTCGGTTTCTTCACCGTTTTGCTTAAATGTAATATCAACCTTAACAACATCGTTTTCGCGCAAAAAGTCAAAATCAGTAACGGTAATCCCGCTGTCAAGGTTTAGGTAATATCTGGTAAAGATATCCAATACATCGTCCGGCTTGAGTTCTTTTTGCTCGTGGTCGGAAATGTCCTTGCACATATAGCTGAAATGCTCACGCATTTCTGAGGGAAGATTGTAGCCGAAGGCCTGCTCCAGGATATAGCCGATTCCTCCCTTGCCCGATTGAGAATTGACACGAATGATATCCGCATCATAGGTTCTGCCTATATCTTTCGGATCGATCGGAATATAGGGAACGCTCCATTCGTGCAGCTTGTTCTTTGCTCTGTATCTCATGCCCTTTGCAATGGCATCCTGATGAGAACCCGAGAATGCAGCATATACAAGTGATCCCGAATAAGGTGATCTGTCGTAAACAGGCATACGAGTACAGCGCTCATATTTTTCAACGAGATCGTTCATATTTGAAAAATCGAGTCCCGGATCGATGCCGTGAGCATACATATTCATCGCCAAGGTGACGATATCTACATTACCGGTACGTTCACCGTTGCCGAACAATGTGCCTTCCACACGATCCGAGCCTGCCAGAATCGCGAGCTCGGCATCGGCAACACCGGTACCTCTGTCGTTATGGGGATGCACTGAAAGGGTGACAAATTCGCAGTATTTGAGGTTTTCACTCATAAACTCCACTTGGCTGGCGTAAACGTGAGGTGAGCTCATTTCCACAGTTGCGGGCAGATTGATAATAACATTGTTGTCGGCACTCGGCTCTAACACATCGAGAACGGCATTGCAGACTTCAAGCGCATATTCGGGCTCGGTTCCCGTAAAGGACTCGGGAGAATATTGAAAACGAAAATTGCTATCGTATTCGCTGGCTAATTTCTTGACAAGCTTGGCACCGTCAACGGCGATCTTCTTGATTTCCTCTTTGTCCTTTTTGAATACCTGCTCACGCTGTGCCACGCTTAAGGAATTATAAAAGTGAATAATAGCGCCGGGTGCGCCTGCACAGGCATCAAAGGTTTTACGTATGATATGTTCACGGCACTGAGTAAGTACCTGAACCGTTACATCTTCAGGAATCATTTCGTTTTCAATCAAGGTGCGCAGGAATTCGTACTCGGTTTTACTTGCCGCAGGGAAACCAACCTCGATTTCCTTAAAACCGACTTCAAGCAGCATATTGTAATACTCGAGTTTTTCCTCGAGACTCATTGGAATAACAAGGCTTTGATTGCCGTCACGCAGATCCACACTGCACCAAATGGGGGCTTTTTCCACATGATCCTTTTCCACCCATTTGTTATATTTTTTGTCTACCGGGAAGTATCCCACACGGTATTTACTTGAATCCATCATAGTCTTTTACTCCTTTTCTACAATTACTGCCTCTTCGGTTTGTCACCGGAGCCTAGTTTGTTTGAACTTGGCTGCTCTTAGCTGCTCATAGTTATGAATCATTTTAAATAATTACTACACTCTACACTATTTTAAATCCTTCGTTTCGTAAAGATTGTGTTATCATGCTAACATGTTCGAAATCTCTTGTTTCCATTGCGATACGAAGGAAACAACCATCTACACTTTCGGTGTCGCCTTTCTCATAATGAACCCCGGTTACATTAGCGCCGCAATCGGCAATGATACGGGCAATAATTTGTAGTTGCCCCGGTTTATCGATAAGCTCAATAAGAAGACTTGAAGAACGGCCTGATTTCAAAAGGCCACGGTCTATAACACGGGAAAGGCTTGTGACATCAATGTTACCGCCAGATACAACAGCGACCACGCGCTTGCCCTTCAAGTTAAATTTGTTAAACATGACCGCTGCTACTGCTGCAGCGCCCGCACCTTCCGCAATCATTTTCTGATTTTCAATCAAGGTAAGGATCGCAGAGGAAACTTCGTCGTCGGTGACAAGAGCGATCTCATCCACATACTCTTTGACGAGCGCAAAGGTGTTTTCTCCCGGTTTTTTTACTGCGATACCGTCTGCAATTGTGGAAACAGTTGCTAGGGCTTCGATCTCGCCATTTTTTACGGAATTATACATACTGGGTGCGCCTAGAACCTCTACACCGTAAATTTTAACGGAGGGTCTGATTTGCTTTGCAGTATAGGCGATACCGGAGATAAGACCGCCTCCACCAATAGGGACTAAGATGGCATCTATATTGTCAAGATCGTTCAGGATTTCCAGAGCAATTGTACCTTGACCGGCGATGACATTTTCATCATCAAAGGGATGTAAGAAGGTGTAGCCCTCGCTTTCTTTCAATTCCAAGGATTTTTGATGAGCGTCATCGTAGCAACCTTCCACCAAACAGATGTCGGCTCCAAAACCTTTGGTGGCTTCCACTTTGGAAATCGGAGCACTGTCCGGCAAACAAATCAGGGATTTGATGCCATTCTTGGTTGCGGCAAGTGCTACACCTTGTGCATGATTGCCTGCCGAACAAGCAATAACGCCCTTCTTTTTTTCTTCCTCGGTCAGCATGGCTATTTTGTATGCCGCGCCTCTGACCTTAAACGAACCCGTGATCTGCAGATTTTCGGGCTTTAAGTATAATTCGCAATCGTGAGCAATACCGTGAGCTCTGACCAGTTTGGTTTCGCGAATGATGTTTTTGAGCACCGTCTGTGCGTTGAATACTTTATCGAGAGATAGCATAATAATAACTTTTGCCTTTCCTTTGCCTTTCCATTAATTGTTTTCTGTAGTGGCTTTGAGACAAATAACAACACCCGCCTCAAAGCTGCTTAAATTTCTTCGAGACGGGTGTTAAAAAATTCAACACTCGCGGTACCACTCAAATTGCGGATCTAAATACTCCGCCACCTCTTCGAAGTCAAACAACTTCTATGCACTGACGTAGCATGCACGGGAAGCGCCTACTAGGTGTTAAGCCTTTCGGACCTCCGGCTCGGAAGTGATGAGAAATTCTATTTTATTTTATCGGGATCGCACCATCTCCGACTCTCTGGGAAAATAACTTAATAGATTCTGTCTTCGTCATAGCCTTTATTATTCAATTC
>JAAYQX010000033.1 GCA_012519085.1 Clostridiaceae bacterium
CAGGCATAATAATTTTATTAGCCCGAACCTTCAAGGCGGAAATAACAGCAGAAGGAATTGAGACCAAAGAGCAGGCGGAGTTTTTGAAGAGTCTGGATTGTGATGAAATACAGGGATACTATTATTCAAGACCCCTATCGACTGAAGCGCTGGAAGAATTTCTTAAAAATGAATGATATGGCGCCTGTTGTAACCATTGTTCCGCTGTAATATAGGTGCTAAAGCTGTGCTTTTTATAATATAAATATTAATTATTATGCTGTAGTTAAGAGCAGTGGCATACACAAATAGTAGAAGGACCAGAACTTGTTTTCAGGGTTGTATAGGATTGACTACTTTATTTCATTGTGATAGACTCCCTGCATATATATTAATGATGTGAGTTTGGGGCTGCGATTTTTAAGAGTAGATTAAGAAGAGTAGATTTCGAAAGGAAAAATCGCCGAAATACCACCCGGTATTGGGATTATGCTGAATAAGCATAATACTGTCAAATAAAGAAACGCCCTTTCTTTATTTGGAGCACTGCTCACATTTGGGCAGAAGGATTACTGTTACCACGAGGCCTTTTGCTCGTGGTTTTTTATTTAATTTAAACTACTAGGGAGTGTGTTAAGTGAAATTTTTTGGAACGATGGAGGCCCGAAACAATGAACTCTACATTGGGGGTGTTGGTGTAGGAAGTCTCAGGGAGAAATTCGGGACACCTTTGTATATTATTGATGAAGAGAGTTTCAAAGAAAAGGTTCAGATATTTATAGATAATTTTAAATCGGATAAATTTGAAACCAGGGTAATTTACGCCTCTAAGGCCTTTACAAATTTATATATGGTCAACTTGGTGGCAGAATTGGGTCTCTATCTAGATGTGGTAAGTGGCGGAGAATTATATACTGCCTTGAAAGGTGGGATGGCTTCAGAAAGAATCTACTATCACGGGAATAACAAATTGTATGATGAGCTGGAATTTGCCATATCCGATGCTGTGGGAACCATAGTAGTAGACAATGAGTATGAATACCGGTTGATTTCCAAGATTGCAAATAGAGACCAAGTGAGGATATCAATTCTCCTAAGAGTAAATCCGGGTATTGAGGCTAAAACCCATAAGTATATCCAAACGGCAAAGCATGATTCTAAATTCGGCATGAGCATTTTCAATGAAAAAACCAAAGAATTGATAGAAAAGATGAATGCTGATAAATGTATAGATTTTAGAGGTATTCATTGCCATATAGGGTCCCAAATATTTGATGAGAAATTTTTCTTTGCTGCTGCCCAGGCCATGATTCAATTTGCCTATGATATAGAAACCAAATTGAATTTAGATATTAAAGAAATAAATCTTGGCGGCGGATTTGGAGTTTATTACACAGAAAAAGATGAGCCTTTCAATTTGCCTGAGTTTTTGCAAAAATATATTCGCTTAATAGAAGAAAAATTAAGTGCCTTGGCTTTCAATGTGGAAATCATAAGTATTGAGCCGGGTAGGTCTTTGATAAATAATGCCGGTTCCACAATTTATACTATTGGTGGTATCAAAGAAACCATCACAGGACTCCAATATTTATTTGTAGATGGCGGTATGACGGACAACCCCCGTCACGCCCTTTATCAGGCTGCATATGAGGCGGGAATAGCCAACAAGATAAATGATGAACTTGTTCAAGAGTATACGGTGTCAGGAAAACTCTGCGAAACAGGAGATATCTTAATTAAAAATGTAATGCTTCCTGAAGCAAGTCCCGGAGATATTCTAGTCATTCCCTCTACCGGTTCCTATAACTATTCCATGAGTTCCAACTACAACGGGATGAAAAAACCTGCGGTTGTCTTCGTAAAAAATGGGGAATGTCAACTTGCAGTTAAGAGAGAAAGCTATGATGATTTAATAAGAAATGATGTGGCCAGAAAATGAATAGAGTTGTCATGAAATTTGGTGGCTCTTCAGTAGCTACCACAGATAAAATACGGGATGTAGCTCAAGTAATTTTGAATAGAAAGAAAACTTGCGACCAAGTGGTGGTAGTGCTCTCTGCCATGGGTAAGACCACAGACAATATGATAAAGATGGCCGAAGAACTTTCAAAGAATCCCAGCCCCAGAGAAACGGACTTACTTATGAGTACAGGGGAGATGATCTCAGCCTCTCTAATGGCTATACATTTTAAGTCTTTGGGAATTGATTCTGTAGCTCTAACAGGCTTTCAGGCCGGCATCAAATCTGTGGGCAGTCACAGAAAGTCTAAAATTGACAGCATTGAACCCCAAAGGATTGTGGATGAATTAAGGGCTGGAAAGATTGTAATAGTTACCGGATTCCAAGGGATTAACGCATCGGGGGATATTACCACCTTGGGACGTGGAGGATCCGATACTTCAGCAGTAGCCTTGGCTGCTGTTCTGGGAGCGGATTGTGAGATTTACACAGATGTCAAGGGCATCTATACAGTAGATCCCAGGGTTCGCAAGCATGCAAAAAAGATTGATCAGTTAACTTATGAGGAAACTCTGGAGATGGCAAATCTAGGTGCAAAGGTAATCGAACCCAGATCTGTGGCGATGGCGGAAAGATTCGCCGTACCCCTCTATATCGCTTTGAATACGGGGGATGTGGAAGGAACCTATATCAGGAAGGAAGATGATATGGAAAAAAATGTAATCACAAACATTTCTAAAAAAGACAATGTACTTCTAACTATTGTCAATGAAAGCTTTGGCAAGGAGTCCAGAATTACAGAATGCCTAAAGAATTTGGCAGATGGAGACGTAAATATAGATATGATTAGTCATGCCAGGGATAAAGAGGGAAATCAAATTATATCTTTTACGACGGATTTGGCATCCAAGGCTCTGGTTGAAGAAATATTAAGCACCATGGAAATGGATTTCGAAGTTGTCGTTAATCTGTCTAAGGTCTCCTTGATAGGTTCTGCCATGAGAAACCAAGTAGGCGTGGCTGCCAGAGCCTTTGGAGTATTACACGATGAAAAAATTGAATACTATGAGGTTTCCACGTCGGAAATCAGCATATCTTATTTAGTTGATGTAGATAAGGAAAATCAATTGGTGAACGCCTTTGCAGATGAGTTTAATTTATAGGAGGAAATCACGATGCTATTTAGAGGATCAGGAGTTGCCATAGTAACTCCATTTTTAGAAAATGGCGATGTGGACTACGATGGATTGGAAACCTTACTTAACTTCCATTTAGAAAATTCCACCGACGCAATTATTATAACTGGGACCACAGGTGAGGCATCTACCTTAAATAATGAAGAAAAACTATCGGTCATAAAAAAATGCGTAGAAGTAATCGATGGCAAAATTCCTGTGATAGCAGGTACAGGCACTAACAACACTCTGGCCAGCGCAGAGCTTTCAAGAGTGGTTTCCAATTTGGGAGTAGACGCTCTATTGGTAGTTACTCCATACTATAATAAGGCTAATAAAGAAGGGCTGTACCAACATTTTAAAACTATTGCAGAAGCATCCACTGTGCCCATAATTCTTTACAACGTACCAGGCAGGACGGCATTGCCCGTGCCTGTAGATATGGTTTTGAGGCTTTCTAAAATCGACAATATTGTAGGCATAAAGGATGCGACAGGGGACCTGGCTTACACTGTGGCTCTTAGTTCAGTTTTACCGAAAGATTTTGCAATTTACTCTGGTAACGACGACGTGGTGGTGCCGCTGCTTTCTGTAGGCGGAGATGGAGTTATTTCGGTATCAGCCAATGTTTGTCCCCAAGAGACCCATGATATGTGTCAGGCGTTTTTTGACGGAGATGTAGAAAGAGCAAGAGACTTACAGATTAAACTATTTCCCTTGATATCTTCCCTGTTTGTGGAAGTGAATCCTATTCCTGTCAAAGAAGCCCTCAACCAAATGGGAATGCCCGGAGGGACTTACAGATTGCCTCTGTGGGAACCTACTCAGGCTACTAAGGATTTGATAAATAAGAATCTTAAAGATTTAGGGAAAATATAGGTGAGTAATTTGAAAATAATATTGGTGGGTGCTACGGGACAGATGGGTAAAACCATGATCAAGCTGGTAGACACCTTAGATGATGTAGAGATTATCTATGGAATTGCGGATGCAGATGTGCAAGGCTTAAACTTCCCGGTAGCGGAAGAGTTGCCTAAGGGCAAGATGGCAGATGTGGTAATTGATTTTTCCGCACCTAAGCTTTTAAAAAACATATTAGACTATGGAGTTTCTACGGCCACTCCCTTGGTCCTGGCAACTACAGGATATTCCCGGGAAGACCTGGAGCAAATTGATCAAGCGGCTAAAAGCATTCCGATTATCCAAACAGGGAATATGAGTATGGGCATAAATGTTATGGAAACTCTGGTGGAAATATTGTCCAAAGACCTGGAGGGTTTCGACATCGAAATAATTGAAAAACACCATAAATACAAGGTAGACTCTCCCAGCGGCACAGCAAAAATGCTTTTCTATGCCGCAAATAGAGGAAGAGCGGAGAGCCTCCATTCTCTGGAAGGCAGAGCTGGATTTTATCAAGGAAGAGACTCTTCCGAAGTGGGGATTTCCTCAATCCGCGCTGGCAATATTGTAGGAGAGCATAGTGTTATTTTTGCAGGGAATGACGAAATTATCGAAATCAAACATACGGCCAATTCCAAAATGATATTTGCCAATGGTGCCATCAGAGGAGCGAGATTTTTAATTAAGCAAAAACCTGGACTCTATAATATGCACGATGTCTTGGAGTAGAAAAATGGGGAAAATCAAAATTGGGATTTTGGGCTATGGCAATCTGGGAAAAGGTGTGGAAGAGGGATTAAGAAGAAATCCCGATATGGAGCTGGTAGGCGTCTTTACCAGAAGAAATCCCGAGGATTTAAATACAAGTTCTCCTGCGTACTCCTTGAATAACCTGAAAGATTTTAAAGACAAAATCGATGTCTTGATAATGTGTGGTGGCTCCAAGTCGGACATTCCTGAGCAGGGTCCGAAAATGGCACAGATCTTCAACACCGTAGACAGTTTTGATAATCACGGGAAAATTCCTGAATATTACGAAATCATGGATAACATAGCCAAAGCCAACAATAAGGTAGCAGTGATTTCTACAGGATGGGATCCCGGGCTCTTCTCCTTAAATAGACTGTTTGGAGAAGCTGTCCTCCCTCAAGGAAACACCTACACCTTTTGGGGAAAAGGAGTGAGCCAGGGCCATTCAGATGCCGTACGGAGAATCAAGGGAGTAAAAAAGGCCGTTCAATACACCCTGCCAAAAGTGGAAATGGTTGAGGACATAAGAAATGGACAAGAAGTTGCCTACACCAACCGGACAGCTCACGACCGAGAGGTATTTGTCGTTTTGGCAGAGGGCTTTAAGCGAGACGAGATTCGTGAGGAAATTGTAAATATGCCGGACTATTTTTCAGGCTACAATACCCGAGTCCATTTTATTGATGATGAAGAGTTTGAAAGGAATCATAAGAAAATTTCTCACGGCGGAAAAGTAATTCGTCAAGGCACTACATCAGATGGGAATATCAGCATATATCAATTTGAGCTGGCTTTAGCTTCCAATCCCGAATTTACCGCTTCGGTAAATATTGCCTATGCCAGAGCTTGCTACAGGATAGCACAGAATAAAGACTACGGGGCCAAGACAGTTTTAGATATAGCACCGGGACTTTTGTCCATGTACAGTATGGAAGAGTTAAGAAACAGGATAGTGTAGTTGATAACAGTATTTGTAAAGTAGACATTGGTACAATTTTTGAACTGCGGTTGTTTTCTTTTGTTCTTAGAAGCCAATTTCTGTTCACAAGAAAGTGAGAACTTTGTCGATTATGGCTATGAAGACCGCAATTCTGGCCAGGTCGAAAACGATAAATCTGTTTGCAACCTTGATTTCTTCATTGACCAGAGATTTCACGCTCTTGTAGGATCTTGCTTTGAGATCTTCAATTGCAAATTTCGTGGATAGGTTAGGATTTGGATACAGGGGTTCTCCAATTAAGATGAAATATCGGGGTTTTCCTATCAACCACCTTTGCTTGCCTTTACGAGACTTTTCCTGCCTGATTGCCATCGGCAAAATTGCTTTGTTTTCCTTTTTTGTTTTCCTTTATAGCAAAGTAGAAAGCACCGTTTTTGAATTCTCTCAGTCCTTGAAAATTCTTTAACAAAAATCCTTCCGGAAAAAAGTGGACAATTTTATTTTGCTTTAACTCATGCTGGATTGTCCGGATAAAATATTTGGCTGAAGAGAGCGTGGTCGGTGTTGGAATGACTCCCAGCAGTCTAAGTATTTTTCCAATGACCGGCAGCCGAAAATTGGCTGGAGTGGAGACGAATGTTACCTCTTGCGGGGAAAGGGCGACCGCTGCCATACTTGAATCCATGTTGTGGATATGGTTCATGATGCTGATTCCACCCTCATGGTCGAGCAGGGCAATATTTTTTCTTCCTTGAACTTTTACGCCATATAGAATAAAAAGAATCATATAGGCAATAAAACTTACAAATTTTTTAGACTGCTTAGTGAAGAAAACCCTGATTTTGCTTAGCAGTCTCGGTTTAGCCTGTTTTCTCTCCGCTCTTTGATATTTAAGGTTATCTTGGTGGCGCAGGTCATCAATTGTTGGATATCCATCTTGCTTTTGTTTTTTAATTGCATCCCGGTAGAGATTGACTAGATTTTGAACTGTAGTTTCTACCCTCATTCCATCTGCTTTTTCAGCATATTTCTTAGAAAAAACTGCTTTTACTGCCGGGTTCTCTAGCCAAAATTCAATTTTTTCAACTAAAGAAGCGGCATCACCGGCAGTGAAGAGAGAGTTTTCAGTTAAGGCAAAACTGTTGGTTGCTGATAATTTTGAGTCGGAGATGACTGGGACCAAGCCACAGGCCATGGCTTCCAGACAGGAGATTCCTTCAATTTCAGCATCAGAGGCGTGTACATACAAGTCAGCCTGGTTCATAAGTTTTACCAAATCTATTTGTGAATAAAAATTAAAGATCGGCTTGTTAGGTAAGGTCTTGCTAAATTCTTCTAAGTTTTTCTGCTCCGGTCCTTGTCCGGCAAAGACTAATTGTATTTCGTCTTTGTACTTACTTTGTTTCACGGCTTCAACCAGGAGGTCTTGCCGTTTTTCGCCGGAAAGGCGGCCCACCATTAAAATTATAAACTTGTTTTCAAACTGCTTGAGCCGATCAACCTGGATGGGTTTAAAAATATTACTTACCCCATTTGAAATAACTCTTACTTCAGCCTTGTAATCATGGACGGCAAGTTGGTTGGCGATCATATGGCTGGGGGCATGAATGTAGTTAAATTTGCTATAAAAGTGCTTATGGAAGTCACTATACAAACGGTCATTGATTTTTTCATTTTTACCTAGGCCGATTGAGTAGGTAATATTTTGTGGTTGGAGATGGAAAGAGGATATGGTTGTTATACCCATCTGGCGGGCGATCTTCTCACCTTCAATGCAAAAAGGAGTAGGTAGGTGGAAGTGGATAATATCTGCCCCCTTGAAGGCTTCGAAATATTTATTGTCATCCGGTTTAGCAAAGGTAAAACCCTGCGCGTCAACCAGGTGTTGAAAAAATGGCAGACTAAATTCATCCGCAACAATTTTGTCAGCAGTCGGCTCTCCGGTTGCAAGAACTCTAACTTCGTGTCCCAGATCCCGGAGAAGTTTTACATTCCGCTTGGTTGCGGTAGCTACACCGTTGTTAGGTTGGTCATATAGGTCTAACACATGCACTATTTTCAAACGGATCACACCTGCCTTTAAATAAATTATATACAATTTTCAGTCGGTACCATAATTAAGTCCTGAGATCGGAGTAAAAAGCAAATGATCGTAACATGTCATTTTGCATGGAAATATTCACATGCAAATAATAAAATATATATAGCTATATGGATTATCAATGGTTTCTCAAGGACAGAAGGAAAATTCTATGGCAGTATCCTATGACAAACAGTTACACGATGATAGAGAAGGGAGGGAGAATTATGGCGAATTCAAATATAACAAAACAAGCACTTTCAACTGCCTTGAAAGAAATCATGGAAGAAGTTCCTTTCGATAAAATTCGTATAGCGGATATTTGTCAACGGTGTGATATGAATAGAAAGAGTTTCTATTACCATTTTAAGGATAAATATGACTTGTTAAACTGGATTTTCGATACCGAATTTATTTCATTTGCTAAGGATCTTTCACAAGCTGAGGAAATTAATGAACGTGTAGATGCACTCCAAAATATATGCAACTACTTTTATGAAAACAGAGATTTCTATCGCAAGGCGTTGCAAACAGAAGGGCAAAACTCTTTTCCTGAACATTTTCGAGAATTTATTATACCGATTCTGAAGCTACGAATTGAGTATTTATTCGGCAATAATGCAGATGAGTTTACATTGAATTTTTTTACCGATGCAGCGGTTGGTACAATGGAGCGTTGGCTGTTAGATGAAAACTGTATGCCACCGGATGAATTTATGAACAAATTAATGCACCTCGTTCAGCAAGGGGCAGAGGCATTACACAATGAACTATATAAGGAATAATAATTGATGGAGTGCTCACATCAATTATTATTTGCAATTCCCATCTGTTTTGTTAAAGGCTTGTAGAGTTTTGCTCCATCTTGATGTTATTTTTATACAGCCAATGCAGCGCTGTGTCTTCTGTTTTAGGATAGGTATTCATTAGAATATCCGTAAGCCTACTGTGATGCAGGCCGTGGTGATCATTCTCAAATTTCTTGTCCCAATTGCACAGAACGCCATCCTTATTGAAGTGGACAGAGCAAGCATCATCTGAAATGATCGTGTCGATCAGATTATTATCACCTTGCAAGTCCCAAGCGATGGTACGGTATGCTTGATCACAGCGGGTTTGCTTCACTGCTGAATAGACTAGTTGCCGCACTTCTTTCGAACATTTTTTATCCGGGAGCAAAACGGTGAAAATGGGTGAAAGTTTCTGGGTATTACGGAACAAATCACCGTTGATAATGACCTCTGTATCTTGCTGTCCATACTGATACCATACAGAGTAAAGCAGTTTGTTGGCACGGAGTTTAGCACAAATATCAGCAGCATCTTCATTATAACGAATAATTATCATTAGATTTTTAAGCATACTTGCTTCATCAAGGAATGTAAGAGTCACATCCTTCATCTCACAAAAGACACAAAATGCACTGTCAGGATATTTTTTAATGAGTGAAAACGTTTTTTCGAGTTGATCCGAAACAAAAAACATCCATGTGTAAATGCCCAAACTTTCACCCTCTAAGATCAGATCATCGTATTTTTGCTGATTATTTTCAAACTGTTGTGTGTCTATCTGGACGGATATTGTCCATGGAATATTGCAACTTAGATTTTTTTCGTTCTCGCGGATACGTCTGGCACCTACAGTACAACTGTTATATCCGACATTCATACCAAAAGTATAGAGATTTTCGGTGTCTATGTGTGTTAGGGCATCTCTTACCAATCCATAATAGGCACTGTTCTCATTCTGGAGCATAGTTTGGGCTTCTGCAAAAAAGGCTTTTTGGAATCTCCCATCTGAAAATTGCAAAGCTAAATCTATCAGGTTTCTGATACCTCGTTCCGGGCTGTCCTTAATACTTTTCAAGGCCTTTTTAACAATAGTTTCAACTAATATTCGAGGCATTCTATTTTTCATTTACCGATATTTACTCCTTCTAAAGCACAGATATACCCTCTGCATCCTATATAAAGGTTATTAAAAAAATGTAGTTATTAACAAGGCACATAGTTTCCTTAATGTCCTAAAAGGTAACAGATTATTTATTATGTCATAATTTGGGACTTTTACTTTTTATTGTCCAATGATCTTCCAGAACCTCTTTTTTATAATTTTATTAAGTTTAAGTTGCCGGTTAGGGAATGCAAAAAAGGAGAAATTTTACGATGAGCAGAACATTTAAAGAAAATATGCAAGCATTTGCAGTCAAGCAGGTTCTTAATTATTTTGATGAAGATCCGGATAAGAGTTTGCCCAAAATCTTAAGATGGGCTGAAAAGTTTGATAAAGAAGGTAATCTTGCACATTTAATTAAACCTTTTTATGCAGTTTTAGATGATCCGAATAATAACTGGAACATACTAATCAAAAGTCTGTGGACTGATATAGATCCCGCTGTTCGCAAAGTCTTTTTCGAGAATTTTATTGTGAACGCTACATTTATTGGTACTACGCAACAAGATAAATTGAAAAAAGCTCATGACTGTAACGTCCCTTGGGCCATATTAATGGATCTTACGTCGGCCTGCAATCTGAAGTGCACTGGTTGCTGGGCAGCAGATTACGGCCCAAAGTTAAACTTAGATTATGATGAACTTGATGATATTATCAATCAGGGTACCGAGATGGGCACATACATGTATATATACTCCGGCGGCGAACCATTGGTTCGTAAGGACGATATTATCCGTTTATGTGAAGCCCATCCTGACTGTATGTTCCTAGCCTTTACCAATGGTACTTTGATTGATGAGAAGTTCGCTAACGAGTTGTTGCGTGTAAAAAACTTTGTACCTGCTATTAGCATTGAAGGCTTTGAAGAAGCTACGGACTACCGTCGCGGTAAAGGTACTTACCGGAAAGTTATGGATGCCATGAGCATTCTGAAGGAAAAGAAGCTGTTGTTTGGCGCCTCCTGTTGCTATACCTCCAAAAACATCGATTCGCTTAGTTCTGAGGAATATATCGACATGCTAATAGATTCAGGGGCAAAATTTGCCTGGTTCTTCCATTATATGCCTGTCGGAAATGAAGCTGTTCCGGAATTGCTTCCTTTACCTGAACAACGCGAAATTATGTACCGTAAAATCAGAGAATACAGAAAAAGTAAATCCATTTTTACTATTGATTTCCAAAATGATGGTGAATATGTTAACGGATGCATTGCGGGTGGTTGTAGTTATCTGCATATTAACGCCAACGGCGATATCGAACCTTGTGCCTTTATCCACTATGCAGATTCCAATATTAGAACGCATACACTTCTGGAAGCCTACAAACGTCCTTTATTCATGGCATATAAAAAGAGAAAGCCCTTTAACGACAATATGCTCCGGCCTTGCCCTATGCTGGAGAATCCGGAGTGTTTATGTGATATGGTAAAGAGCGCCGACGCTTATTCAACCGACATGCAATCTCCGGAAGATGTTGAAGATTTGTATGCCAAGTGTAAACCCTATGCGGATCGTTGGACGCCCAAAGCTGAAGAATTATGGGCTGCGAGCCATAGATGTTGAACCTTTCATAGAAGCGTTTCCTGACAGGGACGTCTCCGCTCCTCTGTTTGCATCCCTGTTACGATTCGCATGCTATGATAGCGTTGCATACAAAAAGATATCCTTTTAAAATAATAACAACCACAAAAGGAAGGGGCAGTCCATCTGTGGGTGTTAAGTTGCGCTTTATTCAGGACAATGCGCTCGGTGACGAAATAGAAGTTACCGTGCGAGCTGCGGAGAAAGATAAACGAGTTAAAAAACTGTTGTCCGCGCTCTCGGAGCATTCCGATCAGCTGTCATCCAGTCAGCAGTTTGCTGAAAAATACCATTTAAACACTTCGAGCATTATTCTCATTATGCGCGACGGCCGCTACGTAACTGCTAAAACCGTCGGAGGCGACTATACAATCAAGGATTCTCTGACGCGCGTGGAAGAGAGCCTTGATCCCGCGTGGTTCGTCAGAATTTCCCAATCCGAGATAATAAATCTGAAATTTCTTCAGTGCTGGGACTTCGTAGGTGGGGGAATAATTCAGGTGAAGATGGAACACGGAATAGTTTCTTACACATCGAGACGCTATGCTAAGCAGATTCGCGAAATGCTTCTTAAGAGGAGGGCAAAACAATGAAGAAACGTCTAATTGCCAGATCTCTTATCGGACTCGCTATCGGTGTTCTTGTTGTACACCCAATTACTTTACTGGTAAATTATTTAGACCGTGGCCAATATCTTGTCTGTATGCCTGGACTTACGGAAAGGCTGGGACCTGCCGGAGCAGTAGTTATTCAGACCCTACTGGGCGCAATATTCGGCATGATAGCCCTCGGTGGAATGTGCTTTTTCGACATTGAACAATGGAGTCTGCTGCGCGCCTCGCTGGCACACTGCGCGCTTATACTTGTTATATACATAATAATAGGGCTACTGCTGCATTGGTTTTCTTTAAATATAAGATCCATAATGATAATGGCAGGTATGATAATTTTTGTCTACGCTCTGATATGGCTTATTATGTATACCGTCTGGAAAAAGGAAATCCGAGAAATGAACCTGCTTGCGGAAGAATATAAAAAAGACGCTAATATAGGCGAAAATTGACTACATTATTAACCTCAATCTTGTTTGCCGATCATACTGTAAGTGAAATATTATCACTTGGTAAATAAATTAAGGCGAGTGCAAAAATAAATCGCGCTCGCTTTTCAATGTGATTTATGACCGAATGCGACGAAAAGCGACCGAATGCGACGAAAACATTGTCTGCAAAATATCGAACCCATAGAATCGAGACATGGTGTCAAAAGCTGGCATAAGATTTCAGGAGGTAAGTCATTGCAATGTTTAAGAAAATTCTAACCTTTTTGGCTGTACTGGCGCTTGTTCTCTCTCTTGCCGCCTGTAGCAAGGATAAGAAAGAACCCGAGCCATTGCCGTCCGATTCTCAGTCCGTTGATGAAGGCGAGCAGCCGGAAGAAAGTGTAAAGCCGGAGCAGCCCGAGCCTTCCGTTACTCAGCCTAAAGAAAGCGCTGAGCCGGAACAAAGTGAGACCGAGCCCGAACCAAGCGAGACTGAGGCACCACCCACTCCGGATCCGGAACCGGGAGTAGCTGCGCCTGACATCTGGCCCAAAGATATCCCCACGCCGGTGAATGGCGAAATCAAGGGTTGTGGCTGGGCACCTGATAAGAGCTTCTGCACAACTGACATTGTCTACAAGCAAGCAGACATCGACGCTTATGGCAAGCGTCTGGAGTCCTTTGGCTTTGAGAAGCAGGAGGAACATAAGTACGGTGAAGAGTGGCCGGATGCGACCGTCTATTCCAACGGACGCTGGGATGTGATCGTGGCGCAGGAGAACGAGACATTTGATTATTCTTATGTCAACTTTTATCCGCTGTTTGATGTTGTGACAGAAGGCTACGACGGGCAGCCTGAAGGTTGGCCGGACGCAGGTGACTTCTAAATAGGTCCACAAGGACAGCTCGTTGTCCTTGCAATCGCGGTGCCACGATTATCATATTTTGCTCAGATATCGATTACCGTTGATAACGATAGGATAAGGTCAACCTGGAGTTGACCTTATCCTATATCTTGTATCCGGTCATTTGTTAGATTAAATAGCCAACAAACGTTAAAGATAATCCGAACCATCTCTTAACAAAAAGATTTGGTTCGGATTATTTTGCTTAACATACATTTAACCATACAGCTGGCATTGATGTAGAAAAAGAATGAAAACTTAAGTTGCATTAGAGTATGATAATACTACATCTGGGGCAGGAGGTAATTATGGCTTTAAAAGTAGGAATGTTGACCAGCGGCGGAGATGCTCAAGGTTTGAATCCGGCGATGCGCGGGGTTAGTAGAGCCTTATGGAATAATAATCCGGACACCAAGATTTTGGGTTTTCTTAACGGCTATCATGGTTTAATGCACGCTAATTATCGGCATATGCAGGACCACGATTTTTCCGGAATATTAACTTTGGGTGGTACAATTCTGGGCACTTCACGGCAATCTTTTAAATTTGTCAATGATCCTTTATATGATAATCAGCCGGAGGGAATAACTAGACTTGAAGCCATGATTCAGACTTACAATGATCTTGCACTTGATGCTCTGGTTATTTTAGGTGGCGGCGGAACACAGAAAACTGCCAACCTTTTGAGCCAGAAAGGTTGCAATATAATCCATTTACCGAAGACTATCGACAATGACATATCCGGAACCGATTTAAGCTTTGGCTTTCAAAGTGCAGTTAACATTGCAACTGAAGTTATCGATGGTATTCATTCAACTGCACTCTCGCACAGTAGAGTTTTTATTGTTGAACTTATGGGTAATAAGGTCGGTTGGCTTACACTGCATGCAGGTATTGCATCGGGAGCCGATATAATTCTAATTCCGGAAATACCATATACTCCAATCAAAGTTTTTCAAGCTTTGCAGACGCGCGAAATGGAGAAAAAGCGTTTCTCAATCATTGCGATTGCTGAAGGCGCAAGGTCGATTGATGAAGTTGATCTGGATGAATATGAACTTAAGGAAAGCAGGAAAAGCATACATTCAGTGGCATATCATTTGCAAAATCAACTTGAAGAATTACTGATTAAGGAAATAAGAGTTTGTGTTCCGGGACATTTCCAGCGCGGCGGCAAACCGTCAGCATTTGACCGGGTTTTGACCACGAAATTGGGTGTGGAAGCTGCCAATGCGGTGATAGAAGGCGATTTTGGTAAGATGATCGGTGTAGTCGGACAAAAAACGGTTAGGGTTCCTTTACAGAAAGTTTCAGGTGTAACCAAGTGGGTTCCTTTGGATGATCCGGTACTTTTAGCGGCTCGTGAAATGGGAATATCCTTCGGTGATTAACAATCAGCAACCATTAACTTATTGTTTGAAAAGGGGATAGGAGTTGTAGATAAGGTGTCATTTATAGCAGCGATTGAAGTTGGTTCACATGAAGTGATCTTAAAAGTTGCGGAAGTTTTACCCAAGAGGAAAATTTCTGTAATCGATTCTGTGTCCAGAATGATTAATCTCGGTTCTAATAGTTACAGTCTGGGCTATATTACTGATGAAAATATTGTAACCTTGATTGAAACCTTAAAGGACTTTAAAAAAATAATTTCTGTATACCCTGAGGCTGAAGTCATAGCTGCCTGTACTTCAGCGGTGCGTGAAGCAAATAACCGTTTATTTTTGATTGATCAGGTTTATCAAAAAACCGGCTTGGAAATATTGATATATTCGAACCGATTGGAAGTTGGTGAAATGTTGCGAGCGATCCGGTTTAAGATGCCGAGTTTTGATCAAATGATTGAAGAACCTACTTTAGTTCTTGATATAGGTGCCGGCAGTACTCAATTAACATTGTTCGATAAGAAAGAATTAACTTTTACTCAAAATATCTTGCTGGGTTCTTTGCGAGTGCGTGACAGGCTTTCGATTTTGGAGCAACACACGTCCGATTTCATTTCATTAATGCTGGAATATATTTCCGGTGATTTGGATTACTATCGTTCTTTTGTCCCTAAAAAGACTGACTACAAAAATTTTATTTTGATAGGCAACGATTTAGCTCTCTGGCGGTATCTAGCTGAATTACCTTTGAGTGGAACAACTGAGCTGCCGTTCAAAAAATTTAAGGAATTATTTGATATCGTAATCAATAATTCCAGTTTTGAATTGATGCGCAAATTTGATATTAGCCAAGAGCAGGCGACCCTTTTGCTGCCTGTTTCCATGGTGATCAAGGAAATGTTCGAGTTTACAGGCTTAGATCGAATTATCTTGCCGGATGTCGTGTTAGCTGACGGTTTGATTGTCAAAAAAGCTGAGCAGTTAAATTTGATCGAGAAAGATCAAAGACAGACCAATGATGCTTTAAGTTTTGCCAAGCAAATCGCCAAAAGACACAATGCAAATTTGAAACATATAGAACAAGTTGAAAAACTGGCAATGCAGATATTTGATCAATTTCAAACACAGCACAGGCTGGAACCACGACATCGTTTTATTTTAAGAATGGCGGCTATTTTACATAATATTGGTAAATTCTACACTGTAAAACAGGATGGGGAAATAGCATATGAAGTGATTAAGTCTTCTGATTTGATAGGTATCAGCAACCAGGAAATAGAATTAATAGCTCTCCTGGTTAAACACCATTCAGATGATTTTTTCGACTTAAAATATGAAGATATTTTTTTAACTGCCAGGGAGCAACTAAATTTTTTCAAATTGGCAGTATTGCTTAGTATGGCCAATGCTCTAGATACAGGACATAAGGCCAAGGTGAAAAAAATCACAACAGAAGTTCGAAAGCGACATATCAAGGTTATCCTGGAATCAAATCAGGATTTAACCTCAGAATTGTGGAGCTCTCAAAAACCTGCTGTATACTTTCAAAAAATCTTCGGTACAGAATTAAGACTGTCAGTAGTACCAGAACAGACATAGGAAGACTAAAAAATCAAGGAGCTAAGAATGTTGCCGACAATTAATGAAATTATCGATCAAAAATTTTCTATTGAACGAGAATATCCGGTTTTAGAAGGTGAGCGCATGATTAATCGCGAGCTGAGCTGGATGGATTTTAACCAAAGAGTGCTGGAAGAAGCGCAAGACGCAACCAATCCTCTTTACGAGCGGCTAAATTTTTTGGCAATCACTTGTTCGAATCTAGATGAGCATTTTATGGTCAGAGTTGCTTCCCTATATAATTTGATTGAATCCGGTTCGAGAAAAAAAGATCCGGCAAATATGACGCCGGCAGAACAATTGGAAGCATTAATGGTTCGTTGCCACGAATTTTATAGGGATCAATATAGGACCTTTAACAAGCAAATAATGCCGGCGCTGCAAGCTGAAAACATCAGTTATTTGACCATGGATCAAATTACGGACACAGAATATGCTTATTTAGCCAAACATTTTGAAAACAATATTTATCCGGTTTTAACCCCCTTGGCAGTTGATGCGGGCAGACCCTTTCCTTTAATTCCCAATCAGAATTTAAATCTTTTCGTTACCCTTGTAACTCAGGAAGAAAAAACCAATCCATTGGAATCAACTCCCTTTGCCATTGTTGAAGTTCCATCAATTCTGCCGCGATTGATCAAATTACCGGGAGAAAAGAAACGCTTTGTTTTAATTGAGGATGTAATTGCGAAGTTCCTCAATAAACTTTTCTATAATCAGGAAATTGAGTCGACTGCCTGTTTTAGAATAATGAGGAATGCGGACTATGAAGTGGATGACGAGGAAATTTCCGATTTAATGGTTGAAATGGAAGGAATTTTATGGGAGCGTGAGCGCGGTAATATTATTCGGCTGGAAATTCAAACAGAAGTCAATAAAAAAATCCTCAAGATTTTACAAAAATTGATGGACGTTTCAGACGAGGCTGTTTTCAGAATAAAGGGTCCGATTGATTTGAAATTTGTAGATAAGATTAAAAACTTATATCCCAATCCGGATTTACACTATGAGAGATTCAGAGGTCAGCTTACACCGGCTTTCGGATCTGAGCGCAATCCGGACTGTTTTGATATTATCCGGGAGAATGATCTTATTTTGCATCACCCATTTGAGTCTTTTGATCCGACAATCAGAATTATTCAGCAAGCAGCACGAGATCCCGATGTGCTGGCTATTAAACAAACACTATATAGAGTCGGTGGGGATTCGCCAATTGTTAAAGCACTGGCAGAGGCCGCAGAACATGGCAAACATGTTATGGTTTTAGTCGAGTTAAAAGCCCGTTTTGATGAAGAAAGCAATATTCATTGGGCCAGACGCTTGGAGAGGGTCGGCTGTCATGTAATCTATGGCCTAAAAGGCCTGAAAACTCATAGTAAAATTACTTTGATAGTAAGACGGGAGGAATCCGGCATCAAGCGCTACGTCCATCTGGGAACCGGAAACTATAATGAAATAACAGCCAAGATCTATACGGATTTAGGACTGTGGACAGCATCTGAGCAAATCGGTCAGGATGCGACAGATTTCTTTAATATGATTTCCGGCTATTCAATCCCCATGGGATGGCGCAAAATAATCCCGGCGCCGCGTTGGTTGCGCCAAGAGACTCTTACCAGGATTAAACAGGAACAAAAGCATGCTGAAGCCGGACGCCGTGCTGTAATCGTGGCAAAAATTAATTCCTTAATTGATCCTGAAATTATAGAAGCACTTTATTCAGCTTCACAATCCGGAGTTAAAATCTGCTTAATTGTCAGGGGTATCTGCGGGTTGAAAGCGGGAGTCAAGGGCTTGTCGGAGAATATCGAAGTGCGCAGTCTGGTCGGCAGATTCTTGGAACACAGCAGAATATTTTATTACTATAATGACGGCCGCGAAGATATTTTCTTATCCAGCGCGGATTGGATGCCGCGTAATTTAGATCGACGCATTGAAATATTATTTCCTATAGAAGATGAGCTGTGTCGCGAACGCATTTTAGAGGTTCTGATCTATCAAATGTTGGATACTGATCGTGCGAGGATTATGCAAGCTGACGGTTCATATATTAGATTTAGAGATCAGACTCCTACCGAGCAAAGGGTCGACTCGCAAATTGCTCTGATGCAGTCAGCTTTGCGGGCCTCTGAAGAAACTCGTCAAAACTCAATCAATCTCAATCGCTATGAGCCATTGTCAGGCACATAAAATTCTAGAAATTCCGAACAATAATTAGAAATTTGTGAAAGGGGTTAAGTGATACTTGGCTGAAAAGATAAGAATAGCAATCTTTTGCGGATCATTTGATCCCTTTCATAATGAACACAAAATGATCTTAGAGGAGCTAATCAGGCTAAATAAATTTGCTCAAATTATTGTTATGCCTTTAGGTCTGGCACCGCATGTAGATAGTTATATGACTCCTGCCGGTTATCGCCATGAAATGGCAAGATTAGGTATCCGAAATATACCTGGTGTAATCTTAAGTGATTATGAAATTAATCGTCCGGAACAATATTTATATACGGTTGACACCATAGATTATTATAAGAAAAAAATCCGCAATGATTATCTCAAAGAAAAATCAAAAGGGATAAACAAACAAGAGAAAATCGGCAGTAAAAAGGCAGACAAATCCAAAGGCGTCAACAGTCTGAAAAGCATACAAAATGTAAAGATTGTAATATCTTTAGTCTACAATTCGGATGCTTTGGACAGAATTGAAGATTGGTATCAACCGGAACAAATCATGAAGAAAGCTAAATTATTGATTTGTCGCAGGGAATCCGACAATTTTGAACATTTGAATGCAAGAGCGGATTATTTAAGAACCAAATATCAGGCTAAAATTGATTTTCTAATGATAAAAGAAACCGGCATTTCATCAGCTGAATTGCGTGAAAAGCTGAGGTTAGAGCAAGCGCCAAAAAATAAAATGCCGTCGGCAGTGTACAAATACATCAAGAAGAATAAAATTTATCGTTTCAGTCAGGAGATGGCACAGTTAAGTCAGCAGCAATTAATTCAACTTGCAGTATACGAAAAAGAAGTGAGAAGACACGTATCTCTGTGCAGACTTAATCACTCATTGAATGTGATGCAATATGCTGTCCATCTGGCGGCAAGGCATGATTATGATTTGATGAAGGCGGCGGTTACCGGTATTTTGCATGATATTGCGAAATCAATGAGGCTTAAGGTGCAGTATCGTTTTGCCAAAAAAGTGGGAAAATTGAATCCGCTCAACAGAAATATTGTTCACGGCCCCGCAGGTGCTTGGTATGCTCAGCGCTATTTAGGTATCGTCGATCAAGAAATCCTTGATGCATTGACCTTCCATACGACATCGAGAAAAAACATGACAAAACTCGACAAAATTATCTATCTAGCAGACAAACTAGAGCCTGGCAGACCAATTAAAAAATTTGAGAAAGTTAGAGAAATAGCGGAAACGGATTTAACTGCCGCGATGAAATTATGTTTGGAAGAAGTCAGATTGTCGCAAATAAGGCGTTCGAAAAAACGACATCCGTCTACAAAAGCCGCCAGAAAACATCTGGAAAGTAAATAATGCGCAATATTTGCGCTTCGCGTTCTCTTACTGTGTATAAAAAACAATATATGACAGAGCCAAGTTGAGGTGTATTGCCAGAGATGCAATATACGGTTATGTGAATCGAAATTTTCTGAGGTAGAATAAATTTATGAGTAATTTTGAAGAAAAAGATTATAAGATATTTGAACTTTTCCATAAGCAGTGGGCGCTTGCCACAGCAGGGAACATGGAGCATTTTAATTCCTGTACTCTTGGTTGGGGTGGCATGGGCTCTCTATGGAGAAGGCCGGGAAAGAGTGCGGCCGTCATAACTGTGTACCTCCATCCATCTCGATATACATGTGAGTTTTTCATGGCTAATGAGACCTTTACGGTCAGTTTTTTTCCTCCGGACTACAAGGAGGCATTGAGTTATATGGGATCTCACTCAGGCCGCACTGTAAATAAAGCGGAAGCAGCGGGTCTCACACCAGTTGCTATGGGTGACAGTGTAACTTATGAGGAAGCCAACCTAACCTTCCTCTGCAGAAAAATCTACCAGCATCAGTTTTCTAAAGAGGATATGGCCCCGGAGGTGCAGGAACACTATCGAGCTAATCCAAAGTCGTTCCCGCCGGATGAAGATGGTGAATGGCAACCGCACTGGGTTTTTATTGGCGAGATTATTGCAGCGGATGACAAGCGGTAATTTTAGATTGCATTAGATTTGAAAGCTGAAGGAAGATCGTTATGGAGTTAGTAAAGGTTGGCGAGAAAACTTATTATATCAAGAATCCCACTAATATCGGCATATATAGAGTTAGCGAAAATGATGTATTTCTTATCGATACAGGCAACGATAAAGACGCGGGTAGAAAAATACTAAAGATAGTTGATACACAGGGTTGGAATGTCAAGGGCATTATAACAACTCATTCCAATGCGGATCATATCGGAGGTAACAAACTGATCCAAGACAGAACGGGCTGTCCTGTTTATGCCTTGGGTATCGAAAAATGTTTCACCGAATTCCCAATTTTAGAGCCTTCGTTTCTTTTTGGCGGCTATCCATTCAAGGATTTGCGCAACAAATTATTATTAGCCCCAGAATCGGCAGTGACAGCCATAGATGACAATTTGCCTACAGGACTGGAATACTTCCCGTTAAAAGGACATTATTTTGATATGCTCGGCATCAAAACAGACGATGATGTTTATTTCCTGGCGGATTCATTGTTCAGCGCAGCAACCATTACCAAGTACCATGTATTTTTCATTTATGATGTTGGCGAATATCTCAATACTTTAGACTATCTTTCTACATTGGAAGGCAAGTTGTTTATTCCGTCTCATTGTGAAGCGACCACGAGCCTTTCAAGCTTGATAGAACTTAACAGAAATAAAGTACAGGAAACAGCCGCTAAAATTTATTCTCTGTGCAGCGATGGATTAACTTTTGAAACTATATTACAAGCTATTTTTGATGATTATGGCTTGACCATGAACCCCAATCAATATGTTCTAGTCGGCAGTACTGTTCGTTCCTATTTATCGTATCTGTATGATAATGGGAAGGTGTGCTTTGAATTTAGAGACAATAAAATGTATTGGCAGCAAAGTTGATAAATTTCGATTTGCCAATTTCTGTTTCCTCAACAGCATTGAAAGAATCCGCTGTATATTTAATTTTTCCGCGAGTGGTATGCATTTAAGCTAATTAGGAGAAGTTAAGCGTGCGAGAGTTAGAAAAAATCTATCGAAGGCTATATTCCCACTACGGCGACCTCCAGTGGTGGCCGGCCGAAACTCCCTTTGAGGTCATAGTAGGTGCGATTCTCACACAGAACACAGCTTGGACGAATGTAGAAAAGGCACTTGAGCGCTTTGATGGCAATCTATCGCCTGAGCGAATCTCTGATTTGCCCATAGGGAAACTTCAGGAAATCATCCGCCCGGCAGGTTTTTATAGACAAAAGTCCCAGTATCTAAAAGCCATCACCGCATGGTTTATGAGCTATGACTGCGACATTGGTTTAATAAAGAACCGACCTTTGTCGGACATCCGTTCTGAACTGTTAGAAGTAAAGGGTGTCGGCAATGAGACGGCTGACTCTATTCTACTCTATGCTTGTTGCCTTCCGACCTTTGTAGTGGATGCCTACACGATGAGATTTTTCCAGCGTTATCCAATTGATGCCGGAAGTACCTATATGGAAGTGAAAAACTTCTGCGAAGCCGAGCTCCCGCGAGATGCAGAGCTCTATGGGCATTTCCATGCCCTGATCGTGCACAACTGCAAAGAGCACTGCAAAAAGAAAATGGCCTGCGCAGGCTGCCCCTTAGAGAAGCACTGCGGTCGTTTTCCTTAAATTCTACTTTTGATACGACCTAAAGTTGTAATAACTAAGATTGTTGACAGATGCTTAAACCTGCGTATGATAAGAGTATATGGCATATGCCATATACTCTAAGAAAATGGATGACGGCAAGGTGTAGGTGCTTTACCAGGCAGATTGATTTTTTGGACGATAAGGCTGAAGATATGCTGATAAAAACTTTAGTGGAGAATACAACGATTGCAGAGGATTTTGGCTGTGAGCATGGTCTGAGCCTGTATATAGAAACCAAGACCAATAAGATATTGTTTGATGTAGGCGCAAGCGAATTATTTCTGCGGAATGCGAAGAAGTTGGATGTGAATATCGCGGAGATTGATTTCCTTGTAATCTCCCATGGACATTATGATCATGGCGGAGGACTTAAAACATTTTTCGCAGAGAATACCAAGGCTCAGGTCTTTATACATGAGCTTGCTTTCGGCAGATATTATGCTGTTCGTGCCCATGATGGAATAGAGTATATAGGCCTTGATGACGCTCTGAGACAAAACAAACAGATCGTACTTACTACAGATAGCTTTCTGATCAGCGATGGTATGCAAATATTCTCGAATGTTGCTCAAAAGGAACCGCGTCCGCAGTCAAATAGAGGCTTGCTCAAAGAGCAGCAGGGAGAAATGGTAGCGGATACCTTTGATCATGAGCAAAATCTCATTATCGAGGAAGAAGGGAAGTCCCTCTTAATAACAGGCTGTGCTCATAATGGCATTATCAATATTCTTGAGCATTTTTATTCTATTAAGGGACGCAGACCCGATTATGTGATCGGAGGCTTCCATCTGGCCGGCCACTCCGGAGGCAGTGAGGACTTGGCCATGATAGATAGAATTGGCAAATATCTTCTGGGAACAAGGGCGAAGTTTTATACCGGCCATTGCACGGGCATAGAGCCATATAACAGACTGAAAGCTGTTATGGGCGATCGAATAGATTATCTTTCGACAGGCAGTGTAATTACAATCTGATTGTCCTTAGATTTAGATCACGCACATGACAGAGCTTTTGCTGGCAAGTGATTTGAGCCGGTTCCGGTTATAGAATATTAGAAATAATTTTGGAGGTTTATAATGATGAAAATTGCTGTAGCAAGTGACAATGGGATGGTAGCCGAGCACTTTGGACGTTGCGCGGAATTTATGTTTTTTGATACTGAAGAAAATCAAATTATTAAAAGCGAAACGCTTGCCAATCCCGGACATAAACCGGGCTTTTTGCCCAATTTCCTCGCCGATCATGGTGTAAATGTCATTATCAGCGGCGGTATGGGCGGAGGCGCGATTGCGATTTTTAATGAAAGAGATATTGAAGTTGTAGTTGGAGCATCAGGGGCGGCGCAGACTGCTGTAGAAAAATACCTGAAAGGTGAACTCGAAACCACCGGTTCTGTTTGTCATGAACATAAATACCATGATGAATGTGGTGAATAGCAGAACAAATTTGCAGTTAACGGGGCTTTTCTATAAATTAACTTATTCATATTGCTGGAAGGGGCTTTTGTTTGCTAAAATGCTTTATAGAGGCCTGATGATAAGACTTTAGAAAGAGGTGTTTTATGAGCGATCAGCAATATGGCCAGCAGCCTAATAATTCCGGCCAGCAGGGCTATTATGACCCGCAGACCGGCCAATATGTTCAACAACCGTATGGACAACAACAGGGATACTATGATCCGCAGACGGGTCAGTATTATCAGCAACAAGCCGCCTATAGCCAGCAGGGTCAGTATTGGCAGCAGCCGGCAGCAAGTCAACCGCAGTATCAGCAAGCAGAAACATCAGGTAATGCAGCGCTGAAAGTCGCAGCGGTGATTACTCTGCTCTTTGGCCTTGCTTTCCTGGTGTTTTATATCGTCACTATGTTTACGGGACCACGGTATAAAGATATATTCAGTGCCATTGGCAGCTCTTTCGATATCTCAACTTCCTTTGGTCTCTATACTCTAGCCCATCTTTTGAAATTAATTACCTTCTTTGTGAGCGGACTTCTGTTTATCGGAGCCGGAATCTTTGCTCTGGTAGGTTCCGTCAAATCTCAAAAGCTTAAGACAGCTAAGTCATTTGCGGCAGCAGCAACTGTGGTCCAAGTGTTTGCCTTTATTTTTGCTCTGGCGGTCTTATTACTTGCATTGTTTGGTACGATAGCTACTTTCTTTGAAGATAGTATCACTATCTGGGCAGCTCATGAAGGATCACCGATGCGGACTTATATAATTGTTGAGCTGGCAGCCTTGGCCTTGCTGGGGCTAATCTTCATCCTGATTTTGAAGAGCACTCTAAGGAAAGCTAAGAAGGCAGTCAGTAAGAAAGCCCAACAGCAGCAGCAGCCATATTACGGTTCACAATACTACCAGCAGCCTCAGGGATATGGTACACAACAGCAATACTATAACCCACAGACGCAGTACACCGGACAGAACTATCCGGCGCAGAACTATCCGGCATCAGAACCGGCGCCGGCACCGGCACCTGATACAGACTCTAAGCCTGAGAATCAATAAAAGCCTGGTTTAACGACATAAACTGTAATTAAAATCCCCCGTCTGAGCAGGCGGGGGGATTTTTTGCTTTAGGAGATATTTTTAGATTATTCAGTCTGAGCTTTTTGCAGCTCGCGTTCGTAGCATTGGCCGCAAAGTGATTCATAGCTGACTTCGTCTTCGCCATCAATAGCGATTTGCTCGCCGCTGAAGACGAATTTGCCGTTGACCATGCGTCCGTTAAAAATGGCTTTGCGGCCGCAACGGCAGATTGTTTTCAATTCTTCGATGGAATGCGCCAGCAGTAAGAGCCGGATACTGCCCGGGAAGCCTTCGCGACGGAAATCCACTCTCAGTCCGTAACAAATCACGGGTATATCGTCCAAGACTGCCACATCTAGCAGTTGTTTAACTTGTTCGGCGGAGAGAAACTGAGCTTCATCGACCAGGACACAGGCAATTTCGCGACGCCGGTTGAAATCACTGACAATATCTCTGACATTATCTTCAGCGGTTACCAAGGCATCAACTTTGCGCTCAATGCCCAGGCGGCTGATAACCACATCTCTACCCTTGGTATCTGAGCTCGGTTTTAAGAGGACAATGTGCATGCCGCGCTCTTCATAATTGAAAGCAACCTGCATCAGGGCTGTTGTCTTACCCGAATTCATTGCGCCGTAGCGGAAATAAAGTTTTGCCATTTTTCCCCTCTGTCTGCATGGACAATACAAAGTATTTATTATTCAGATTCTAGCCTATCAGCCTACTGAAATACAAATTAGTTTGGCTCTGTTCTTAGAGTGCTACTGTCTAATGTTCAAATTTGTCCGGCGGCGGTTATAATGGGTCTATGTCCAGTAAGATTATCCGACCTCTCCTTTTTGCCGGTGTCGGGATGGAGAATAATCTGTCTCTGGCGCCGCTGGCAGGCACTACGTCCTGGCCCTTTCGTCTGCTCTGCAGGGAGCAGGGGGCTGCCTGGTCTGTTACGGAGCTGGTTTCAGCGCGAGGCCTTCGCTATGATCCGAAGCTGACGAAACAGTATCGCTATCTGGAGATGACAGATGCGGAAAAACCGGTGGGGATTCAGCTGTTTGGCGCTGACCCATCTGATTTCGAGTATGCTGTTAAACTGATTTTAGAGCATGAGGACACCTGTGATAGCGCCTTCGTCGATATCAATATGGGCTGTCCGGTGAAGAAAGTGGTAAAGACCGGGGCCGGCGCTGCTTTGCTGGAGACGCCTGAATTGGCTGTGGAGATTTGTTCTGCTGCTGTGCGCGCGGCGGAAAGCCATGGCAAGCAGGTTACTGTCAAGATCAGATCGGGCTGCCGGGCGAAGATGCAGGAGCTGCCTGATTTTGTCAGACGACTGGAGGCTGTGGGGGTGGCCGGGATTGTGGTGCATCCCCGGCTTCTAGTTCAGATGTACGGCCGCCAGGCGGACTGGGATGTAATCAGGGAAGTGAAAGAGGCCGTGGAGATACCGGTCATTGGCAATGGCGATCTCGATTCGCCGCAAGCTGTGATCAGGATGGCGGAGCTGACTGGGGCAGACGGCTTTATGATCGGGCGGGCTGCCCGAGGTAATCCCTGGATTTTCGCCGATATAATCGGGGCACTGACAGGGGATACTGTTTCTGATGCAAAGGTCGATGCTCCGGCCGGTAATGATGCCGCTGCTCCTCTTTTATTGGGGCGGGAGCGTGCCTTGCGCACCAGGGTTGACTTGGCGGATGGCAGCAGTATTACAGTCTGGGAACAGACGATCCTGAGACATCTGGCCGGGCTGACGGAACTATTGGGTGAGGAGCCGGCTGTCCGTGAGATGCGCAAGCAATTGGCCGGCTATACTAAAGGCCTGCCCGGAGCTGCGGCTTACCGGCAGCGTCTGATGACGGTGACAACTGTGGCGGAGGTTAAAGCTGAGCTTTCGCATCTGGTTGGGGAATTGGCATGTTAGGGTTACTGCGGGAATTGCCCGGTAGTGAGTGATTAGCAAATTGGCTTGTTAGTGTCACTCCGGAGGTAACAAGGATGCTGGCAATAGAGCCGATAATTAATATAAGATGAAAGGCGATATGAGAGAGGAGATCGATTGTGGATCAGAAGCAAAAGACAATCAAATTGCAATCCTGGAATGTGAATGGCTTGCGGGCGGTGATTCGTAAAAATAATTTTACGGAATATTTCGATGGCAATGAAGCGGATTTCATCTGTATGCAGGAGATAAAAGCGTATCCGGATCAGGTCGAATTCGATTTTTCACCTTATAAGGCCTTTTGGCACAATGCGGAGCGCCGTGGCTACTCGGGCACTCTGACTTTGGCCAAAGAGGATCCGCTCTCGGTCTCACGCAGCATGGGCAATGAGGAATTTGACAGTG
The DNA here is from genome assembly GCA_012519085.1 of Clostridiaceae bacterium. Taxonomy (GTDB): domain Bacteria; phylum Bacillota; class Clostridia; order Saccharofermentanales; family DTU023; genus UBA1046. The sequence continues at coordinate 27,048 of JAAYQX010000033.1, forward strand.
AGGGCAGGGTGTTGACCTTGGAATATCCGGGTTTTTATCTGGTCAATGTCTATTCTCCCAATTCGCAAAACGAGCTGGCCAGGCTGGACGGGCGGATGGAATTTGAGGAGCTGTTTCGCGACTATCTGTTAGGACTCAAGGCCGCAAAATCCGTTATTGTCTGCGGTGACCTGAATGTCGCACATAAGGAGATCGATCTCAAAAATCCCGGTCCCAATCGCCGCAATGCCGGCTTCACCGATGAGGAGCGGGAGAAGTTTGGCAAATTACTGGATTCCGGTTTCATCGATACTTTCAGATATTTCTACCCCGATGTCGAAGGCGCCTACACCTGGTGGAGCTTCATTACCAGGGCTAGAGAGCGGAACGCAGGGTGGAGAATCGATTATTTCCTCGTCTCCGATTGTCTGGAAGATAAACTGGTCTCGGCGGCAATCCATGCCGATGTGATGGGCTCGGATCATTGCCCAGTGGAATTGGTTGTGCGGCTGTAGATTGAAGATATTATAAAACCCCCGGTGCCAATGCCTCGGGGGTTCTCTGGCGCGCCAGCCAGAACTTGAATCCGGAACCTTCTGATCCGTAGTCAGACGCTCTATCCAATTGAGCTACTGGCGCACATGCTAGATAATACTATACTCCCGCTCAGTTTTTGTCAAACGGAATTAGCTTCTGGAATTACAATTTCGGGAAACATCCTCAAACGCTGCAAGAAGCTTTGAAGGATAAGCTCCAAACGGGTTAATTAGATGAGCTAGTAAAGAACTTGCGCAAAGTTGTGAGCAGGTTCTCATGGGGCGCATGACCGGATTCGTATTTGTGGAGCCTGAAGATTATGCTGAGGGTAGGGCCGAGCAGGAGGGCGGACAGCACAGTGCCGATGCCGACTTGACCGCCCATGAGATA
>JAAYQX010000034.1 GCA_012519085.1 Clostridiaceae bacterium
AAGCCGGATTGAGAAAGACATAGATGGAGGAAATTATGAGTTTTGCAGAATTGATCGGACCGGGACTTACTTTGTTGGGCGCCAGTTTAGCTGCTGCTCTACCCGGCATAGGATCCGCCAAGGCCGTAGGTAGCGTAGGCGAAGTTGCCGCCGGTGTTCTGTCGGAAGATCCCGACAAATTTGGTAAAATGCTGATTTTGCAGGCCTTGCCCGGCACACAGGGTATCTACGGACTTTTGAGCTGGTTCATGATTATGAGCTCATCCGGTCTCTTGGCTGGCAATTATGCTATCAGCTGGCAGACCGGTCTCCTGTATTTCCTGGCAGCGATGCCTATCACCCTTGTTGGCTACTTCTCCGCCATATATCAGGGGAAAGTTTCCGAAGCGGGTATTGCGCTGGTTGCACAAAGACCGGATCAACAGGCCAAAGGCATTATTCTGGCCGCCATGGTTGAGACTTATGCGATTCTTGCCCTGTTGGCCACCGTACTTGCAGTGCTCAATATCAAATGATGGATCAGCCTATGGAAGGTCTTGACAAGATTATTGCTCGCATTATCTCCGATGCCCAAGCAACCTCTGCCCGAATTGAGGCGGAAGCGGAAGAAAAAGCAGAGGATATGATTGCCGCCGCTGAAACTACCGCCGACGAAATTCTGGAGAATAGCCGCACCCGAACCAAGGAAGATGCTGCTAATATACTGGCGCGCGGAGAAAGTCTGGTTCGTTCGGAGCACAGGAAAGACAATCTCCAGAAACGGCAACTTCAAGTCGAGGACCTGATCGAGGCAGCTCTGGATAAACTTGCATCTGATCCGGCTGAGGTGAAAATTGACCGCTATCTTCAGATGATCAAGTCAAGGGAATTGACGGGTGGCGAGATTATGCTGCCGGAAACGGATCAGGAACTGGGGCCGTCCTTGCTCGAAAAATTAGGTGACAAATTCACCTTAGCTTCGGCTGCTGGAAATTTCAGAGCCGGACTTGTAGTCCGGCAAGGTAGGATTGAGGATAATCTCACTTATGATCTGGCTGTTCGCAACTCAAGAGCGGAGCTGGCTCAGCTGGCGGCAGAGTTGCTAGAGAAAGACTAAAGATGTCTAAATTGCCTAAAAACTACAAAAAATCCACTCCCTGGCGTTATGCTACCGGCCGCATCCGGGCTTTAGAGATGGGCCTGATGGGGCGGGAAGGCCAGGATCGTATGTTCATGGCTCCGGATGAAGATGCCTTGTCTCATGTGCTGGTGGAATATGGTTATCAGCAGGGAGAAATCGAACCGGCGTTGGAGGCTGAGAAAGTCAGACTGGATCGGATTTTGTCCGAAGTTGCCCCCGACGAACGTTATCGCGAGTTACTGCTGTCTTTCACTGATGGTCAGAATCTGAAAACCTTGCTGAAAGAAAAGCTGGCGGCTGAGCACCCTCGGACATTTGCCGAACTCAGTTATCTAATGCTTAAGCCGGCACAAGTAGATCCGGAGCATCTGAGCCGGGCAGTTCAGGAAGACGATTTCCGCCGCTTGCCGGAATGGATTCCTGTTCTGGCGCGAGAGGCGGAAGCTGCCTATACTGCCAGCTATGATGCTGCCAGAATAGATCTGACCATTGATAAAGGTTTACATCAGAGAGCCTTGGAACAGGTTTCGGAACTTAAAAACGCCTGGCTGACAGAATGGTTGATACTAAGGCGTGATCTGATCAATCTGGAGACACTGTTGCGGTCAAGGCTCAGGAATCTGGGTGCTAAGCTGTTTGCCGATAGCTTGTTGCCGGCGGGAGAACTTAGCCACAGCTGGTTAAAAAAGGCTTTGGATATGGGGAGTGGGGAACTGAAATGGCATCTAATCCGTAGCAGTTACAGAAGTCTGGCCGGTTTTGTGGAAGAATACGGCAATCCGGGTGTTTCTTCCGCCTACAGCAGCGCGGGGGATGAACTTTTGATGCAACATATTCATGAAGGCGGAAAAAGCCTGAATGGTCCTGAAATTACTCTGGCCTATTTATTCGGTCGCGAGATGGAAATGAAGAATATCCGCATAGCCCTATCGGCATTGCGGAACCGCCTGCCCGAGGCGCGGGTCAAGACGCTGCGACGAAGCAGCTATCCGGACTGGAGGTAGCAGATGCATAAAGTTGGCGTGATTGGCGATCTTGACAGCATTATCGGCTACCGTGCTCTCGGCATGACTGTGAAGCCGGTAACAAAGCCGGACGAAGTGCTGGACGCACTTCAACTGATGGTAGATGAGGAATACGCTATCGTATTCCTGACGGAACCGCTGGCAATAGATTCCTCCGTGCAAAGCTTTATTGAGGAGCGGCGCCAACACAGGATTCCGGCTATTATCCTGATACCGTCAGCTAAAGAAAAAACCAATATTGGCAAAGAGCAGCTCAGGGGAGCGGTGCGCAAAGCTACAGGCATCGACTTGCTGGGCGATATTAGATAAATCTGGGAGGGTCCGATGGATAATCGAAGTCGAGGCAAAATCATTAAGGTATCAGGTCCTCTGGTCATCGCCAAGGGGATGCGCGATGCTGAAATGTATGATGTAGTCGAAGTATCCGATAAAAAACTGATTGGCGAAATCATTGAGATGCATGGTGATGAAGCTTCCATACAGGTCTATGAGGAAACGGCAGGACTGGGTCCGGGCGAGGAAGTAGTATCGCGCGGTTCACCACTGTCAGTTGAACTGGGTCCCGGCCTGATCAGCGGTATCTTTGACGGTATCCAGCGCCCTCTGGACAAGCTGGTTGAGACCGAGGGCAGCAATATTACACGCGGCGCTTTTGCTTACGCTCTGGACCGCGAACAAGAATGGGAGTTTGAGGCTGAGCTTGAGCCGGGTGCCACAGTGATTGGCGGGGATGTTCTGGGCATTGTTCAAGAGACCGTACTGTTGGCACACCGCATCATGGTACCCCCTAATTTAAGCGGTAAGATTATTGAGCTCAAAAGCGGTCGCTATAAAGTGACTGATACGATAGGTCTGCTGGAAGATGACAAAGGTGTGAGGCATGAACTGTCTCTGATGCAGAAATGGCCGGTGCGGATCGGACGCCCCTATAAAGAGAAAGTTTCTCCCGCTGAACCTTTGATCACAGGCCAGCGCATCATCGACACTTTCTTCCCCGTGGCAAAAGGTGGCACAGCAGCTGTTCCCGGACCGTTCGGCAGCGGTAAGACCGTGATTCAGCATCAGCTGGCCAAATGGGCCGAGGCTGATGTCGTAGTCTATATCGGCTGCGGCGAGCGTGGCAATGAGATGACGGACGTCCTTAATGAATTCCCCCGTCTCGATGATCCGAAAACCGGTGAACCCTTGATGAAGCGAACCATCCTGATTGCCAATACATCGGATATGCCCGTGGCCGCCCGCGAAGCCTCCATCTATACCGGCATCACCATAGCTGAATATTTCCGCGATATGGGCTATTCGGTGTCCATCATGGCTGATTCCACCTCGAGATGGGCAGAGGCTTTGCGCGAGATGTCCGGCCGACTGGAAGAAATGCCGGGTGAAGAAGGCTACCCGACTTACCTGGGCTCCAGACTCGCCAACTTTTATGAACGAGCCGGCATGGTCCGTTGCCAGGGCAGTGATGATCGCCTGGGCGTCCTGACCGCTATCGGTGCCGTTTCGCCGCCCGGCGGTGACCTCTCCGACCCGGTAGCACAGTCAACTCTCAGAATTGTGCAAGTTTTCTGGAGTCTTGATTCAGCTCTGGCTTACAGACGCCACTTCCCGGCCATCAACTGGCTGACCAGCTATTCTCTCTACAGCGATAAGATCGACCGCTGGATGAATGAAAATGTCACTCCGCGCTGGAGTACATTACGCCAGGATGCACTGAAGTTACTGCAAGAGGAATCCGAACTGGAAGAGATTGTCCGTCTGATTGGCCACGATGCCCTCTCCGACGGCGATCGCTTGAAGCTGGAAGCTGCCCGCTCCTTGCGCGAAGATTTTCTACATCAGAATTCCTTTGATGAGATCGATACTTTTACCTCACTTGAGAAACAGCACCGGATGCTGGAATTGCTGATGACTTGGTATTACGAAGCGACGAAGGCGCTTGCGAATGGCGTACAGTACCACAAACTTGAAGAGATGCCGGTTCGAGACGAGCTCGCACGTCTAAAAATGGTACCCGAAGACCGGATCGTCGATCGCGCGGCCGAGCTGAATGCGCAAATGACTCGGGAGCTGTCAGCTCTTAATCTTGGAGGCAGATAGAAATGGCAAGAGAATATCGTACGATTGAAGAAGTTGCCGGCCCTCTGATGCTGGTGCGCGGCGTTGAAAACGTCAAATTTGATGAATTGGCTGAAATTGAGTTGCCCAACGGTGAGGTCAGGCATTGTAAAGTACTGGAGATTGATGGTACAGATGCGCTGGTGCAGTTATTTGAGAGCTCAATCGGTATCAATGTCGATGAATCCAAAGTCCGTTTTCTGGGACGAGGTCAAGAACTGGCTGTTTCCCGCGATTTGCTCGGACGTGTCTTTGACGGCATGGGTCGTCCGATCGACGGCGGTCCCGCACTGATTCCGGAAGCAATGCGCGATATCAACGGTACGCCGATCAATCCGGCAGCCCGAGACTATCCCAATGAGTTTATCCAGACAGGAGTATCTGCCATTGATGGCCTCAATACCCTGGTGCGCGGTCAGAAACTGCCCATATTTTCTGCCTCCGGTCTGCCGCATAATATGCTGGCGGCACAGATCGCCAGGCAAGCCCAGGTTCTAAATACCGAAGACGAATTTGCTGTCGTCTTCGCTGCAATGGGTATCACCTTTGAAGAGTCGGACTTCTTCATCAGCGACTTCAGGAATACCGGCGCCATTGAACGAGCGGTCATGTTCATCAATCTGGCCGACGACCCGGCGATTGAGCGTATATCCACACCCCGCATGGCACTGACTGCCGCCGAGTATTTAGCTTTCGACCTGGAGATGCATGTACTGGTCCTGATGACGGATATTACTTATTATGCGGAAGCTCTGCGCGAGATTTCGGCAGCCCGCAAAGAAGTTCCGGGCCGACGCGGTTATCCGGGATATCTCTACACTGACCTGGCCAGCCTCTATGAGCGGGCGGGCAGAATTAAGGGCAACCGCGGCTCCATCACATTGGTGCCGATTCTAACTATGCCTGATGAGGATAAAACCCACCCGATTCCCGACCTCACGGGTTATATTACTGAGGGACAGGTTATATTGAGCCGTGAACTGTTGCGCAAGGGCTTGCGCCCGCCGGTCGATGTGCTGCCCTCATTATCACGCCTTAAAGATAAGGGCATCGGCACCGGCAAAACACGCGCTGATCATGCCGACACTATGAATCAGTTATTTGCCGCTTATTCCCGCGGCAAGGATGCGAAGGAACTGGAGATCATCCTAGGTGCGGAAGCGCTGTCGGAAGTAGATCGTATCTATGCCAAATTCTCTGACGAATTTGAAGAGAGATATGTCTCTCAAGGATTTACGACCAATCGTACAATTGAAGAAACTTTGAACCTGGGTTGGGAGCTGCTGTCGATCCTGCCCAAGAACGAACTCAAGCGCATCCGCGACAGTTTCATTGAACAATACTATATCGAGCAGCGGGAGGGCTGAGCATGGCCAAGCGTCGCGTCAATCCCAACCGCATGGAATTACTGAAGCTGAAGGATCAGCTGCGGACTGCTCGTCGCGGTCATAAACTCTTAAAAGATAAACGCGACGAGCTGATGCGGCTGTTCCTGGATCTGGTGCGCACGACGGCCGATCTGCGCATTCGAGTTGAGGATCTGCTCGATAAGGCCAATCAAGAAATGGTGCTTGCTCGGGCAACCATGCAGGCTGCTGTGGTTGAATCGGCACTGCTGACCGGATTGCCGCCGCTGCAACTGGAAGTTTCCGAGGTCAATACCATGAGCGTGATTTCGCCGGTATTCAAGCTGCCATCAGCCGGCAATGAAGACGAAACGGATGCGGATGCGGTCAAGCTAGCTTTGGGCAGTGGTGACCTGCCCTATGGCATGACATCAGTATCCGGCGAACTGGATCAGGCAATCGACGCCTTGCGTGAAGTCTTTCCGTTACTGTTGGAGCTGGCAGAAAAAGAAAATCAGGCCATGTTGATGGCGATGGAAATTGAACGGACCCGCCGTCGCGTCAACTCGCTGGAATATGTTCTGATCCCTGAGCTGTTGGAGCTGATCGCCTCGATTACTATGAAGATGGAAGAGAATGAACGCGGCAATCTGACCCGCCTGATGAAAGTCAAAGATATGATTGTTGAAGCTCGCCTCGAACAGAAAAAACAGGCCAAACTGCAGTTCTGAATAATATATTTTTTGTAAAAACTGACAAATAACACTCGCCATAAATCCATAATCCTGCTAACTCAAGCTTCTGATTTGCTTTCTTGCCAGTCCCGGCAATCCATGTGATAATGATTTCAGATATTCACTGTATGTATATTGCGTATTATCGAGGGGATAATACGCCGGGAAGCAGAAAAGATAACTCGTACAACTTAAATATTAGAAGAGTTTCCGCAGGAGGGGAGCATGATTAAACCAACGGGTGTTCATGTGTATTCGGAAATTACCGGGCTGAAACAAGTTCTATTGCATAGACCCGGTAAAGAAATCGATAATTTAACGCCAACCAATAAAGACCGATTATTATTTGATGATTTGCCTGATGCTCATCTGGCCGGCGTGGAACATGATGCTTTCGCGGATGCTCTGCGCAGTTGCGGTGTGGAGACCATCTATATCGAACAGTTGTTGGCGGATGTGCTGGAAGATCCGGAGTTGCGCACAAATTTTGTACGTGAATTCCTGGAAGAAGATGCCATTGCTACTCCCAATATCCCGCCTCTGACCGAATGGTTGACCAATATAACTGATTCACAGGAGCTGGCTGATCTGCTGATTGCCGGCATCCGTAATGTCAGCGACGATATACCGGTTAAATTGCCTCAGCCACCGCCTGCGGAACAGCTGATGCTGCTGGATCCTCTGCCCAATCTATATTTTTCCCGCGATGCTTTCAGTTTTATCGGCAAAGGAGTCTCTCTAAGCCGTATGTATACTAATGCCAGACAGCGGGAAACGCTAATCGGGGAATATCTGTTCAATTATCATCCGGATTTTGCCGGCCTGCCTCGCTATTATGAGCGCACATATCCTTATTCGCTTGAGGGTGGAGACATTCTGGTTCTCAACGAGCATGTTCTGGCTGTTGGCATTAGCGAAAGAACAAAAATCCAGGCGATTGAACTTCTGGCGGAGAATCTGCTCAACGAAGAAACCGGATATCAATATATTCTGGCGATGAAAATCCCGACCAAGCGGGCTTTCATGCATCTTGATACAGTTTTCACCATGATTGACAGCAATGTCTTCACAATTCATCCTGAGATCGAAGCTTCGCTGGAAATTTATGAACTTTCCAGACAAGGTAAAGAGATTAGATCCCGGCTCAAGCAGGGTGAATTGTCACAAATCCTGGCCGGTTATCTGGCAGCTGATCAGGTCAAGCTGATCCAATGTGGAGGCGGTGATCCGATCGATGCCCAGCGCGAGCAGTGGAATGATGGTTCGAATACCTTGGCGATTGCTCCGGGCAAGGTTATTGTTTACAGCAGGAATCATGTGACTAATCGTATTTTGGAAGAAGTCGGCATCCAATTGCTGCGCATTTCTTCCAGCGAACTATCCCGTGGCAGAGGCGGTCCGCGCTGTATGTCGATGCCGATCCGGCGCGACTAATCGGCCCTTTATTTTAGAAGCTGTCTTTGTTATTATAATTAGTGGTAATTTCTTAAACTCTATGCAGCTGACACTACTTTTTTTGTAAGCAAATGGGCATTTTGCTGTGCCAACGAATGCTACTGTGACAGATAAAAATGTTCAGTTGATCCTGTGTCGACTAACAGTGTAGAAAGCTTGTGATTTAGGTTAGGAAAACCCTGACGGCGGCTGGATATTACCTGTAACAGTATGGTAATATATATGAATGTTAAGAGATATTATTCTGTGGTCGCTTTGACTGGAAATATTTCGGTGAAAGGACTGCTTGAGAAAAGGTAGATATATCTGATTCGATATAGATATTAAATTAACTAAAAAGCATAAGGAGGAACATTATGCAAGAAATCAGAGTTGGAATTTGGGGCTTCGGCGCCATGGGCAGCGGTATCGCTAAGATGATCGCTTCCAAGAAAGGTATCGTCGTTACAGGTGTCTGTGACAAATGGGACAAAATTGTCGGCAAAGACATGTATGAGCTGCTTGATCTCGAGAGAGGAAATCGTCCTGAGGTTAAGATCACAGCTGATGAAAATGAAGTTTTCTATCCCGGTAGCTGCGATATCGCCATTCTGGCTACAGATAGCTTCGTCAAGGCACAGATGGACAAGCTGGTTCACTGCATTGAACTTGGCATGGATGTGATTTCTACCGCTGAAGAGATGGCCTGGCCGCAGGCTCAGTTCCCAGCGGAAGCCAAAGAGATTGACGTTCTTGCCAAGAGACATGGCGTCACTGTCTTGGGCACAGGCATTAACCCGGGTTTCGTGCTCGACTATCTCATACTTGCACTGACAGGAACATGCGAGCAGGTTCTGTCGATTGAGGCAGCTCGCGTCAATGACCTAGCACCCTTCGGCGCCGCCGTAATGCATGAACAGGGCGTTGGTATCACTATGGCCGAGTTTGAGCGCCGCATGGCAATTGATGATCTGGCCGGACACGTTGGTTTCCCCGAATCCGTCGGTATGATCGCAGCAGGAATGGGAGTAGAGATCGCCGAGCAGGAGATCACCAAGGATCCCATCATTACTGAGGTTGATCGTAAGTCCAAATATGGCGAAGCCAAAACAGGTAATCTCGCCGGTATCCGCCAGCAGATCTTTGCCCGCAAGGCCAATGGCGAAACCTTTATCCATTTGGATCATCCGCAGCAGATTTGTCCGGAAGATGCTAATACTGACACAGGAGACTATATCACCATTCATACCGGCGATTATGACATGAATATGCAGATTAAGCCTGAAACACCCGGCGGAATCGGCACCATTGCCATGGTCGTCAATATGATTCCTCAGACCTTGACTGCCGCTCCTGGTCTCAAGACCATGCTGGATCTGCCGGTGCCGCGCTGCATCATGGGAGACTTCCGTGATCAGCTCGTAACCGATCGCTTTGCCGGCTACGGTTTCAAGAAAGGCGACTATGTGGTAGTTGAAGTTGAGATCCTGACACCTGACGAGAGAGCACCTCAGGTACCGGACGACACTAAGGAAGTTTCTTTCATCGCTCTGTACAAAGGATATCTTGAAGATGAATCAGCCAATGCAGGTGATGAAGTCACAATCAAGACAGTTATCGGACGCGAAGTTAAGGGTATCCTGACCACTCGCGAAGTTTCCCCGACCCATACTTACGGCAAAGTAGTACCTGAGCTGATGAAGGCTCACGAAGATGTGCGGGAATTTGTATTTGAAGGAGAAGAATAAATGCCAGGAAAAGATATGTCATATGCAGCAGTAATGGGCCGTCGTTCCGAAATTATGCTGAGCGCTGTCGGTATCGACTACGATAAGTATGAGCTAGAGGGCGTAGCTTTTGATTATGAGAAGATGATGTCTGATGTCGGCTACTCCATAGACGAAATTAAGGCTATCCAGAAGAGCATGGACGTTGGCAATACTCCGCTATTGGAGCTCAAGAACTTCACAGCTCTTGCCGCCAAGATTGGTGGACCGGGTAAGGGAGCCCGTATCTTTGTCAAAGACGAAGCCTGCAATCCCTCAGGCAGCTTTAAAGCTCGTCGTGCCGCTCTGGCAGTCCATGAAGCAAAAAAACTTGGCTACAAAGGCGTTATCGCAGCTACCAGCGGTAACTACGGTGCAGCCGTCGCCTGCATGGCGGCCAAGCTCGGCTTGAAGTGCATCATCGTGCAGGAATGCTATGACAGCAAATTTGTCGGACAGCCGGAGATTCTGGAAAAACAGCGCGCCTGTGAAGCACTGGGTGCTGAAGTTGTGCAGATGACAGTCGGACCGGAGCTCTTCTACGAAGACCTGCGTCTGCTTGAAGTTACCGGTTTTTATAATGCCTCGCTCTATGTGCCGGCAGCAATCGCCGGTGTTGAGACATTGGGTTATGAGATCGTTGAGCAGACCCGCGCCCGCCTCGGCAAGGATCCTGATTATGTTCTCGTCACCAATGCCGGCGGCGGCAATCTCACAGGTACCGCCAGAGGTGTGAAGAAGGCCGGTGCCAAAGACACCAAGATCTATGCCGTTTCGGTTGATCTCTCCGGTTTGCACATGGCTTCTGACAGTGACTTTAACCGCAAGTCCTTTACAACCGGTCATACCGGCTTCGGAATCCCGTTCACCACTCTGCCTGACAGATGTGACGTGCCGCGCAACGCCGCCCGTCCTCTGCGCTATATCGACGAGTATCTGCTGGTTAAGCAGGGCGAAGTCTTCTATGTGACGGAAATGCTGGCAGCTCTCGAAGGTATCGAGAGAGGACCCGCAGGCAACACATCACTGGCAGCTGCTGTGGCACTAGCTTCCACACTGCCCGAGGATAATGTTATCGTCGTTCAGGAGACCGAGTACACCGGCGCCGGCAAGCATCCGATGCCCCAGCTGACCTTTGCCAGACAGAACGGCATTGAGATCAAATTCGGCGATCCGGATGATGATGTTCCGGGCAAAAACATCATCCTGCCGTCCGATCCCTCAAAGATCAAGCTGCGTTTCAACGATATGAAGCGTCTGCGCCTGTCCAATCTGAGAAATATTGCTAAGGAAGACAGAGAGTATTCTGCTGTTGAGCTGCAATATATGGCAGACGAAGCCGGCGTAACTGTCGATGAGGCCAAAGAACTCTTGGCAGAACTGAAGAAATAATTAATTGAGCCTGAGACGGAAGCAGCCCGGGCTACCGGGCTTCTTCCTGTCTTCTGTTAATTTACTAATGAGACAAGGAGGAACAAATGTCAGAAAGAAAGAGTTTTGAAGAACGTCGTGCACATCTAGCCGATAAGACAGATGAAGAACTCTTCCAGTATTTCTGGGAACTGACCGATCGGATTGTGGCCCCGATGCTTCAAGAGGGCCGTGAGAATACTACTCCGGCAGTTGAGCGCAGCATTCTCCTGCGCATGGGCTTTTCCAGTCTGGAGGCTGGTCCGATTGTTAATGGTGTAATGGAGCGCGGCCTGATGGGCAAAGGTGCCGGCAATGTCGTTTGGAGATTGAGCAAAAAGCTGGATCTGCCCTATCGTGAAGTTGGCGTAGGACTGGCTAATGGCAAGTATTGGGAAGAGGTTGATGGTCTGTTTGAGGAGGTGGCACAATGAGTACAAATAAAAAAGATCCACGCGCCAGAGAGACCAATATCAAGCTCGATATCAATAAGAAAATTGATCTAAGAGAAATTCTCGATGGTCTGGAGAACTATCATTCACCGCGTCGTCCTTGGCATTGGCGCGATAACCGCAATGTCGAAAGAAAGATCGGTGATTTTGTTTATCTGGAGACTTCGGACTCCCTGAAGAATTCAGTACCGCTGCCCGGAAGCCGTGGCTTCGGCTATATTGATCCGCAGCCGGACTGTGTTATCACCACTGAAATCGCTTCCGGTCGCTTTGAAGACGATATCCGTCGTATGCGCATGTGTGCCTGGCAGGGTGCCGACCATATCATGGTTATTCGTACTGCCGGTCAGTCACATATCGACTCATTGCTGGAGGGCACAACTCAGGGTATCGGCGGTATCGCCGTAACCCGTAAACAGTGCCGTGCCACCAGAAGAGCACTCGATCTGATTGAAGACGAAGTTGGCCGTCCGATCAACTTCCATTCATATGTTTCCGGTGTGGCCGGTCCTGATATCGCTGTCATGTTTGTTGAAGAAGGTGTATCCGGTGTTCACCAGGATCCGCAGTACAACGTACTCTATAGAAATATTAATATGCGCCGCAGCTTTATTGATGCTTGCGAAAGCAAGAAAATCCTGGCCTACGGTGGTATGTTGCAGATTGACGGTGCCCATAATGCCAACGCTACTGCGATGGAAGCCTGGAAAGTCATGCCTGAACTGATGGTTCAGCATGCTATCAATACCGCTTTCTCCGTCAAGTGCGGCATCTTGCCCGAGAATATTGCTCTGTCAAGCGTTCCGCCTACAGCGCCGCCCGCACCTTGTATGCGCCTTGACCTGCCCTATGCGGTTGCACTGCGTGACTTCTTCCGTAACTATAAGATCCGTGCTCAGCAGAATACCAAATATATGGAGTCCGAGACACGTGAAGCTTCAGTAACCCATACCCTGAACATGATGATCTCACGTCTGACTTCTGCAGATATTCAATCCACCATCACACCGGACGAAGGCCGTAACGTACCTTGGCATTACTTTAACGCCAATGCAGTCAATACTGCACGTCAGGCTTTGAACGGTATGGACGGATTGCGTACCATGGTTAAGATCGACCGTGACGGTCCGCTGGGAGACACAGTCAGAGAGCTCAAGGAGAGAGCAATTCTCTTTATGGAGGAGATCCTGGAAGTCGGCGGCTATTATGATGCTGTCGAGCAGGGCTTCTTCGTTGACTCCGGCGAGTATCCTGAGCGCAATAATGACGGTATTGCCCGTGAATTGGATGGCGGTATCGGTGTCGGCGCTATCTATAAGCGCGATCCTGATTACTTTGCGCCTGTCAGCGCCCATTACGGCTACAATAATGTACCGGCCGAATTTGATTGCCCCAGCGATGCTATCGGCGGCGACACTTTCGCAGACCCGACCAAGATTCAGTTCATCGATGAGCTGGATGAGAATGACAATGTCAATGTCAGACTGGATGAGCTCTCCAAATATGATGAGCATCCCAATCTGATCCGTCCGGAAGTTGAATTCCGTTCCGATGGTGTTATTGTCCTTACTCTCCTGCTTCCGACTGATGAGCGCCGTGCTGAATTTGCAGCGATCGCTCTGGGTGAAAAGCTGGGTCTGAAGGATTGTACTGTCATTCACAAGCAGGTCATGCATCCGGCCGAGGGAACCTATATTGAGATGAAAGGTATCGTTGACTTTGATATCGATCTCGATACACTGGTCATTCCTGAGAAGATCGAGACCCTATCTGAAAAGGAAATCCGTGAAGACATTCATGAACATCCGATGACCGTTGTCGCAGCTACAGTTGGCGAAGACGAGCATTCTGTGGGATTGAAAGAAATTCTGGACATCAAGCATGGCGGCATTGAGGGCTTTGGTATCAAGTACCATTACCTCGGCACCTCGGTACCCGTTGAAAAATTAGTAGATGCGGCGATCGAGACCAATGCCGATGCTATTTTGCAGTCCACGATTATTTCACATAATGATATCCACTACGAAAACATGAAGAAGCTCCACGATACTTGTGTTGAGAAGGGTATCAGAGACAAGATTATCCTGGCTTGCGGCGGCACTCAGGTTGCGAACGAAGAGGCTGTCAAAACCGGGGTTGACGTTGGATTTGGCCGCGGTTCGCACGGTATTGATGTGGCCAGCTTCCTGGTGAAGAAACGTAGAGAAATGAGAGAATAAATGAAAGTTGATGTTCTGGTTGCCGAAATAGGCAGTACCACGACAGCAGTCAACGCATTTACCGGACTTGAGAGCGCTAACCCTGCCCTGATCGGGCAGGGTGTAGCGCCTACTTCTGTTGAATCCGGTGATGTTACTGTTGGACTGAAACAAGCGATTGCTGATCTGAAAACACAGTTCGAAACTGATGAGCTGAGCTGGGAGCATATGTTTGCCTCCAGTTCCGCTGCCGGCGGCTTATCGATGACAGTGCACGGTTTAGTCTACGATATGACCGTCAGGGCTGCCAGAGAGGCTGCCTTAGGATCAGGTGCCGTCCTGAGACATGTTACGGCCGGCAAACTGCGCAGAACGGATATAGCCAGAATTCAACAGATATCACCCAATATAATTCTAGTCGCCGGCGGAGTTGACTATGGCGAGCGCGATACCGCCCTCAATAATTTTGAGATGATTGCCGCCAATGTACCCGGCATTCCGATAATCTATGCCGGCAATATTGAGAACCACGATGAAATAGCCCTGATTGCGCAGGAATTAGGTACGGAAGTTTTCTTTGTTGAGAATTGTTATCCCAGTATTGACCAACTCAATGTTGAGCCGACGCGCAAAGTTATTCAGGATGTATTTGAAAAACATATTATCCATTCGCCGGGAATGGAAAAGATCCACGAAATGGTTGACAGTACGATAATGCCGACGCCGGGAGCGGTTATGCAGGCGGCCAAAATTGCCTATGAAGATCTGGGAGATCTGATAGTATTTGATGTCGGCGGCGCTACTACCGATCTCCATTCAGTTACAGAGGGTAGTCCGGCAATCCAGATGATTATGATGTATCCGGAGCCCGTAGCTAAGAGGACTGTCGAGGGTGACCTGGGGGTCTATGTCAATCGCCATAATATTATCGAGCAGTTGACTGAGCGCGAACTGAATGAATTTTTCCCGGACCGCGAATATTATCTGGAACATGCTATGGAAATACCCCAAGAGCCGGACGAGATCGATTTTGTGGAACGTCTGGCCCAATTTTGCTGCAAGCTGGCTCTGAGCAGACATGCAGGTACTATGACAGAGCTCTATACTGCGCATGGCCGCAAAGTCACAGCCCAAGGCAAAGATCTGACTGCCGTCAAGACCATTATCGGTACAGGCGGTGCACTAACCAGGTTGCCGCGCCGGAGAGAAATTCTTGAGAGCCTGCGCGTCCATGATGTTGTTAAAGAACTGTATCCGACTACGGATGCGGTAGTAAAAATAGATCATGACTATATCATGGCCTCATTGGGAGTTTTGTCTACAAAATTTCCCGAGGCAGCTATGAAGCTGCTACTGCAATCTATGGCAGTTGAGGCCTGAGCAAATAATTTTCGTCGGGAGGAAGTATGAAAAATCCAACACTCTATATCGATCGGCAAAAGCTGATGCACAATGTCAGAAGTATGCTCAAGTTGGCGGATCAGAATCAGGTGCAGATTCATTTCGTGACCAAAGTTTTCTGTGCCCTGCGCCCTATGGTTGAAGCCATGATAGAAGCGGGAGCGACTCTGCTGGCAGACTCGCGTCTGGAGAATATTGTCAACTATGGCGAATTGGGAACGAATCATTTACTCGTCCGTATGCCCATGATTTCCGAAGCGGCTGATGTCGTTAGGATCGCCGATATGAGCCTGAATTCAGACCTGGAGACACTCGGAGCCCTGTCTGATGCCGCAACGGCCCTGGACAAGCGCCACGGTGTAATATTGATGGTAGAGCTGGGTGATTTGCGCGAGGGCTTTATGCCTGAGGAATTACCAGAAGCTGCGGCTCAGGTTCTAAATCTCAGAGGTCTGGATCTGATGGGCATCGGAGCTAACTTCAACTGCTATGGCGGTGTTATTCCGGACGAACCCAAATTGACTGAACTGGCCGGCCTGGCTAAAGAGATTGAAAGGCGTTTTAATATTGAATTGCCGATTGTTTCCGGCGGTAACTCCGGCTCAGTATACCTGATGGAAGCCGGACGTCTGCCCGAGGGTATTAATCATCTGCGCCTTGGTGAATCCTGGATTCTGGGCTGCGAAACTTCATACAACAAGAGAGTGGCCGATCTGTATACTGATGTCTTTACGATTGAGGCGGAAGTTATCGAGTGCAGACGCAAACCCTCTCTTCCTTACGGACTGCAGGGACCGAATGCCTTTGGTGAATATCCTGTTTATGAGGACAGAGGTGTGATCAGACGGGCGATTCTGGCGATCGGCAGACAAGACCTGCCCTGCGAGTCTCTGACACCGCGGCTGTCCGGGATTGAATATTTGGGATCATCTTCAGACCATATGATTTTGGATGTCAGCAGTAGCGTCAAAGAAATCAAGGTAGGAGATACGCTTCCGTTCGGTGTTGACTACGGCTCATTGCTGGCTGCGATGACTTCACCCTATGTTCGCAAAATAATGGTTTAAAAGATAAGCAGTGCAGGCAGAATTACTGCCTGCATATTGATGAGGTTGATATGGATCAAAAACTAGATTTTAATTCCGAGCCTTGGCTGCAGCAGCGGACCTATGCCCGTATCGATCTGGCCGCTCTGCGCCATAATTTCCGGGCCTATAAGCCTTATATGCATCCGGGAACAGGTTTTATGTCTGTGATTAAGGCTGATGCATACGGTCATGGCGCCGTGCCCTGCGGTCGCGTAGCGATTGAAGAGGGAGCTACAATGCTGGCTGTTGCTGCTTTGTCGGAAGCAGTGATTCTGAGAGAAGCAGGTCTTACTGAGATACCTGTTTTTATTCTCGGGCGGACAGACCCGGCCTTGACAGAGTATCTTTTGCATTATGATTTAGTCCAGACTGTGATCGACTACCAGAGTGGATTGGAGTACGCCAAAGCGGCCGCAAAATACGGCAAGACTTTGAAAGTTCATATTAAACTGGATACCGGTATGACTAGAATCGGCTTTTCCACCACGCCGGACGAGATCAGGAAGAGCGCCGATGAGATCTGCGACCTAAAAACACAGAAAGCGCTGGAGCTGGAGGGCATGTTTACGCATCTGGCCACAGCGGAAAGCGATCCCGCTTATGCCACTTTTCAATATCAGTCCTATCGAAAGATGGAGCAGCTGCTGGCGGAAAAGGATATCACTTTCAAATACCGCCATATGTGTAATAGCGCCGGTATGATTCTCTATCCGGAGATGCAGATGAATCTGGTCCGGCCGGGCATTACTCAGTACGGCTCCTATCCCACAGAGGCCTTCAAAAAGATTCTGCCGCTGAAGCCGGTGATGAATCTCTATTCGCATGTGGTTCAGACTCGAGAGATCGCACCGGATACAGGCGTCAGCTATGGTCTGCGTTGGAAATCGCAGGACAAGAGCCGTCTAGCCGTTGTCCCGATCGGTTATGCCGACGGCCTTCACCGCTTGTTGTCCAATCGGGCCTCTTTCCTGATTAACGGTCAGCTGGCTCCGGTTGTCGGCAGCATCTGTATGGATCGCTGCATGGTTGATATTTCACAGATCCCGGAAGTTAAAGTGGGAGACCGCGTTTTGATCTTCGGGGCTGATGAGACAGGCGGCATACCTGCCGAGCTAGTGGCCGAGCAGGCGGAAACCATCTCCTATGAGATCTTCTGCGCTGTGTCACCACGTGTTATGAGAGTATACCGCGACGAGAAATAGAAATTTCTTTGTTCTGGTGAAACAGGTTCTGAATTGCATGATGCATTCATGCCGAATAAATATTCCGGCATAAATGAGAGGGGGCAAGACAGAACCTGTTTCTTTTATTCAATTACAGATTTTATGGCTAAACAGGCCACAACGGTCGGGAGGGGTACCGACCGTTGTGAAAGAATTTGAGAAGCAGAAATAGTATATATATCCGATAACTCGTATTAATTCTAGCACCAGACATTTTTGAAGTCAAGCTTTCAAATCAGCCGGCAAATAATATTGTTGCAAAAGCCCCGGACTTATTGTCTCCTGCCATCAGAATCACCCAGCCGCGGTGCCTCCGACTTGATCTTCTTCAGCTGCAAAATCCGTTCATATACTGTATTGGCTGACCGGCCTGTCAGCTCGGCGACCTCCTGCGCAATTTGACGAAGACGCCCACCGACAGCCAAGCGTTCTCGGATCAAGTCATCGATATTATCGGCAGCAACTATGTTCTGCTCCCGAATCGGCTGACGGGACTCGAATTCCGCTCGCCCCTCAAGAACTAACACAAACTCGCCACGGGGTGCAGTCTCCGTATATAGCGCCTTCGCTTCTGCCACGGTGAGGTATAAATATTCCTCGTACTTCTTAGTCAGCTCACGACCGATGCTTACTTTTCGCTCACCCAGTCCGGTTGCCGCTAGATCTGTCAAGGTGCGGAGCAGCCGGTGGGGCGCTTCGTACAAAATAAGACTGCGCGGCTCGTCTCTAAGTTCGGTCAGGCGAGTACGTCGTTCTTTGCCGCGCGCCGGGAGAAAGCCCTCAAAAACAAAACGGGAGCTGTCCAGACCCGAGGCCGCAAGAGCTGTTAAGGCAGCGTTGGGGCCGGGTATGACACTTAGAGGGATGCCTGCTGCCAGAACCAATCGCACCAGACGCTCGCCGGGATCGGAAATCAGAGGCATACCGGCATCGGAAACCAGGGCAACCGTCTCACCTGCTTGCAGCCGTTCCAGGATCAGAGGGTGCCGAGATTCGGCATTGTGTTCATGATAGCTGAGCAGATTAACTTTGAGACCCAGCTCCGCCAGCAGCAGGCCTGTCACTCTGGTATCTTCACAGAGCACCAGATCAGCCATTGCTAAGGCCTTTTTGGCCCGGGGGCTCATATCCTCCGGATTTCCGATCGGTGTTGCCACTAAGGTGAGTTTTCCGCTGGTCATGCCTGTCTCCTCTACTTTTTATCTCAACTTAACATAAATTGTGCAGTACAGGGATAAAATTAGCTAGAGGCAAGCGACAATAGTTGGCAAAAAGCAGCTGTGATGCGGTGAGTTCGTGCTAATGGAATCTTTTAGTAAAAATTTCGATCATTTAATAAGCCGATTTTTCTCGGCTGGTGTGACCGCCTTTTATTGAAGCTAAACCGGCTTTGGCCTATACTATCTGCTGGAGGATAAGGCAGCCATGATGCTGCCTATTGATAATAATATGATTGTTGATACACATAATCATCTGACAAAATGGTCGCCCGATGCCGGGCAGACATTTGAGGAAATGATGCAGGCAGCCACAGCACAGGGCTTAATCGGAATTGCCGCCACTGATCATTACGATATTGGCAGTATGACGCCTTATGGTGTGGAATGGGTGATGGATCTTCCCGCTTATTATGAAGAGATGTACCCGCAGCGGCGGCTACCCTCCGAGCGCAAGCCGGGTGATCCGCCGGGATTTCTCTATGGCATCGAGGTCGGCTATCTGCCGGAGTACAAAGACCGCCTCAGAGCTCTAATCGCTGATTATCCCTGGGATATAGTGATCATGTCGCTGCATGTTATCAATGGATATGATCCCTTTCACAGTCCGGAGAAAGTTTACCGGCCTTCACTTTCTGACACCTACCGTGAAATCTTGCTCAGTATTACCGAATCTGCCGCAGAGATGCCGGAAGCAAATATTATCGGTCATTATGACTACTTCGCCCGTTATGCTCCCCAGGACAGACCCAAGATGCTGTACCGACATGCGCCGCAGGAGTTTGATGATTTATTCCGCTTGATGATCCGTAATAACCAGGCTCTGGAGATCAATACCGGAACTATTTGGAAACTGCAACAGGCGCGAGGTTATACTCTGGAAGAGGCTATGCCGGATGCTGAAGTGCTGCACCGCTATCTTGAGCTGGGCGGTGACTTGATCAGCCTGTCCTCGGATGCCCATTATGCCTCAAATGTCGGGCGCTTGATTCCGGAGACATGTGCCTGGTTGCTCAAACAAGGTATCACGGAATATGCCTGGTTTGAGAGCGGTAAGCCGTTTCATGGTCGCCTTCGTCCCTTATCTACTGATACTGAGATATAATATGTGATGTGATTTTTACGAGGAGGGTCCTATGGCCAAGCCTAAATTCTATGTGACAACACCG
Source organism: Clostridiaceae bacterium (assembly GCA_012519085.1). Classification (GTDB taxonomy): domain Bacteria; phylum Bacillota; class Clostridia; order Saccharofermentanales; family DTU023; genus UBA1046. The sequence continues at coordinate 19,702 of JAAYQX010000034.1, forward strand.
ATTTATTATCCGAGCGGCAAACTTCATATCGGGCACTCGTATACGACCGTGGCGGCTGATGCGCTGGCGCGCTATAAGCGAATGCGGGGCTTTGATGTGATGTTCCTGACCGGCACCGATGAGCATGGGCAGAAGATAGAACGCCGGGCCGAGGAGGCAGGGAAGACACCGCAAGAGTTTGTCGACTATATTGTGGGTACGATTAAAGATCTCTGGAAGCTGATGGATATCAGCTATGATCGTTTTATCCGTACCACTGACGAGGAGCATGTCCGGTCGATTGCTGAAATTTTTACGAAATTGTATGAGCGTGACGAGATCTATAAATCGGAATACGAGGGACTGTACTGCACCCCTTGTGAGTCATTTTGGCTTGAGTCGCAGTTGGTTGAGGGCAAATGTCCGGACTGTGGCGGCGAGGTCGAGCTGACCCAGGAGGAGAGCTATTTCTTCCGCCTGTCCAAGTACAATGACCGCCTGCTTGAGCTGCTGGAGACGACGGATTTCCTGGAGCCCAAGAGCCGCGCCCGCGAGATGATCAATAATTTTCTCAAACCGGGACTGGAGGATCTGGCGGTTTCACGCACCAGCTTTGACTGGGGTGTACATCTGCCCTTTGATGATAAACATGTCGCCTATGTCTGGGTCGATGCTCTGTTTAACTATCTGACGGCGCTGGGTTATCCGTCGAAACAAGAGGATGTTGAGCATTATTGGCCGGCGGATATCCATCTGATGGCGAAAGAAATCGTCCGTTTCCATTCCCTGATCTGGCCCGCCCTGCTGATGGCCCTTGATATGCCTCTGCCTAAGAAAGTCTTCGGTCATGGTTGGCTCCTGTTCGGCGGCGACAAAATGTCGAAGTCCAAAGGCAATGTTGTTGATCCTGTGGTGCTCTGCAATCGCTATGGCGTTGATGCCATACGCTATTTTCTGCTGCGTGAGGTGCCTTTTGGCTCTGATTGTAATTTCAGCACCGAAGCCCTGATCACCCGCATCAACAGCGACCTGGCCAATGATCTCGGTAATCTGGTTTCACGCACAGCGGCAATGATTCGTAAATATTTCCCGCAAGGTTTGCCTGACGAACGCGAGACGGGCAGTCCGGATTCCGAACTTCGACAGCAGGCGCTGGAACTGGCGCCGAAAGTGGCAGTGGATCTGGATGAGTTGCAATACAGCAAAGCGCTGACCGAGATCTGGGCCCTGGTTTCGCGCACGAATAAATATATTGACGAGACAATGCCCTGGATTCTGGCCAAAGACCCTGCGGTGAGGGCTCGTCTGGCTACGGTGCTCTATAATTTGGCTGATGTACAGAGGATTATTGCCGTGCTGATTGAACCTTTCATGCCCAATACGCCGGGGAGAATCCGAACTGCGCTGGGCATTCCGGAGCAAAATGCAGCCGGTCGTTCCCTAACTGACTGGGCATCGGCAACGGAACTGGATCTTTACTGTGCGCCGGAGGGCGTGCCGCAGTCGGAACCCTTGTTCCCGCGGCTGGATCTGGATAAGGAGCTGGAGGCTCTGGAGCAGTTTGCCGAGTAGGGTTGCGGCTGGCTGTGGCCGGTATATCTGTTAGTAATTGAGCGCAGTAAATTATGAAATGGTTTGATACACATTCTCATCTGCAAGCAACGGACTTTGATCAGGATCGAGCCGAAGTCATGGCCAGGGCGGAAGAGGCCGGAGTCAGTATGATTCTCCTGCCCGGTTCTGATTTGGCTGATTCACGAAAAGCCTGCGATCTGGCACTGGAGGATCGGCGCTTAGTGGTAGCGGTAGGCGTACACCCGCATGAAGCCAAACACTATACTTCTGCCATGCATGAGGATCTGCGGCAGCTGGTAATGAGCACCAATCTTCGAGCTGCTGAGCTCGGTCGTCCGCCGATTGTGGTGGCGATCGGTGAGATCGGACTTGACTATCATTATGAGCATTCGCCGCGCGAAATACAGAAAGATGTCTATTACCGCCAGCTTGCCCTGGCGCATGAGCTGGGGCTGCCCGTCATTATTCACGAGCGCGAATCAGCTCTGGATAATTACACTATGCTAAGTCAGGCTCAGCAAGAGGGTTTGCTGGCTCAGAACCCGCCCGGTGTGTTGCATTGTTATTCAGGCAGTCTGGAGAGCTCACGTCTGCTGCTCAAGCTAGGCTTCTACTTAGGCTTTGACGGCCCTATTACCTATAAGAACGCCAAACGTTCACACGAGGTCATCCGCGCCTGTCCGCACGACCGACTCGTGATCGAGACCGATGCTCCGTACCTAACTCCCGAACCTTTCCGCGGTAAACGTAACGAACCTGCCTATCTGCCCCATATCGGCGCCAAAATCGCCGAACTATGGGATCTACCGTTGGCGGAAACTGCGCAAATTCTGACAGAAAATAGTCGGCGCCTATTCCGGATAGAGAAATAATCAATAGCAATTATTAGATAATCTCGGAGCTAAAGTAGCTAACTTCTCCGCTACCGTCTTGCTCAAGAATTCCGAAGATATTATTTTCCAGCGCAGTGGCTTTTTGTGATGCAGCACTTTGGTCAAGCGCTACATAGGCGATAGTCAGTCCAATTATATTCCACAGCTCCTGATGCTTGGTTTCAGCGACTGAGATATTGTGCGAGGCTTTTAATTTATCTACAATTTTCTGCCGCAGCTGGCGCTTTTCTTTCAGTGATCCCGAGGCAAAGAGTCGTATCTCTGTTTCAATAATCAAGATCCTGTGTTTCATCTTTATTTTACCTTTTGTTGTTTTTCAAAATCTTTTAAGGATTAGTCCTACAAAACCGGCATAACTATTGCTGTTTGCGGGCAACCATATCAAGTCAGCTCCGTTATATTATAAGATTAAATCAACAGTAAAAAGCACTACTATTGTATTGCAACAATAGCAGTGCTTTTCAAATTAAAAGTTGATATGGTATAAAGCGTTTATGCCGGAACTATTATCTGCACGTTTTACTTCCCTTGCGAACAAAGTTTGAACTTAGAGAACCGAACTGGGCAAATAACTCAGAGCTTCACCACCACTGCAAAACTAATACATGAAGCTGCGCTATTTCTTAAATTTAGGCTTCCTGCTGCCTAGATCTGAGGTAGGTAAAGGCAGAACTTCGCCTGTTTTTTTGTAATGGTCGTAATGCTGCAAGAGCTTCTTGCTTAGGCCTGAGAGGACAAAAAGGGCGATGATATTGGGCAGAGCCATAGCCCCCATAAAAAGATC
>JAAYQX010000035.1 GCA_012519085.1 Clostridiaceae bacterium
AGGCAGAACAGCTGTTGTCTAATAATTGGTGGCTCTCAGCTCGAAGAATGATTCGGGATGTTCGCAGACGATGCAGACCTTGGGTGCGTTCTTGCCGACATGGATATGTCCGCAGTTGCGGCAGAGCCACATGGTCTCTTCGTTGTCACGTTTGAAGACCAATTCTTCTTCGATATTGGCCAACAGGCGGAGATAACGCTCCTCGTGATGTTTCTCAATGTCAGCTACCTGACGGAATTTTCTGGCCAATTCGCCGAAACCCTCTTCTTCAGCGTCTTTGGCGAAATTAACATACATCTCGGTCCACTCGTAATTTTCACCGTCGGCAGCATCTTTCAGATTGACCGTGGTGGTGGGAATTTTGCCGTCATTCAGAGCCTTGAACCAGAGTTTGGCATGCTCTTTCTCGTTTCTGGAGGTTTCCTCGTAAAAAGCGGCAATCTGCTCATAGCCGTCTTTTCTGGCCTGTGAGGCATAATAAGCATATTTGTTGGTGGCCATTGACTCACCTGCAAAAGCCTCCATCAAATTAGCTTCAGTTTTTGTTCCTTTGAGATCTTTCTTCATTCTGGTTTTTCTCCTTCGAAAAATATTGGCGATTTTTGATTCGCATTAACGCATTTGGCATGCGCTGTTGCCTTGTCATTCTCGGCAGCTCTTGCATCCTGACAGGTGGCGCAGATGCCGCTGAAAATCAGCTTCTGGCCCGTGATCAGGAAATGCTTTTTTTGCTGCACGATCTCTGCGACTTGATCGAATAGGATCGGCTCCACATCAAATACCCGGCCACATCGCTCGCAGCGCAGATGATAATGTTCCTCCAGAGTCGAGTCGAACAGCATCACCCCATCCGCCGTCATGAAGCGTTGCAGAGCTCCCTCTTCTACCAGTCGGTTGAGATTGCGGTAGATCGTGGTTTTATTTACATTGGGAAGCTTGTCCACCACGCAATGCCAGACATCATCTGCCGTCGGATGCGACAGCTGGCGGATACATTCCTTGATTACCTGTCGCTGCTGAGTATTTCGGGTTGTAGTGCCTAATTTAAGTGTCAATCTTTCTCCTATTTCACTGCCTTAGTGTGGCAATAATGAATATTTCTTGTCGCTTTAATACTATATCATAAATGCAACTAAGTTGCAACAAAAATATGAGGTATAATAGATATTTAATAAAATAAAGATGGAATATGATATGGAAATTAGTAAAGATGAGCTAAAAAGAATAATTCTACACCGCCAGGGTCTGACCAATCCGTCACCCGATCCGTTGGCTATCTGTTCAAGGCTGAATGGTTTTCAGGCACAGTATAATCTGATGCCGGAGCAGGCTTTTGTTGTGCGGACGCTGACGAAGGCATTCCGCGCTGAGGGTTGGCGTGACGAGTTGGTGCGGTGCTGGTCGATCCGCGGTACTCTGCATGTTTTTCCTTTAGCTGAGATTCCGCTTTATCTGCATCAGGGACGCCAGACCGGGCAAAGGGATGTCGATGATATGCGGGCGGATATGTATCTGAACGAAGACGAAAAACAATACTATGCGGATATAATTTTGGCGGCTCTGACCGAGGGACCGCGCACCAGAAATGAACTGAAAAGAATCACGGCGGAAGCCGGATTACACAAAGATGCTGAGCGCTCGGTATTTAATCCTTGGGGCGGACTGATCCGCTACCTGATTGAGTCGGGGCAGGTTTACCGCAAATATGGTGCGGACGGCCTCTATGTAAAACTGGAAGATTATCAGCCTTGGCCTAAAAGGGAAGCTGAACTGGAAATCGCCCGCCGTTATTTCGAGAATTACGGACCTTGCACCATTGATGACGCACGCTATTATTTTAAGCGCCGCAAAGGTCTTATCTTGGAATGGATGGAGCAGCTTGAGCTGGAAACGGTGACTGTGGACGGTCAGGAGCGGTTTGGTTTCAATCTCGATGCTGATTACGGCGATTTGCCGGATCTACTGCTGTTATCCGGTTTCGATCCTTTGATGATGGGCTATGACAAAACAGCGAATCCTTTCCTTGAGGAAGAGCATATGCGCGAAGTCTTTACTTACACGGGTATGGTAAGACCCAGCATCCTGGTCGGTGGCCGGATTGTCGGCACCTGGCGTCAGGTCGGACAAAAAATAGATATGAATCTCTTTACTACCCTGACCCCAAAAGAACTGATCCGTATTGAGCACTTTCTGAAAAAACTTGAAGGCTAGAAGGCCGGGATGAGGCTGATCTTGCCTTTGGGGTGAGATAATCGTTCGTTCTCCAGGAGGTCACCATGGAATATCGCAGTTTCCCCGGGATTAAAACCAATCCTTCATTACTCGGTTTTGGCTTGATGCGGCTGCCCTTGAATTCGGAAGACAGTGCCGACATCAATTATGAGCAGAGCTTTGAGATGATCAAATACGCACTCGAGCAAGGTATCAACTACTACGATACGGCCTATATGTATCACAGTGATCAGTCGGAGATTTTTGTCGGCAAAATGCTGACGCAGTTCCCGCGGGAGGACTATCTCCTGGCTGACAAGCTGCCGATGTTCCGTATCGAAACGTTGAATCAGGCCAAAGAGATCTTGGCTGAGCAATTACAAAAGTGCCGGGTTGATTATTTTGACTATTATCTACTTCATTCACTGGATCGTTTCACAATCGACAAAGCGGAGAAACTGGGTATCTATGACTGGCTGCTGCGTCTCAAGGAGCAGGGTATTATCCGTCACCTGGGTTATTCGTTTCACGATACGCCGGATATCCTCGAAGCCTATACTCTTAAGCATGACTGGGACTTTGTTCAAATCCAGCTCAACTATCTTGACTGGGAGCTGCAAAATGCCAAGCGCAGTTATCAATTCTTGGTCGAGCGAGGCATTCCTGTGATTGTGATGGAGCCTGTGCGCGGCGGCGCGCTGGCTAATTTGCCTGAAGCGGCCAAAGCCAGATTACAGGAGGCGGACGGCACGGTCAGTGCCGCTAGCTGGGCGATCAGATATGTTGCCTCTCTTCCCGGCGTTCTGACGATCCTGAGCGGTATGAGCAATATGGAGCAGTTACAAGACAATTTGACTACCATCAAAAGCGATTATCAGTTGACTCAAGGCGACTATGAGCTATTGGACGAAGTAAGGCAGCTTTATCTGGCCTCCGGACGCATTCCCTGCACAGAATGCCACTATTGTATGCCCTGTCCGGCCGGCGTCAATATCCCGGAGAGTTTTGCTATCTACAATCGCTATCTGGACACCGATGATACAGCTGCACTATGTGCCGAATACGCTGCTCTAGGCAGCGGTCAGCCGAATGCCTGCACCAAATGCAAAGCCTGCGAACCTAAGTGTCCGCAGAAGATAGATATTCCCAAAGAGCTGGAGAAACCGCAGCATTATTATGAGTTTACGACTGCCCCTTGCGACCGGATTTAGCTTGGACTTAATTTGACTTAGTGGTGTCTTGATCGGAGCCGGTTGCTTTTTGTTTATCAGGACCAGTATCCGTTACGGCTTTTACTTTTGTGTCCTTAGAAACAGAGAATTGCTCGGGATAGTACAGATGGGCGGCCAAACGGTGAAATAGCGGCCGTGTTACGATAATGACCAAAAGTTGAGCGATGCCGGCTGCAATCAGTATTGACTGAATCGAAACTATATCAGCCAGCGGTCCGAAGAAGACGGTACCCATCGGAATAGCGAACGAACCCACCATATACTGCAAAGCGAAAGTTCGTCCCTGATACTTGCGAGGAACTTCTTCTTGGAGGAAGACCGTGCTATTGGTTGTGTAAAAGGGCACGACCAGACCGAATAGAAATAGAACCAGACTGAACATCCAGATCACAGCCCAACTGGCGTAGCCCAGCAGTCCGAGAGCAATCATAATCAGGGAAATTATTCCCCCGGCCATGCGCAGAGTGTGAACTTTGTTCAAAAATTCACCGCGCTTAGCAACCAAGAGACCACCCAGTGCCATACCGGAGAAGATCGCGACCTGAGTAATAGTGATATTAAAAGGATCCAGACCGAAATTGCGCCGAATATATAGCGGCAGCAGAGCAGCGCCGGGCGAAATCAGGATCATGAAGACGGTGTAGACAGTGAGCATGGCGAAGACGATTTTGTGCGAGCGCACATATTTGAAACCATCGACCATCTCTTGCCACTGTGAGGTCTTGGGTTTATCTTCCGGGACTGATTGATCTTCAGGGATTTTAATCACAAAGAGGCAGAAGATAGCGATAGTTGCCGTGACGACATCGATCAGGAAGATCTGCCACATCGGCATTAGTGAAACAGCTACGCCGCCCAGAGCCGGTGCCGCCAGCAAGATAATATTGCTGGCTCCGTGATAGATGGCATTAGTTCTCACCAAACCATGGCGCGGCACAACCTGCGGCACGATCGAAGTGATAGCGGGCGAGTGGATACCGCTTCCGAAGGAGCGGATGCCGGTCACGATATAGATCAGCCACATGGCGTCATAACCGACCAGAAACATGATCGCTACCAATAGAGTAGCTAGTGCGATCGAGCCGTCGGAAATTATCATCACCCATTTGCGGCTGTAGCGATCTGCCCATACTCCGGCCAAAGGCGCAATCAGGAGCTGCGGTACATAGCCTGCCAGCGTGATAAAAGTCATAGCCAGGCCGGAGTTAGTGCGCAAAGTCACATACCAGATCAGAGCAAACTGGACAATTGCCGAGCCGAGTTGCGATGCGAGTTGCCCGGAAAACATTATGATGGCAGTTCGCACCCAGCTGCGATCAGCCGGAGCTGTTTCAGACGGTTGCGCTTCATTGTCCTGCGGCGCTGAACCGGTGGCATTCTCTCTATTGTTTATCTCAAGATCTATACCCTCAGATAATCTGTTAGGTTTTTTCTCCATACAGTATTATTTTAACAGCAAGACTGCTATCACTCTAAACAAGTGTCGATTATCCCGGTCAATTAATATAATTTTTACATTGGCGGATTTGCAGTTTTTCTACCGCTGTGGTGAAAAGATGCCCTCATCGTTTTTGTCGCCTTCGCTTCAGATGCAAGTATTTTATATCCTAGTTCCCGGCCGCAGTCGTTGTATAATGAGGCAGGAGGATTTGGCAGTGAGGCTTTACTATAGTACCGATCCGCAGGCACTGGCAGACTGCTGTCTAGGCGAGCTGAATCTGTATACGCGTGAAGACCCGATGCGAAGGGCCTTTCTGATCGTGCCGGAGAGTATGAAAGCCGATCTGGAGAGGAGATATCTGGAGCAGCATAATCGGGCCGGTCTGATGATGGCCGAGGTACTGTCCTTTTCCCGTCTGGCACACAGGCTGTTCTCCGAGGCGGGGGGGCTGGCTGTCAAACGGATCAGTGCCGCCGGCAAAGCTCTCCTGCTGCAAGAAATTCTCCAGCAGACGGAGAGACGGCGTTCCCGTGCAGCAGCAGTTGTCGAACCAGAGGCGCAGACGGCACTGGAGACGGATTTGGATCCGGAAGCAGATCCTGAACAAGGAGCAAAGGCGGACGATGCGGAGATTCAGGAATCCGGGGAGAAATATTTTCGCAGATTCAGCAGATTCGTCGGCAAACCTGGTTTTGCTGCTGAACTGGCTACAGTAATGGGTGACTTCAGCCGCTACCGGATCTCACCACAGGATCTGAGTGCGGCGGCAGCGGCAGCTCCGTCAGCGATCACATCGGACAAGCTGGCGGATTTTTCGCTTTTATTGGAACAATACCGAAAGATACTGGTACAGTATGAGCTTAGCGATCCTGACTATGATCTGGATCGTTTGGCGGATCTACTGCGTGAGGCCGAGCGAGAGCCGCGACTGGCATTCCTGCGGGAAACGGCAGTCTGGGTGCTGGGTTTCGGCGAGACCAGGGCCTTTACCACCCAAGAATTGACTATTCTAAACTACCTCAATAGATATTGTAGTTCACTGACCGTGACGGTAAGTTCTGATCGGTTGGATGAAGAAGGCGGCACAGTCTATACCCACGGCAGGAATACGGCACGGCAATTAAGGAGCATCAGCAGCAGACTGACGACAAAGCAAGTGCCGCCCCGGCGGGGCATGCCTGCGGTTACAACTGTTTATGCTCCCAATGCCAGAGCGGAACTGGGCTTTGTCTGCGGTGAGATCAGGCGGATTTTGGTCGAAACTGATTTGCAGCGGCGGGATATCGGGATCGCCTTGGCTGATCCGGAGACTTACAATGATCTGCTGGCGGCAACTGCCCGGATCTATGGTTTGCCTGTCTTTATCGATCGCCGCACTCCTTTGAACCAATCATCTTTTCTGCGCCAGCTCGATGCTGTGCTGGAATATCTGCTGGCCCAACCTGACCGTGAAGCTATTATGTCTTATCTGCGCGCCGGCTTCAGCGGGCTGCCTAGTGAGACGATAGATGATTTTGACAATCTATGTCTGGCCCGGGGATTGATCCGGCCGCGTGATTTCGTCCGTTTTAAGCCTGAACAATTGCTTGCTGCGGGCCAGCTGTCCGACACCGAACTTGATCTCTGGAACGAGGTCAGCCTTGTTCTGGAGCCGCTAAATCAACTCGGCAGCAAGATCCGGCAGAAGCGGCTCGGTGCGACCAAGCTGGAACTGCTCTCCGATTGGCTGCAGAGAGAGGTATTTGCCCGGCTAGAGGATAGGATCGCTTATCTGCGCGAACAAGGCGAGGAAGAAGCGGCTCGGATTTTGACCGCTTCCTGGAACCAATGGTTTAAATTCCTAGAGGAAGCCGAGACTTTCATGCAGTCGCTGACCCTGTCCCAAGCGGATTTTACCAGATTGCTACGGGCGGCTCTCGCCGGTTTCAGCCACAGCTCGATCCCGATGGGGATTGACAGTATCCGCGCCGGTAATCTGCGCCAACTGACGACCTATCCGATAGAGGTGCTGTTCATCGTCGGTACCAGTCAGGACAATTTCCCGCCTCGCAGTACAGATGAGGGCTATCTGCGCGATAATGAACGTTTGCTGCTGGCTGAACACAGTCGGAAAATCTTTCCCAGCCATCAGGCAGATCTGCCGCTGGCACGGGAATGGCAGTTGCAACAGCTGCTGACGGCGCCGCGCAGACATCTGTACCTAACTTCGCCATCTCTCAATCGGGATGAGATCTCCCTGGTTCAGAAGCAACTTGAAGAGCAAGTAGGGGCTGAGACCATACTGCTGTCGGACCCTTTTGCGCCTTCGTCTGCTTGGAATGTGACGAAGATGGCACAAAGACAGCTGAATCTGGCACTGGTCGATCCGGTTGCCCGCTACAGACCGCTTGGTGACCGGGAGGTCTGGCTTGAAGCTCTGCAGTTATTGGATAGCATGGCCGGGCTGGGATTGCAGCCGGAGCGACGACCTGAGCTCTTACAATTACCTCAGGAACTGGTACAGACACTGATTTTGCCGCGCGACCGGCTGAGCGTATCACAATTACAACGCTATAATAGCTGCCCTTATAGCTATTTAGCTACATATCTGCTGCGCCTGCACGAACGAGAGAACTGGCAGCCGAGCGCCAGAGAACAGGGTAGTCTCTTGCATGCGGTGATGGAACTGTCGATCAAAGAGCTGATGGCATCGTGGCAAGAAGTAGTAGAACCGGTGGAAAAAGCTGAGCTGGCGCAGGACTGGCAGGCCGGTCTGACAACCGGCAAGCTCGAGCAATATTACGAGACCGCCGTTGAAACCGCAGGACTGATGCATTTTGGCTTTCCGGAGGTGCAGGGACAGATGAAGCGGCGGATTCTAAGCTATGCTCTGACGACTCTGCAGCTCACAGCGGATCAGATCAAGCGCGACTTGCTCTTCCCCAAGGCGGTGGAATGGAAGTTTCCCCTGCCCGAGAGGGATAATCTTAAATTGACGTCGGGTGACTGGCAGGTGACTCTCACCGGCACGATCGACCGCATCGACACAGCGGGGAATGATTTTGTTCTGATTGATTATAAGCGCGGCCGCCGCCAGATTTTTCTGGCCGACTTGGTACACGGGCTGAATCTGCAGCTGCCGCTTTATCTTAAAGTTTGCAGCTATCTGTATCCGAAGGCTGCACCGCGTGGTTTCGGTTATTTTACCTTTGCTGACCGGCGCAGCGATAATCGCCAAGGAATTATGCCCGTCTCGCTAGATCCTGCCGGACTGCTCCGTGATTCCTTCGACAAACAAAAATTGACCGGCAGCACTGAGGAATTACTGTTGATTGCGGATTATGCCGTTGATCGTGCTCAGACAACTATGGCGGATATTCTCAGCGGTGAGCTGGGAGCCAAACCGACTGTACTGCGGACCGGACAATCGCCTTGTTCCTACTGTCAGTTCAAAGTACATTGCCTATATGATGGCCGCAGCGGACGGGATCGGGTACAGATTGCCGGTACACCCGGCGAATATGAAGCCCGGGCTAAAGAGATGATTAGAGACTGGCAGTGTCAGCAGAAAGAGAAGCAGAGGAAGAACGAAAATGGCGATTAAATGGACGGCCGAACAACAGCAGACTTTTGCCTATGATGAGGAGCGAGATCTTCTGATCTCCGCTGCCGCCGGATCGGGCAAGACAACTGTCCTGACGGAGAGGATTGTGCGGCGCCTGATTTCCGGCCGAATTGAGCCGGATCGGATCGCCGTCATGACCTTTACTGATCTGGCTGCCACGCAGATGGCACAGAAGATCGAAACAGCGATTCGCAGCTATCAGGAGAACGAGACCGACACGAAAACTAAGCTGCGGGCGCGTGAGCTGGTCAGACAGCTGCCGGCCATGCAGATTTCTACGATCCACTCCTTCTGTCACAGTGTGATTGCCAATTATCTCAGTGAGCTGGTGGATGAGGACGGAGTGCCTCTGATCGAACCGGGTTATCAGGTTCTGAAAGAAGAAGAGAAAAAACTACTGGTCGACCAGGCGATCGATGATGTGCTCGGCGCGATTTACCGGCTGGCTGCGGGCGGTGAGGCTGCCCTCAGTATTCCCCCGACCGCTTTGCTCCCCCGTGAACTCCCGCAACCCCGGAGCGAGATTCAACCCTTTGTGGTAGCGGGGCCTGATCTCACATTGGCTGCCTGGCTCGCTGACTTTGACCTCTTGGCCGCTGCTATCGCACCCGGCTACGATGATCAGGGCCTGCGTGACAATTTGGCCCGGATGCTAAATCAACTCCGCAGTATGGCCGATTATCCCCAGTGGGTTCAGACCGAACTGACCAAAAATTACCATAACTGCCGCAACTGGGCGGACTCAGACTATGCCCGGGATTTATTTGCAGCACTGCGTAGCCATCTGAAACCTGCACTGGAAGATCTGCGGCAATTGCAGACCCTGCCCTATTGGGATCGGATCTTCGATCCCCGCGAAAAAGCCAAGACTATTACGGCACTCAGACCGGCCATGCAAGCGATTACCGTCTTGCTACCCGCTCTGGCCGAGGTTCTGGCCGCTGAAGACTGGGATGCGATTAACCGCCTAGGGCGCAACCTGCCTCCGATCACAGTGCTCAAAGGGGGGCGCGGCGAACAGGCTCAGGAGTTCAACGCCCTGTTCAATACTCATATCGCTCAAGTCCTGGCCTTGATCACATCCAATTTCCAGAATACCCGTGGTAATCCGGTTGACCGGTACTTTGATGATGTCTACCCCTGGTTCAGTCTCAGCCAAGCCGAGATTGAAAACAGTCTTGGCAGTACCTTTGGTCCGCTGGCCCGCCTGTTTGAGCTGATTCTTCTGGCTGACAGTCGTTACCGCACGCTGAAACTGCGCCGGAACAAAGTCGATTTCAACGACTTTGAGCACGATGCTCTCCGCTTGCTGCGCCAACCTCAGATCTGTGCCGAATATCGCCGGCGCTATCTGGAGGTCTATGTCGATGAATATCAGGACACCAGCAGTATTCAGGAAGCAGTCATCACATCTTTTGCCCGCGACAATCTCTATCTGGTCGGCGATATCAAGCAAAGCATTTATCGTTTCCGCTATGCCAATCCCGATCTGTTTCGCGGCAAACAGGAGCGTTTTACCCCTTATGAGGCAGAAACGAAGGCGTTATCGGATAGTCCGGAAGGCTATGTCATCCGCCTCAATCGCAATTTCCGCAGTCTGCCCGGTATTATCGCTTTCGTCAATCAAGTCTTTAGCTCCTTTCTAACCAGAGAGACAGGCGAGATCGAATATGACCGCAGCGAGGCCCTGATCGCCGGTCGGTCGGACGAACCGGATTCTGACTTGCCGGTAGAATTCCTGCTCACGATCTGTGACGATGAAACGACAGAAACATCTGAAGCTGAAAACACAGAAACAGCGGCAGACGACGAAATTGCCGGGGCATCAAGAGCAGACGAAACAAATCCTGTAGTTTCAGTTCGTACATCTGTTTCTCAAACGGGCGATATTTCCAACGGAGTCGAGACGGAACTCGGTCTGACGCCGGCTCCCCGCAGTCAGGAAGCGGCGGCGCTGCTGGCTGTGGCTCAAATCCGGGAATTACTCTGCACGACCTCGTATAAACTGAGCGATATTGCTATTTTGGCGCCGCAACATAAGACATTGGATATCTGGCGCCAGGTCCTGACTAGCCACAGTATCCCTGTGGCCGGCATTCCCAAGCGGGAATTTCTCGATTCACCGGTCTTGCGGCAGTTAGAAGCCCTGGTACAAGTACTCGACAATAGTCGACAAGACATCCCTTTAACCTCGATTCTTCTTTCCGGCTTACTGGGCGAGAGTCTGAGCGAAGAAGAGCTGCTGCAGATCGCAGCGAGCGCAGAAGCGATGACCGTGGTTCCTCCAACCTGTGAACCGGGACAGCCGTCGAAAGCTTTCAATACAGAGGTTGACAGTGGCCGTGGAATCTCCGCCGGGAAGGTCACGGCGGAATCACAAGAACCTGTCTCATTGCAAGATGACGATGAGAGTGCCCGCACGGTCTATTACCGCGATCCGTACTATCTGCGCTTGGAGGCATTTGTCGCAGCTGGCAGCTTTGACCGAGAACAAACGGCAACATTTGCCGTAGCGAACGGCGCAGACCGGGATCAGACGACAACATTCGCCGCAGCAGAAAGTCCGGACCGGGATCAGACAACAAAACTGCGAAGCAAAGTGCGCCGCCTACTGAACAAGCTCGCCAATTGGCGTCAACTGTCCGAAGACCTCCCGGTATCGGGACTGCTGACGCGGATTATTGCCGACAGTGGCTATGCGGACTATCTTGAGCACCGCAGCTATGCCGGGGAGAATCTGGCCGACCTGGAGAGTTTTCTCGACTGGGTTAAATTGCTGGAGCAAAACCAGCCGCTCAGCATAAACACATTAGCCGGCTATATCCGCAATCTGCGCGAGAAAGACAGTCAGCCGGAAGAAATCGAGCCGGTCGTGTCTGTCGGTGATGCTGTGCGTGTTCTGACCGTCCACGGCAGCAAGGGACTTGAATTCCCGGTCGTATTCCTGGCCGGGCTGGATTCCGCCTATCATCAGCGCGACCGCTACCAGTTTGCCAGCCTCAGCGAGCAGGTAGGCATAACCAGCTATAGTATTGACCCGCAGGGTGCCGGCACCTATCTGAATCTGCCGCACCAGGTGCAGCTGGAAGCTGAGAACATGGCTGAAAAAGCTGAGAAATGGCGTTTGCTCTATGTCGCCATGACCCGCGCCCGGGATCGACTCTATCTGGTCGATGCCCTGGATAAGCCCTATGGTGAGATCTCCTCCAATCAGAAAGATCTGGAGACTGCCATAGTTCTGGCCCGGGCCGGAGATGACCGCCTGCAGGCGGAGACATTGCGTAAGATTCGTCACAACCGGGAGCTTATCTTCCACCTGCTATATCTGCAGGACGAAGAGCTGGGCGCAAAGGTTCTGGCCGGTACGGAAGGCAGTTTCCGCTTCCCGCATCTGCAAGTCCGACTGATACCACGAAACAAACTGGTACAGCAAGTTTATCAGGAAACCGTCCGCAATCTTACTGACCTCATTCCGCCGCCACTACCTGACTTAACCGCCGTTCCCGACTCGGCGGTTCCTACACCAACAGCCGATGAAGCCGCAAGACTGACCAAGTTGCTCAGTGACGATGTCTCAGGCGGCATCCTAGCCACTGCCCCGGCCAAGATAACGGTCAGCGAACTCAAACGCCAGATCACTGCCCTGGCCGACGCGGAGCGAGCTGCAGAGGGACTCAGCAGCGAAGTTACCCTCTTCTCCGACATGGCTTTCCGGCTCCAACAGCCCACGCCAAAATCTACTCCTCAATTTGCTGATACGAAGGCACCGCTAAATGTGTCCCGGCCCACAGAGTCGCACACGGCTGATAACCGCCGTCAGGCTCAAATGTCCGCGACACAGCTCGGCGTGGCTCTGCATACCGTCTTCCAATTCCTGGACTTTGCCCGCCTGAACCTGGCTGAGGATGCGCAGCGGGAATATGAATATCAGCTGGAGCAGATGGTGGCCAAGCAGCGCCTGCTGCCGGAGGAAAAAGCAGAAGTGCAAGGCTTTGCCGACAATGCTCTGCAATTTGCGCGTTCCGCAAGCGGTCAGCGGCTGCTGCGGGCGGACCGAATCTACCGGGAGCAACCCTTCACACTGGCTATTCCGGCCCTACTGCCACTATCCACATTGCCGTCTGCTGATCAGGCCCTGTCCGGACAGAGCATCGCTGTCCCCGGTCAAACCGGCCCCGATCTGTTAAGAATCGATAAATTTGCGCAGCAGGTAACAGCAACTGCGGACACTGCCCGGCAGACGACATCGTACAGCAGCAGTTTCCGACTCGCCGTGCCGGAACCGGGCACCCCGATTACCCTGCTGCAGGGCATGATCGATCTCTGGCTGGCGGATGCCGAGGGCATCTTGCTTCTGGACTTCAAATCCGATCGGGTATCAGCCGATCCCGCTGAGGCTGCCCGGGTGATCCGCGAGCGTTACCGCATTCAGATCGAAGTCTATGCCGAGGCCATTCGCCGCGCCACCGGTCAAACCGTCATTGACAAGAAAGTCTGGCTGATCCGGCCCGGAATCGAAGTCACATTCTGAGCAGTCACATCCTTCGCGATGACAGCCGGGAAGGATGTCATAATTATACTAAAGAGGAAAACGCAGTAATGAATAGGGTTTCATAGCGTTTACTAATTCAAAATTTAAGACAAATATACAATTTTGGCAATGAGACGATGTATTTTTTGGTGGTAATATGCATTATTTCTTGCCATTAAAACCCTTGATTTTTTGGTAATGAGGTATTATTATATGCTCATATGGTCTATATAGCTATGAGGTTGCGTAATGAATATTTTAAACTATAGGAAAAGATTAATTGAATCTCAAATCAAAAAAAAGATGTCTTATAGTGGCGGAATCATTATTGAAGGAGCAAAATGGGTTGGAAAATCTACGACGGCCGGCATTTTTTCTAATACATTTATAAAACTGCAAGACCCACTTATAAAAAAACAATATCAAATTTTAGCCACTATATCAAAAGATGAAGTTTTGAAAGGCGAAAAACCTATATTATTTGATGAATGGCAAGAAGTACCGGAAATTTGGGATTTTATTCGTCTTGATATTGATGATAATAACTATAAAGGAGCTTATCTTCTAACCGGATCAACAAAAAAGCAAAACATTAAAACTTCACATACAGGAACAGGAAGAATTAATTCTATTTACATGCGTCCTATGAGTTTATATGAGAGCGGAGAATCTAACGGACTAATTTCTTTAAAGGAATTATTTTCAAAGCCGAAGGTTATTCCGGTTATGTCTGATATTACCATTGACGATATATCACATTATATCTGTAGAGGAGGTTGGCCGGGAAGTTTAGACTTGAGTAAAGACATGCAATTAGAAGTTCCTAAAGATTTGCTTGAAAGCATTATTAGAAGAGATATAGATGAAGTTGATGGAATAGTTAAAGATAAAGAGAAATTAAAAAAGATAGTAAAGAGTTATGCTAGAAATATTTCCACTTTAGCTGCAAATTCAACTATTTACAAGGATCAAACTTATGATGTTATTGTAAATCCTAAAACTTTTGATACATATATGAATTCTTTAAAAAAACTATTTATTATAGAGGATGTTTTGCCTTGGTCTCAAAACATTAGAAGTTCAGCCAGACTTAGAAAAGGAAGTAAAAGACAATTTGTTGATCCCAGCATTGCTGTTGCCGCTTTAGGCCTATCACCTGATAAATTAAAAAAAGATTTCGAAACATTCGGCTTTTTGTTTGAATCAATTGCGACAAGAGATATTAGAGTTTATGCGGAAGAAATTGAAGGAACTGTTTATTACTATAATGATACAACAGGCCTTGAAATAGATTTGATTGTTGAGCTGAATGATGGAAGGTGGGGAGGCATAGAGGTAAAGTTAGGAGAAAATGAAGCTGATAAAGCAAGTGCTAATTTAATAAAATTAGCGAATATATCCACTGTTAAACCGTCTTTCCTTATGATATTAACAAATACTCAAATGGCCTATCAAAGATCTGACGGTGTTTATGTAATTCCGCTTGGATGTTTAAAGCCTTAATGAGATTGATTTTTATTTAACCCGTTCAGCCTTTTGAGATGTTATATCTGGATGAAGAAACAATCGGGGAACCTGATATGGCATTTACTAATCACAGCGGACAAAACACCTTTCACAGCGCCTTCGTAAAAAGACTTGCGAGAATACCTATAAAACAAACAAATGCAGACCGGTAATTCCATTTGTGCTAACATTGAAAGATATAGTCCATTCGATGATTCTGCAGTTGCAATATTCAGACGTACCGGCGCTGCAGGATATGACAGGTGTGCCGGGAGCACGCCCAGCCTGCTGTAGTAGAAGCTACACAAAAGGAAATGATATGTTAAGACTTACTGGAACAACTGCTAGAGGCATCCGTGCCCCGATCATTCGTGAGGGTGATGATCTCGTGTCCTTTGTGGTGGATAGTGTGATCAAAGCATCTCAGGCTGAGCCTTTTGAATTGAAAGATCGCGATGTAGTGGCCATTACCGAGGCCATTGTGGCCAGAGCGCAAGGCAATTATGCTACTGTCGATCAGATCGCTGCCGATGTGGCAAGCAAGTTCCCGGCGGATCGGGCCGGTATTGTCTTTCCGATTTTGAGCCGCAACCGCTTTGCGACTGTGTTGCGGGCGGTCGCCCGGTCGCTGGACTTGCTAACCATGCAACTGTCATATCCGTGTGATGAGGTCGGCAATTCACTGCTAACGCTTGAACAGCTGGACGATCTGGGCATTAATCACTATTGCGAGACTATGACCGAGGAGCGGTATCGTGAGCTTTTCGGCTCGAATCCTCATCCCTTCACCGGTGTTGACTATATTGAGCTCTATCATGAGATCTGTCGCAGCGAGAACTGCAGTTTGCGTGTGATCCTCGCCAATGATGTGCGAGAGATATTGCAGTATGAAACGGATATCCTGACCTGTGATGTACATAGCCGTCAGCGCTCACGCCGGTTGCTTACGGCCGCCGGTGTGAGACGGGTCTATAATTTGGCCGATCTGATGACGGCTCCCGTGGCGGGCAGCGGGTACAATGCGGAGTTCGGCCTGTTGGGCGCCAACAAAGCCGCCCCGGAGCTGGTCAAGCTGTTCCCGCGTGACTGCGATATTTATGTGCAGCAGATCCAACAACGTTTACGGGAACAGACCGGCAAAGAGATCGAGGTCATGATCTATGGTGACGGAGCTTTCCGCGATCCGGTCGGACAGATCTGGGAACTGGCCGATCCGGTAGTTTCGCCGGCCTTTACCTCCGGACTGCAGGGTATGCCTTCTGAGATTAAGCTGAAATATCTGGCTGACAATGAGTTCGCCAATCTGTCCGGGGAAAACCTGGAGCGAGCCGTCAGTGACTTTATCAACGAACTGGATCAGCATCAAGCTGAAGCAGCTTTTTCGTTGGGCACGACACCCAGGCGGATAACGGATATTCTGGGCTCTTTGGCTGATCTGACTTCCGGCTCGGGTGACAAAGGCACACCAATCGTCCATATCCAGGGCTATTTCGACACCTACGCCGACCAATAATCCCATTATGGCCAGATCAGTATTAATTGCTATGAGCGGCGGCGTGGATTCCAGTGTGGCAGCGGCATTACTACGGGAACAAGGTTATGACTGTCAGGCAGCTATGCTGATGATGCATGGAGCTGAAGATCCCGCAGAGGCAGCGGCTGTTTGCGAGCAACTGGAGATCCCCTTTTATTTACTCGATGCCAGAGAGGAATTTCGGAGTTGCACGATAGCCGATTTTATTAGTGGCTATGCCCGGGGTGAAACGCCTAATCCTTGTGTACGTTGCAATGCCGAGGTTAAGCTGAAAGTACTATTGCAAGAAGCGGACTGGAGAGGAATTGAGCTGGTAGCCACAGGACATTATGCCAGGGTTCAGCGCGCCGGCGGTGCCGATAAGGTAGAAACAGCGGGAGAATGTAATCCGCTGGCTGCAAATGCGGACTGCAGTATACCGGAGACAGTGAAAAATTGTCACCTGCTCTTCAAGGCCAGAGATAAGGATAAGGATCAGAGCTATATGCTCTATCGTCTCAAACAAGAACAGCTGGGCCGCCTGTTATTGCCACTGGGAGATCTGACCAAAGCCGAGGTGCGGGAGCTAGCGCACAAATATGATTTGGCCGCAGCCGATCGCGGCGACAGTCAGGACCTTTGTTTTGTACCGGATGGAGATTATGCCACTCTGATTGAGCAGGAGCTGGGGCTGCAGGAGCCGGGAGATATCGTAGATGAGTCGGGTCGGATTCTGGGCAGGCACCGAGGGTTGATATATTATACGGTCGGTCAGCGCAAGGGTCTGGGTCTGGCCCTGGGAGAACCGCATTTTGTACTGCGTAAGGAGAAAGAGACCAATCGGATCGTTTTAGGCAAGCAAGAAAAATTATACACTGATTCTGTCTTAGCTGATAATATTAATCTAATAGCCTTGCCGCAACTTACCGGGCCTCTAGCCGTAGCAGCACAGATCCGCTATCGCTCGGCTGAGACCGCCGCCGTAATCAGGCCGGAGTCAACGGCACATATCGTTGCCGCCTTCGAGAGAAAAGTCAGAGCACCGGCGCCGGGTCAATCGATCGTCTTTTATTGTGGCGAGATGGTGGTAGGTGGCGGTATTATCCGGCGGACGGTACCGGAGAAAACAGAGGAAAGCTGAATGAAAATTACTTTTTATGGTGCGACCGAGGATGTGACCGGTTCTAATTTCCTGGTCACGACAGAGCATGGCGAGCGTTTTTTGATCGATTGCGGGATGTTCCAGGGCAGTGCCAGTGAAGAGGCCAGAAATCGGCAGGATTTCCCTTATGATATTTCACAGTTGGATTTTCTGATTCTGACCCACGCGCATTTGGATCACTCGGGGCGGATTCCCAAGCTGGTCAAAGAAGGTTTTAACAAACCGATTTACACGACACAGGCGACAATGGAGCTCGTCGATATTATGCTCCAGGATTCGGCGCAGATTCAGTACTTCGATATTCAATGGGAGAACAAAAAGCGCCAGCGCGCCGGCGAGGAGCTGTTAGAACCGCTATATGATTCCGATGATGTGGTTGCGGCGATGGAGCTGTTTGAGCCGTATTATTATGAAGAAATGGTTGATCTGACACCGCATATCCGGATGCGGCTGAGAGATGCGGGGCATATTCTGGGCTCGGCGATAGTTGAGCTGTGGATTACAGAACACGATAAGACAACTAAGGTAGTTTTCTCCGGCGATCTCGGCATGCATGACCATCTGCTGATCCGCGATCCTTCCTCTATTGAGGCGGCGGATCTGGTTATTCTGGAGTCAACTTATGGCAATACCGTCCATGCCAAGTATCAGGATTCGCTGGATCAGTTGATGCAGGTAATCTATAAAACGATCAATCGCGGCGGCAGCGTGATTGTACCCAGTTTTGCGATCGGTCGCACGCAGGAACTGCTCTATGAAATGAACAAATACTTTGAGTACGGCGGCCACGGCCAGCAGTATCCCGTTCCGATCTATGTGGACAGTCCGATGGCGACCAAAGCAACTTCAGTTTTCATGCGGCATACCGATTTACTGGGAGAAGAGGCTCAGGCCCTGGTGCGCCGCGGTGACAATATTTTCAATTTCCCCAATCTCACCTATACCGGATCAGTGGATGAATCGAAAGCGCTGAATGAGATGCGGGAGCCCAAGGTCATCATTTCAGCCAGTGGTATGGCTACCGGTGGGCGGGTTCGCCATCATCTAAAGTATAATCTTTGGGATCCTCTGTCCGCTGTCATCTTTGTCGGTTATCAGGCTGCGGGCACGCTGGGACGCATCATCTTGGACGGAACCACAGATAAGGTTAAGATCGCCGGCTCCTGGGTCGATATCAAGGCCTCAGTGTACAGTATGCCCGGTTTCTCGGCCCATGCTGATAAACCGACACTGCTGAACTGGCTGGCTGACTTCGAGACCAAGCCCAAGCAGGTAGTACTGGTCCACGGTGAAACCAGGGAGATGTTGCCGCTGAAAGATAATATTGAGCAGACTTTCGGCCTTGATGTCATGATCCCGCGTTATGGTGATGAGCTGGAATTTCTCGGCGATGAAACGTGTCGCAGTACTTCTATCCTGGTCAGTGCTCCGGATCTATATGAAGTGAGCAAAATGATGGACGAAGTCGGTCGCATGATGGGTTCCTGGGAGGATCAGCCGCCGGATCTGCACGAAATGTCGGATGAGCAGCTCAGTGCCCTAAAATCCACTCTCGCCCAGATTAAGAAGAATATGCTCGATCTGAATATGATCACATATGATTAGCAGAGAGTGTCCGAGGAGAATTAACCGCTGATCCGGGCTTTTTCTGATGCAGCTGGCTACCGGTTCCCGGGCCAGGAAATCCGGCGCCAGTCCTGCATCAGAAATGAGAAAAGGAGTATACAAAATCGCCTTAACGATAGTGTAAATTTGTTATTCGGTCAGATTTGAGTGCTCTCCTTATTAGCTCTCTCCTCCAACACAAAAAGCCGCAACTCATAAAGTTGCGGCCCGTTTTTACCGTCAATTACTGCAACGATGCGACACAATAAACCGTTGTGTATTGGCATCATTTCCGGACCGGTCTTCTGGCTCGTGAGTTTTTGACCTTAATCCTCGCCTTCCCAATCCAATCAGTGGCTGACATCTGTCTTGAGGATAAGTCTCACATACAGCGGCGGTACCGCACAGGTTTCACACCTGTTTCCCGAGCATCCGGAAATTTGGGTTATTTGGATTATATCTAAGCTTATAATAATAAATTTTGCTTTCCCCGTCAAATATTAAATATCTAGCCCCGTCAAATATTAAAATGCCTACCAGAACGCTGTTTGAGGAAAAATTTTTATGAATCAACAATAGGGTTTTCCACAGCATTTATTTATTACTCAACGTTGCTAAGTCAATTATCTTGGGAGAAGAATGCGCTATACTGATAGCAAGATAGAATTTATTTGTCACCGAGTGTCACCGAGAATTGCGGTGATAATCTAATTGCCTGCCGGATCAGATGGTATGGCATCCTCGGAGCTGGCCGATATGGTTTGCCCCGCTTTGTTAGCGATTAAAAGGAGTGATTCAGATGACTTTGATTTCAGCTTATGCAGTACCTCATCCGCCGCTGGCTGTGCCGGCCGTAGGCAGGGGTGCCGAGAAAGGAATTCCGGAGACGATGGCTGCTTACTACCGTGTAGGAGCCGAAA
This sequence comes from Clostridiaceae bacterium, assembly GCA_012519085.1. Taxonomy (GTDB): domain Bacteria; phylum Bacillota; class Clostridia; order Saccharofermentanales; family DTU023; genus UBA1046. Next base: position 19,726 of record JAAYQX010000035.1, read on the forward strand.
TAGTTCAGGCTCAGCCCGACACGATTGTCCTTGTTTCCCCGCATACGCCTGCACTATCCGGCGCTTTCCGTCTGATCGATGGCCACAGTGAATGGATGTCCTTGGCATCCTTCGGTGCCAGGCAGCCTGCTCTGGCCATGGATTATGATCAGGAGCTGATCGATCTGATCAGCGATAAGGCGCAGGCTGCCGGCATCCCGACACATATCAGTGCTGAAAATATGGATTTAGACAGCAGAGTTGATCACGGCAGCTTTGTGCCTCTCTACTTTATCGCTCAGGCGGAATGGGCTGCTTCTGCTGCGGAGCACCAATCACCCTCTGTATCGGATAGCATATTTGCCGACAGGCCTACTTCCGGTGTCAAGCAGCAGCCGTCCGCTGATTTCCGTGAGTGGCAATTAACCCCTCGCCTAGTCCGCCTGTCTTTCTCCGGTCTGTCGCCGCAGACTCATCATAACTACGGACGGGCCATCCGAGACGCTATTGCTGCCTCCGGCAAGCGAGTCGTCTTTATTGCCAGCGGCGATCTCTCCCACCGTTTAAAAGCTGACAGTCCCTATGGTCTGGCGCCGCGCGGCGAAGCTTTTGACCGCGATCTGACCGCAGCCCTCGGCGCCGGCGATTTCGCTCGGCTACTTTTCTATGATGAGGATCTGCTGGCAGAAGTTGCTGAATGCGGGCTTAGATCTTTCAACATCTTGGGCGGCGTCCTGGCGGATACCGCTTTTGAAGCGGAACTTTTAAGCTATGAAGGTACCTATGGCGTCGGATATGCCATCGCGGCTTTCCGCAATCCGCGACCGGCAGGTGCAGATGACTCAGCTGCTGCGGCTGCAACAACTGACACTGCGAAAACAAGTGAATCGGCTGATGCAACCGGCCAAATCCGAAATGAAAACAAAGTCCGCAGTTCAAACTGCGGTGCGGCCGACGGCTGCCAGCCGGCTCCCCCTGGCCACAGTTCCGGAGAGAATATTCCTTGGCTCAGCGGCGATCCCTATGTCGCATTGGCCAAGCATACGGTTGAATCTTATATCCGAAACGGGCGAAAGCCTAAGTTAACGCCGGTGGAACTGGCAGCCCTGCCGCGAGAAATCACTGCCGGCAAGGCCGGTGCCTTTGTGACAATCCATAAGCATGGCCAGCTCAGAGGCTGTATCGGCACCATCCAACCGAGTTATGGCACCTTGGCAGAAGAGATTATAGGCAATGCCGTAGCTGCCGGCACCCGCGATCCGCGTTTTCGCCCCATCAGCTTGGAAGAGCTGCCGGCGCTGGAGTACAGTGTCGATGTGCTGAGACCGCCGGAACCAATCACAGATCCTTCTGAACTCGATATTAAGCGCTACGGTGTGATCGTCAGCCGGGGCCTGCGCAGAGGCCTGCTGCTGCCCAATTTGGACGGTATCAGTTCAATAGAGCAACAAGTCGATATTGCCAGACAAAAAGCAGGTATTGACCGTTCTGAGCCGGTTCAGCTCGAGCGATTCGAGGTGGTCAGACATCAAAATGACAAATGATAATCAACAGTTAAGTACAGAAGCCGGTAGCAAGGAGTGTATTAATTCCGCTTCCGACAGCGAAGCCAGCACCTCTTCTGACAGCGAAGCCAATATTAATCCGCACACTCCTGATCCCCGCCTGACTTGCCCCCTTTGCCATCACAACTGCCGCCTGGCTCCGGAGGAGACAGGCTTCTGCGGCGCGCGCAGCAATACCGGTCGGCAAATTGTCAACCACTATGCCGGTATCCTGACCGGCCTGGCCCTGGACCCGATCGAGAAAAAGCCGCTGTCTTGCTTCCGCCCGGGCACATATATCCTGTCGGCCGGCAGTTTCGGCTGTAATCTGACCTGTCCTTTCTGCCAGAATTATCGTATTTCCCAGAGTGCCGATCAGCAGATGATAGCCCGTACCGCCGTCCCCAGTCAAAGTTATTCGCCCGCTGATCTGGTCCAAGTCGCACTCGATCAGCGCACAAGGGGCAATATCGGACTGGCTTTCACGTACAACGAACCCCTGATCAACTTCGAATATATCCTCGAGACTTTCAGCTTGGCCCGAAGTGCCGGGCTTGAGACTGTCCTGATCACCAACGGTAGCTTCCACCCCGGCCCTGTCCGCCGGATTGCCGAGTTTACCACAGCTTGGAATATTGACCTCAAGTGTTTTTCAGACGAAGGCTACCGGGTGTTGAACGGATCGTTGGACCTGGTACGGTCAACCATCGAGCTGGCGGCAGCGAGTGCCCATCTGGAGATTACAACACTCGTGATTCCCGGTTTCTCTGACAAGGAACAGGAGATTGCAGAAATGACCTCCTGGCTGGCGGATATTGATCCGGATATCCCCTATCATCTGTCACGCTATTTCCCCAGATACCGCCTGACAGAGCCGGCACCGACTCCGCTTGAAACTCTGCACCGACTTAAGAGAATAGCCGAAAAAAAGCTGAACAGGGTATTCTTAGGCAATATCTGAACGGAAAGAAACTTTTATTAGTTCTGATTCTGCACTAGAATAAAATTGAACACTTTTACTGGAAAGGATGCTGTAGGAAGAAATGGAATTGCTGATAGTTACCGGTCTGAGCGGCGCCGGAAAATCACTGACATTGGATTTCCTTGAGGATATGAATTATTACTGTGTTGATAATTTGCCGCCTCAGATTATCCTTAACTTCATGGATTTTATGTGTGAACATGACACAATGCAAAGGAAGATTGCTTTCGGCATCGATTCCAGAAGCCAAAATATGTTCTCTGACTTTGACCAAGTCCTTTCAGATCTGGATGATAGGGATATTGATTATAAGATTCTTTATCTGGAATGTAGCGCCGATGAGCTGAGGAGACGCTATAAAGAAACCAGACGGATTCACCCTCTCATGACCACCGAGAACCTAATCTTTGAGGCGGCTACACGCATGGAGGAAGAATATTTGGTGCCGATTAGAGCCCGAGCCTCATATATTATCGACACAACCTATCTGAAGCCGGCTCAGCTGCGCAGTACTTTGCTCAAGGTCTTATCTCTGGATAGCCGCGATTCCATGGTAATCAATATTTATTCTTTCGGTTTCAAGCATGGTACGGTCAGTGATGCCGATCTTCTTTTCGATACGCGTTGCCTGCCCAATCCGCACTATATAGACAGTTTGCGCCCGCTGACCGGAGAGGATCATGAAGTCAGTGAATATGTGATGAGTTTCCCGGAGGCGATCGGCATGCTTGAACGTATTCTGGATCTGCTCTACTTTGCCATCCCACTGTATATTGCCGAAGGCAAAGTCCAACTTGTGATCGGGATCGGCTGTACGGGCGGGCGTCACCGCTCGGTGACTTTTGCCAATTATATCGCCTCGGAGCTGATTAATAAGGGCTATCCGGTTGTGCTCTCGCACCGGGATATTGACAGAACGGTTTGAGGCGAGTCGGAGACCGGCGAGAATTAATATATAAACATAGCGCTGCCACAATTAGATCTGCAGCGACAGGCGGTCCCGGAGCTGAGATTATCCGAGAGACCGCCCTATCTTTGTCCAATAGCTAATCACAATCAGAGGAGATCATATGCAGCAGAAGATGAAACAAGAATCAGACTACGGTTTTACACTTGTCAGTGAGACGTCCCTGCCGGAAGCGGCGGCGATGGCTCTGGAATATTTGCACGAGATGAGCGGCGCCCGATTGCTGTATTTAAAGTCCGCCAGCAGAAATAAGTCTTTCACGATCGGCTTTCGCACACCGCCCACAGACTCGACCGGTCTGCCTCATATCTTGGAACACTCGGTTCTGGCCGGATCCGAAAAGTACCGCACGCGCGAACCCTTTATGGATATGCTCCGAACCTCAATGCAGACTTTCCTCAATGCCATGACCTTTGAGGATATGACCCTATATCCTCTCAGTTCCCAGGACGACCAAGATTTCCTCAATTTAATATCCGTCTATCTGGATGCAGTATTTCATCCGCGGATTTATGAGACGAAAGAGATTTTTCTCCAAGAAGGCTGGCATCTGGCATTGGCGGATCGGGACGCACCGCTGGCATACAATGGTGTGGTCTATAATGAGATGCGCGGTGCCTATAGCGATCCCTCAGAGCAGATCAAATTCGATCTGGTGCGAGCGCTCCATCCCGGCTCTACCTATAGCCATGAATCCGGTGGATATCCCTATGATATTCCACAGTTGCGCTATGAGGATTTTCTGGCTTTCCACAGACGCCACTATAATCCGTCCAATGCGCTGATCGTACTGCACGGCGCTATCGCAGCGGACGAGGTCTTCCCCCTACTGGATGCAGTGTTGGCTGAAATAACGCCTTCGTCTGAAAAGATTGAGATTGTGCCGGGAGGGCGCCCTGTCAGCGAACCCGGATTTAGGGACTTTGAGTTCAATGGCGAGGATGGTGAGATTGCGTCCGGAAATAGCTGGCTGTCGCAAACTTGGTCGCTGGGTCATGCGCAGACGGTCGAGGAACGATTTTTGGCCAAGCTGATCTTCGGGGTATTAGTTGATTCAGAGTCGTCGCCGTTGAAGTTGGCACTGCGCCGAGCCGGGCTGGGCGAGGATGTGATGAGCTACGGTCGGAATACATATTTCACCGATTTCGGTGTCCTGGTCAAGAATGCTGATCCGGCGCGGGCGAGCGAGTTTTGTGAGCTTTTGGATCAGGAATTGAGACGCGGTGTGGCGGAGGGCTTTGACCGCGATCTGCTGCTGGCGCAATTAAATAGCAATGAGTTGGATCTGCGCCGCTCGGGTGGGATTCATCGCGGTATTATCTACAGCATACGTGCTATATCCCAGTTCCGCTATCGTGAACCGCTGTTGGCAGATCTGGCCTTTGATGAGCCGCTGCAGAAGCTTAGAACCGGTATCAGTCAGGGTTTGTTTGAGGATTATGTCAGGCAGAAGCTGGTGGAGAACCCGGATACCATTCGCGGCATCCACCGCCCGGTCGTGGGCTTGTACCGCGAGCTGGATCGAGCTGTCGAACGTGAGCTGGCTGAACTGAAAGCTGATCTGACTGCGGCGGAGATTGAGGCTTTACTAGCCGAGACTGAGGCGCTGGCTGCCTGGCAGGCCAGACCGGATACGCCGGAGGAAAAGGACACTCTTCCCTATTTATCGCTGGCGGATATTGATCGCGGCGTGACTCGAATTGAGCAACAGCGAGTAGATGAGCAGGGAGTATGTTATCTTTTGCATCCGCAACCTACCGGCGGTATTGGCACTTTCACTTTGGGCTTTGATCTGAGCCGGGTGCGGCAGGAGGATTTGGTCTATGTCGGCTATCTCTGTCATTTGCTGGGCGATCTCAGCACAGCCGGCAAAGACTATATTGAGCTCAGCAATCGGATTGACAGAATCTGCTCCGGTTTTGCTTTCAGTGCCGGTGTTTCCACAGACTTCCACGATCCGTCTGTCCATAAGCCACGACTGATAGTGCGTTCGCATGCGCTCAATGCCAGCACGCAGCAGATGTTTGACTTGCTGCGGGAGATTTTGCTGGAAACTGATTTTACTGACCGAGGCAGGCTCAAAGAACTACTGCTGTCTCTGAAATCCGACCTTGAGGACAACTTCGATTCGATGGCTCATCGCATAGCTATCCGTCAGGCTTCGGCCCGTATCTTTCCCGCCCATGCTTATGCGGAGCAGATCAATGGCTTGAGCTTTTATTGGCATCTCAGTGATTTGCTGCAGAATTTCGACCGTGAGATTGAGCGACTATGCTCCGGGCTGGCTCGCGTCAGCAACCGGATTTTCCGTCGCCAAGGGCTGAAAGTATCTTTGACAGCAGAAGCGGATTATCTGTCGGAACTCCTGACCCAGGTCAGAAGCCTGATCAACGATCTGCCGGCCGAGCAACTGCCGGTTCAGGACTTCAGCTTCAGTCCGCTGCAAATTAGTGAGGGGCTGGCCCTCTCATCAAATGTGAATTATGTCACTTTGGTTTCCGACTACCGAGCCTATGGGAT
>JAAYQX010000036.1 GCA_012519085.1 Clostridiaceae bacterium
GTTGCAGAAGAGGGCAATCCCACGAAGCTGCGTTCCGAAAAAAACAGCATATTCAGACGAATGACCGAGCTGCAAGCTGAGGGTGCCGGCTGGAGCATTTAACCCGCTTAGACTACTTATTCTTTGGCCTTTTAAGCTTTTAACACGACCCATGTGCGTTCTGTTATCCTTGTCGGATCTCGTCTGCACAGTTACCTATAACTTTATCGCTGCACTTCATTATTTTCGGGTTATTAAGATAAATTGCAGCACGACTCAAATATACAAAAAACCAAGCGGCACCAAGCTTTAATCTTTGAATCAATAGCTTTTAACCCTAGAGCGCTACAGTACATGATTCTTTTCACACTGCCCACAAAGGTTATTAGAAAGGAGTCTTGCATATGATAATAATTCTACCGGCGTTCGTTTAGCAAATAAAATTCCTATAAAAACAAGTAGCCTTCAAGGCTCTTTGAAGAGCAAGTATTGTTGCGCTCGTCTCACTCTTGGGACGGGCGCTTTTTCTATTAGTCGTTCTTCAGTTTGGCAGTTTTTCAAAAATCATCGTTGTAGTTGTAGAGGCCGAAATCACTTCCTCTCCCAGATCAAAGGAAAGGAGGCGGAGTAATGCCAACAAAACAACACGAAAAATATGTTGAAGAAATGTTTGATAGCTACTGCAAAAAATGCCTTCGCAATGAAGTCAGAAACATGTATCGCGCTCAGCAGAAACAAAGAGAACGAGAAGTGAATTTTTCAGATCTCTGTGAAGCGCAGATGCAATCGACGCCCTTTCAGTATTGGGATGTTTATGACGAAGAATTTGCCGAATTTCAGCTCTTTGACGGCACGATCGTCATCCACAGTGAGCTTTTAGCCCACTTGCTCAATAGGCTGTCACCCTTCAACCGAAACATCATCCTGATGTCTATTTGGCTTGAGATGTCAGATCGGGAAATCAGTGAGCACCTACAGATCTCCCGAAGTTCCGTGCAATACAAACGAACGAATATTTTGCGGGAAATGCGAGAAGTTGTGGAGGAAAAAGATGACGAGAAATAAAGCAGGACCCTACAGACCGAACTTAATCTCCAGACCCGTTATTGTAGCCGCCGTGAGCGGCGACCCAATAGCGATGGAACGAATTGTTAACCACTATTCTCCCTACATCAATAAACTTAGCATTCGCACGCTGTACGACGAGTATGGCAATCCGGTTCGTGTAATTGATGACCATATGCGACTGGCACTTGAAGCCAAACTTATGCACGCCATTACTAAATTTACCATCCGATAAGCCCACCGTATCAATTTTTGATGCGGTCTTACATCAGCTAGAAGATGAACAAAATTATATGTTTCTTCAAATTATACATATACGGATAATTTATCGCTGCCCTGATTACACAGCCAACAACTTGGCTAATAAGTACGAAGAGCACTTACTTAGAGTCAGGTGTTTACGGGCAGATCGGCATTATAGAAGGCATAGGCGGATAGGTTAAATGTGATGGGATAAAATGAGAGTGCGACAGAATATTCGCCGCACTGACGGAAACTAGGCTATGCCTTGTCTCAGGATGTGGAGTTCACGATTGACGGCAGCAATTCTGCCGTTAACGCCGTCTCACTTGACAATATCAAAATTGTACCAAAGACAGGTGAAACGGGCAGCTAAAGCTCCGATATCATCTACTTAGTGACAGCATGAATTGTCATCTTTAGCGGGCACTGCCTATTTCGCATGTCAGGAGATAATTTGTTGTCTGTAGAATTTTGCAGATTGGTATCACTTGTATCACTATATGGGTCTGAATGATTAATACAGCAATTATCTTAAGTTTTTGCTAGAATGAACGCAGCTAAATTTTGTATTGTCAGTTTGCACAATTAATCTTAGATTAAATTGTCACATTATGAGGAAAGACGGGTAAGAATATGACTAGATATCATGCCTCAAGGAAATATTGCTCTTGGCTGGTGGCTTTTATCCTGGTTCTTATATTAACACTGACGGTGGTTGGCTGCAGTGACGGAAAATCTCAGGATGATACTCAAGTAACCGATATTGGTAGGGGATCTGAAACAGAAGACGAAGAAGTTAAAACTGTCGAGGTAGCGCCTTCGACAAATGCTGAAACTGAAATTCCGACGCAAGATACGGCTATTCCTGCTGAGAAAGTAAAGCTGCGTGTTGGTGTTCTCAAGGGTCCTACCGGCATGGGCGTCGCTCAGATTATGGAACGTCAGGAGCAGGGTGAGACTGAGCTGGACTATGATTTTACGATTGTTGGTGCTCCGACGGATGCGGTCGGTCTTATTACATCCGGTGATCTGGATATCGCGCTCCTGCCGACTAATATGGCGGCTACCCTGTATAATAAGACAGGGGGGAAAGTCAAGCTGATTCATATTAATACTCTGGGCGTGATGAGTATTGTCGGCACAGGTGGAATTACCTACAAAGATAGTAAGTTTCTCGTTAAGGATCTAAAAGGCAAGACAATTGTTGCAGCCGGACAGGGTGCTGCACCTGAATTTGTGCTTAACTTTATCTTGGAGCGAAATGGACTGGATCCCAAGTCGGATGTGACGATTGATTTCAAGAGCGAGCATACCGAAGTGGCGTCTTTGTTACTGAGTAAAAAATATGATCTCGCCCTGTTGGCTGAGCCATTTACAACTTCAGTGCTGATGCAGGATGATACAAATAAAATTGTTTTTGATTTGACGCAGGAATGGGAAAGGATCGCTGATAATAATGCCAAATTGGTGATGGGTGCTGCTGTTGTCAGAACGGAATTTCTGGCCGAGCATCCGGAGGCTGTGGCGATTTTCCTGCGTGATTTTGATGCTTCGCAGCGATTTGTCAATGCCGATCCTGAAGCGGCTGCTCTGCTAATTGAGAAATTTGATATTTTCAAGGCGGCAGTAGCGGTGAAAGCTATTCCCAGAAGTTATATTGTTTCGTTGACCGGAGCGGAAATGAAAGAATATGCCTCAGTATATTTAGAAGTCCTGTTTAAGAATAATCCGAAATCCATCGGCGGCAAGCTTCCGGGAGACGACTTCTATTATCAGCTTCCATGAGGCTCAGGCGAATACAGCAGAAAATATTTGCCGCGTTGTTCTGGCTGGCCATATGGTGGTTATTTGCCCTACTGGTAGGTCAGGAACTTCTTGTGCCGCAACCGCACTTTGTCCTGGAGAGGCTGTGGATTCTTGCCGGCCGGAGCGGTTTTTATCTGAATATACTTAACTCTCTTTATCGCATTAGCTTGGGTTTTCTGTTAGGAACAGCATTAGGGGCTGTTCTGGCTTATCTGACGACAGCTAATCCTTGGATTGGCGCTACTATTGAACCTTTGATGAGTATAATCCGCTCAACTCCAATTGCCTCTATCATTATTATATTTTTGATCTGGTTCTCGTCTAATGGCGTTGTGATCAGTTGTGTTGTTCTGATTGTGTTGCCGGTGATGTGGAGTAATTTTGTGGCAGGGATCGAATATCGCGACCCTCAGTTGGAAGAAGTGGCCAGTCTGTTTGCTTTTAGCCGTTTGAAACGCTGGCGCTATCTAAGACTGCCTGCCATCCTGCCTTTCTTTTTCGCAGCCGTTCAGTCGGGACTGGGTATTGCTTGGAAAGCCGGGGTGGCAGCAGAGGTGCTGAGTATACCTCGCCATGCTATCGGTGCTCGCCTCTATGATGCCAAAATTTATCTGGAGACGACGGATCTATTTGCCTGGACATTCGTTGTCGTTATTTTGAGCATTATTTTGGAGAAGTCAGTTCTGGCGACCGTAAAAAGAGCGAGCAGATATTTTGATTGGAGGAAATAATGGGCATTATTATCCGCAATTTATCTAAGAGTTACGGGAACAAGAGAGTATTGTCCGCATTTAATGCCGAAATACCTGATAGCGGATATGTTGCCATCATGGGGCCGTCCGGCGTTGGCAAGACAAGTTTGTTGCGTCTGATTGCCGGTCTGGAAGAACCGGATGAGGGGGAAATTATATTTACTTACCCCGAGGCGCCCAAGATTAGTATGGTATTCCAAGAGGACAGATTATTGCCTTATCTCAGTGCCAGAGACAATGTGGCTCTAGTTGGGAATAATAGAGCTGATGATCTGAAACAGGCAGATATTCTTCTGGCGCAGTTGGGGCTGGGGGATTGTAGCTATCAAAGGGTGGCAGAGATGTCTGGTGGTATGAAGCGCCGTGTGGCTCTGGCCCGCTCGCTACTCTATGGTGGTCAGATCTATTTACTGGACGAATTATTTACAGGTCTTGATGATCAAATTTTGGCTCAAGTGTCTATAATTCTCGATCTCTTGTCTGAAACAGCTCTGGTAATTTTTGTTTCCCATGATACCAGGATTATTACTGACAGAGTTGAGCAGGTAATACGAATCAAATCTATCTGAACAAAACGGTTGTACATTAACTGATTAATATTAATTATTTTGAAAATATGTCCCCATAAATCCCTACTTCTACGCAATAGATTATCGAAGCGACTTGGGTACCTAACAATTTATACCCCCCTGTTAACTTACTTTGACGGTATCAATATGATGGCTCAGATCCTGATCTTATCCGTCCTGGGATTGCTGTCTGACTTGTCAAAGGTATCTGAAAAATTTCCTCTTGAAGCATATATTTGCAGTTGCTAGCCGCATTTAGCAATAAAACAGTAAATATGTCAGTTATATGTCAAAATGACAATATAATTCCATAAATTAGACGATTACCATTGTCTATTGCATAGTGTATAATCAACAACTATGAGTCTATATATGGCTTGATTGTATTTGTTATTAAATTTATAACCAATCGAGATGAAAGGAGGTTCGAGCATGGGTTATAAGGAAATTCTTCAGAATTATGCAGATTCCCCCAGCAATTTACTTGAAGCTTTCCACGCAATTCAGGATGAATATTCCTATTTGCCGGAGGAAGCGATTATTGCAGCGGCAGATTGTTTCGGTGTACCTGCAGCAGAAGCCTTCGGTGTGGCTACTTTTTACTCAATGTTCTCGATCAGAAAGCGCGGCAAGAATGTGATTCGGATCTGTGAGAGTGCTCCCTGCCACATTGACGGGGCTGCTGATGTAGTTGCAGCACTGGAGAAAGAACTCGGAATTAAAATGGGCGAAAGCACTCCCGATGGGAACTTTGCCCTGGAGTTTGCCCAATGTGTAGGTCAATGTCAGGCTACTCCGGTGCTAACTATCAACAGAAAACCTTATCTGAACGTAACGCCCGCTTCTGTTCCCACTATTTTAGCTGAATACAGATAAGCATGCTGTGATGCTTGAGGCATCAGGCAGTAATTGAAAGGAGCAATTATGGCTGTGGAAATGCGAATTGCCTTACGAAACTATGGAAAAGTCGATCCTAATAAGATCGAAGATTATCTTTCCCGGGGCGGTTATGAAGCACTGAAAAAAGCTTTAACCATGGACAGGGCGGAACTAATCGACCAGGTGAAAAAATCAAAGCTCAAAGGAAGAGGTGGCGCTTCTTTTAACTGCGGGCAGAAGTGGTCTTTTGCCTATAATGTTGACGCCGATCAAAAGTATGTCATCTGCAATGCAGATGAGGGAGAACCGGGAACCTATAAAGACAGACTGATCATGGAGGGTGATCCTCACACACTGATCGAGGGCATGGCAATTGCGGCCTATGCTGTAGGCGCTACCGAAGGTATTGTCTACCTCAGAGGTGAATACCCTGAGCTGGTGGAACTGCTGCGGCAGGCGGTTGCTCAAGCTGAAGCTAAAGAGCTGCTGGGCAACTTCAAGCTGTCCGTTCATATTGGTGCAGGCGCTTATGTTTGCGGCGAAGAAACGGCTTTGATTGAATCTCTGGAGGGTCAGAGAGGAGAACCGCGCTTCAAGCCGCCTTATCCGCCGGTCTCCGGACTTTGGGGCAAACCAACTATTGTCAATAATGTAGAAACACTTGCCGTTATTCCCGAAATCATTCTCAAGGGAGCGGACTGGTTCAGCTCAATCGGAGATCCGGAATTTCCCGGTACCAAAGTTCTGACCCTGTCCGGTGATGTCAAGAATCGCACTTTCTTTGAAGTGCCGACCGATGTCACATTAAGAGATGTAGTCTTTGAACTGGGAGGCGGGATACGCAGTGACAAGAAATTCAAGGCGGTTCAGGTGGGAGGCACCTCCGGCGCCTTTATTCCTGAAAGTCAGCTGGATACCACTATTGGACATACCAAAATGGCATTGATCGGTGCTACACTTGGTTCCGGTGCCGTCTTTGTCTTGGACGATAGTAGAGATCTGGTAGATATCAATTTCCAGATTACCAAGTTCTTTGAGCATGAATCCTGTGGCAAATGCACACCCTGCCGCGAGGGAACTATGCGGATGCGTGAACTGGTAGAAAAAGTAAACTGTGGTCAGGGCAAGGCCGCCGACTTGGATCTCATCACCAAGCTGGCGCGTGTAATGTCTACAGCTTCTCTCTGTGGCTTGGGACAGACCGCCACAGCACCTGTCACAAGTACGCTAAAGCATTTCTCTACGGAATATGCTGCAAAGCTGAAAGAATAGAGCGAAAGGAGTCAAGATCATGATTAATCTTACAATCGATGGCATTAAAACGACTGTTCCTGAGGGCTCAACAATACTCGAAGCAGCAGCAGGTATTGGTATCGATATACCAACCCTTTGTTATCATCCGGACCAGGTCGTAACGGCGAACTGCCGCGTCTGCGTCTGTGAAATTGAAGGCAACCATCTGCTTCAACCGGCCTGTTCGCAACCGGTATTTGAGGGGATGACTGTCAAGACCAGAAGCCCCCGAGTTATTGAGGCCAGAAAGACTCTCCTGGAGCTGATCCTGTCGCATCATCCGCAGGATTGTCTCACATGCATTCGTAACAAAAGCTGCGAACTGCAAGATCTGGCGGACGAATATCTGATCCGTGATCTTCCCTTCGAGGCCAAGACCCGTGGTTTGGGAAAAGACAATTCCACTCCCTCGCTATTCCGTGATAATGACAAATGTATCCTCTGTCGTCGCTGTATTGAAGCCTGTAATGTCGTACAGACAGTCGGCGCACTGGGAATCGAAAAGCGAGGCCATGAATCAATGGTTGTACCCACTCTCGGCGGTACATTGGCAGATAGTCCCTGCGTGATGTGCGGACAGTGTGTGCACGCCTGCCCGGTCGGCGCTATTGGCGAAGTTGAAAATATCGACAAGCTATTAGCAGCGATTGCCGATCCCGACAAAATTGTGGTCACACAGATCGCACCGGCTGTCAGACTGGCTCTGGGCGAAGAAATCGGCATGGAGACAGGTGCTCTGGATATGGAAGTATTCGTTGCAGGCCTGCGACAGATCGGTTTCGACTATGTACTCCACACCAATTTTACTGCTGATCTGACGATTATGGAGGAGGGCAGTGAATTACTGCAGCGCTTGACAGAAGGTGGTACCCTGCCTATGTTTACTTCCTGCAGCCCCGGCTGGGTCGTATTCTGCGAAACTTTCTTCCCGGATTTGCTGGATCATCTCTCAAGCTGCAAATCACCACAGCAAATGTTTGGTGCCTTAGCCAAGACCTATTGGGCAGAGAAGATGGAAATTGATCCGTCTAAGATTGTTTCCGTTTCTATCATGCCCTGCATTGCTAA
>JAAYQX010000037.1 GCA_012519085.1 Clostridiaceae bacterium
ACACGCTGTTTTGTCAGAGCAGGTAAATGGAGTAAAAAGCCGGATATAGGGATGCTCCAGAGAATGATTGTGATCATGATCAGCTTATGGTTCACTGTGACATCGGGCGTGAGAGAGAAGAGAAAAGCGAATACCAGGGGGCATGAGCTGAGGATGATCCAGAAGCGCAGCCGTTTTAGCATTAAAAATACGATGATTATTAGCGGCAGCAGAATTCCTGTCAGCTCTAGCAGATAATGCAAAATGCCCGGCAGGCTTCGGTTTTCGCTGATAAAACCGGGTTGAAAAATCTGACCGGGCCAGGCGGGGCTGTTGCTAAAAATTTGATTCTGCAACAGGGCAGATACTGTACCTATCACGGCACCAATCAGCAAATAGAGCCGATTATCTGAGATCATAGCCAGGCAAAACAGCAACATCAAAGCAGATAGGAATACTGAACCATGCCAATAAGGCAGCAGGATGAGAAACAATATCAGTATCAACTGTTGTCCGTTTTGTTTGGGAGCTGCGGTCAGCCAATAATCCCTTTTCAACCATCCGGTCAGCCAAGACTTAAGTGCTGAGCTGTTTTCAGTTCGGAAGGAACGGATATTGTCGCTCTGCAAGAGCAGAATAATCATCAACACTGCCAAGGCGGTGGGAAGATGTCTCTGATTGGCATAGACATTGATCGACCAAAGTCCCCAATCTTCTTTTGGTGTATCACCTATAAAATGACTGTGACGGAGCAGTTTTTCCCAGACTGGTATTTGGTCCTGCAAGGAATCCCTGATGCTGCCGGCCAGAAAAGAGAAAAAGGCCAGGGAACTACGAAATATTGCCAGGAAAGGGGCAAGCAGTATTGTACCCCGTCTTCCGGTCAAGCGCCAGGCCAGCAGACCCAAGAGGATGAGGAAGCTGACCAGGCCGAACCAGGTCAATAGATTTAAAGCGAGGTGGATTGGCAAGCCTCCGGAGACCAACATTCCAGCCAGGTGGAAAAAGAAAAAATGATAATTTATGCCGTCAGCGGCAAAATGCGGATAATCCGGTGGAATATTTGCTCCCTGAGCGAAAGCTGAAGTGAGAGCAGTGTGCGGGGATAGGTCTGAAAAAACCGAGGCGCCTGCCCGGAGATAACCATCGGCTTCATGAAAGGAAGTATGCAACAACCAATATGAAAAGATGGCAGCTGCCAGTGCCAAAATCAGCAAGTATAGGGTAGGTGCGGCAGCAAGACTATCTAGCAGACTGTTCCCTGCAGCAAGATGAGAACGACTTACTATCGGCTTCGAGTTGTAATCAATTTTTTCCTTTTTACTGTTCCGGATATTCTGCCGTATTTGAACTGTTAAATAGCAGACGCTTAACCCCAAGGTAAGCCAACCGGCGATTCTCTCCGGCCCCAGGGGAAACAATCTGTCTGTGCCCAAGAATCTGAACAGCCAAGTTAGCCAGAAACTCAGCGTGGAAAGCAAGATCAGCCCCAGCCAGCTTCCCGTCAGGACAACAAAAATAATAATTCCTCCGGGTGCTATTTGACGCTTTTTATTGATGACAGGCCTGTTTAGCCGGGTGTCAACAAATATTGTCCCGGCAGCGGAAAAACAGACCAGGAGAACAATGCCAAACATTAATCTGCGACCACAATACTGCCACTGCAGTGCTGTGGCTCTGCAGGGCGGATCATATTGACCGCTTCAGAGATGATATAACGTGGTCTGGCCTTGATTTCAGTAAAAATTTTACTAATGTAAATACCGATCAGGCCGAGGCTGATCAGGGTCGAGCTCCCAATTAGAAGCTGGAGCAAAATAACCGTCGTAAAACCGGAAGCTGCCCGGCCTAAAAAATAATTGACCAGTGTTTGGATGCCGAGAATAAAGAAAATTATAAATAAAATCAGACCGATAAAAGAAATCAGATATAGTGGTTTTGCTGAAAAACCGGTCATCGCATCCAGTGACAATCTGATTAAATCACGGATCCTCCACTTGCTTTTGCCGCTTGTTCGCTCAGCTACCTCAAAACTGAAACTAGTACGCTTGAAGCCCAGCCACAGAGAGAGGGCCCGGAAGAAAGTGTTTTGCTCGGGCAAGGTGCGCCAGGCATCGACAACACGGCGATCTAACAGCTTGAAATCCGAGGCATTGGTCAGATCATAACCGGACAGTCTGCGGAAGCTGCCATAGAAAATCCCGGCATTGAGCTTAGACCAGAGGGATTCCTTGCCCCTCTTAGCTTTTTTGCCCTCAACCACCTCATAGCCCTGATTCCATAAGGCGAGCATTTCAGGTATATATGAGGGCGGGTGCTGCAAATCGCCGTCCATCAGGATAATCGCATCTCCGCCGGCCAGATCCAGACCGGCACAAATAGCAGCTTCCTTGCCAAAGTTACGGGAAAAATGGAAAACACGTATTCTTTGATCGGCAGCAGCAGCTGTAGTCAGCTGCTGCCAGCTACCATCAGTTGAGCCATCGTCAATAGCTATGATCTCCCAACTGCTGCCTGTCCCTTCCAGAATCGGTATGCACACGTCAAGAGTCTGCGGAATCTGCGTTTCTTCATTGTAGAAAGGAATTATCAAGGACAGTTGCACACTAAACCTCCGACAGTGCAAAGATGAATCTATTCTAACACAGCCTAATTGTAAAAACATTGGCGCCGTACTAGAATGAGACTATTAGATATTATATATCTGCTGATAGTTCTATATCGATTAAAAATTTTAGACAGCGCTAGCGCTGCAAAGGAGCAAACGGATGTCTTTATTACAGAAAAAATCTCTCTCGGACCTGAAAGTTCAAGGAAAAAAAGTGATTATGCGGGTGGACTTCAATGTCCCGCTCGACAAGAAGACCGGTGCGATTACTGATGATACCCGCATTAAGGCAGCTCTGCCCTCTATTCAATATTTGTTGGAACAAGATGCCAAGCTGATCCTGGTATCACATCTGGGCCGCCCGAAAGGATTTGATCCGGCCCAGTCCATGGCTCCGGCGGCCAAACGCTTAGGAGAGCTCCTGGGGCAGGAAGTAATTCTAGCGGCAGATGTCATTGGCGAAGATGCCAAGGGCAAGGCGGCGCTACTAAAAGAAGGCGAAATCCTGATGTTGGAAAATGTCAGATATCATAAGGAAGAGACTGCCAATGATCGCAGCTTTGCTAAAGAGCTGGCTTCTTTGGCAGAAGTTTATGTCAATGATGCTTTTGGCACCTCGCATCGTGCCCATGCCTCGACATACGGCCTGGCCAAGTTTTTGCCATCTGCAGCCGGTTTTTTAGTCCAGAAGGAACTAGATGTTATGGTTGCTGCTCTGGCGGCACCCGAACGTCCATTCACAGCCATTATCGGCGGAGCAAAAGTATCGGACAAAATAGGAGTGCTGGAAAATTTGTTGGACAAGGTAGATAATCTGCTGATTGGTGGCGCGATGGCGTATACTTTTTATGCTGCCCAAGGCTGGGAAACAGGCAATTCTCTTATCGAAGCCGATAAACAGGAAGTGGCTCTCGGCATTTTGGAGAAGGCGAAAGCCAAGGGTGTAAATCTGCTTCTGCCGCAAGACAATATTGTAGCCGATAAATTTGCCCCCGATGCCGCCCATAAAGTTGCGTCCGCTGATCAGATCGACCCCGATTGGATGGGTATGGATATCGGGCCGGAAACAATTGCTGCATTCTCTTCTGTAATTAAAGATTCTAAGACCGTCGTTTGGAACGGTCCTATGGGCGTCTTCGAATTCCCGGCCTTTGCCGAAGGAACCAGAAAAATCGCTGCTGCTGTCGCTGAATCGGGTGCAACTTCCATTATCGGCGGCGGCGACTCAGCCTCAGCTCTGGAGCAATTGGGCTATGCTGAGAAAGTAACACATATTTCCACCGGAGGCGGTGCCTCGCTTGAATTGCTGGAAGGTAAAGTTCTGCCCGGACTGGCGGTGCTCTCGAATCGCAACAGCAGACATTTATTGGCAGCCGGCAATTGGAAGATGAATAAAGGTACGCCTGCGGAATGTCAGAAGCTGATCGAACAATTACTACCCTTAGTTACGGAAGCTAAGGCGGAAGTGGTACTTGGTGTTCCTTACACTGCTTTGTCTACAGCACTGGATCTGGTGTCAGGAACAGCTGTAACGATCGCAGCTCAGAACGGATATGCAGTTGACAGCGGTGCCTATACCGGTGAAATTTCCATGAAGATGCTGGCGGATATGAATGTCTCCTATGTGATCGTCGGCCATTCCGAGCGGCGTGAATATTTCCAAGAAAGCAATGCTGAGATCAATGCTAAAGTCAAGGCTGCTCTGGATTGGGGTGTGTTCCCGATTATTTGTGTCGGCGAATCATTGGCCCAGCGCGAAAAAAATGAAACTTTCGATTTTATCAGGACTCAAATCCGCGAGTGTTTTGCAGGCATTGAAGCGAAAGACTTTTTCCGCCTGGTGGTAGCCTATGAGCCGATTTGGGCTATCGGTACCGGCCGCACAGCGACTGATGAACAGGCGCAGGAAGTCTGTGCTTTCATCCGGCAGGAATTGGCAGATCTATATGATGCGAAGGCGGCAGACGGGATCCGGATTCTCTACGGCGGATCGGTCAATGCAGCAAATGCAGCCGGCCTTTTTGCTCAGGCTGATGTCGATGGCGGTCTGGTGGGCGGTGCTTCGCTCAAAGCTGAAGATTTCTCGCTGATTGCCGCTGTTGAATAGAAGCTGAAACGACAAAAAAGCTAATATTTTCCGGCTGTGACTGCAAGAACTATGGTCAGAGCTGAGTTTTGGATGAGAGGAAATAATATAAGCAGATGAAGATTATTCCGGTTAGGCGTCCGGTAGTGCTGACAATACTCGATGGCTGGGGCCAATCAGACATTATAGACGGCAATGCTGTCAGAGCAGCCAGAACGCCAAATCTTAACCGCTTGGCCCGTGAATGGCCCACAACTATGATCAGAACTTCCGGTGAGGATGTGGGCTTGCCGGCGGGGCAAATGGGTAATTCAGAGGTTGGACATACTAATCTGGGTGCCGGCAGGATTGTTTATCAGGATCTGTCTCGAATCAGTCAGGATATGGAGTCAGGTAATTATCTGCAAAATACCGCCTTTCTGCAGGCAATCCGCAATGTTAAAGAACATAACAGCGCTCTGCATTTAATGGGCTTATTGTCTGATGGCGGGGTTCATAGCCATCTTAAGCATTTATTCGGGCTGTTGGATTTAGCTGCCAGCCATGGGCTGGAACAGGTATATGTTCATGCTTTTTATGATGGACGAGATGTTTCTCCTACCTCGGGCTTGGATTATACTCGTAAGCTGTTGCGGAAGATGCAGGAATTGGGTACAGGTCGCCTGGCCTCACTGTGTGGCCGTTATTATGCTATGGATAGAGATTTGCGCTGGGAACGCGTACAAAAGGCCTATCAGACTCTGGTTGCAGGCACAGGTCTGACAACTACCGATCCTCTGGCCTATATCGCCGAATCGTATGCACAAAATATAACGGATGAGTTTTTGCTGCCTGTTAGTGTGGTTACTGACGGCGGTTCTCCGGCTTTGATCAAGGCCCATGACAGTGTGATCTTTTTTAACTTCCGGCCGGATCGTGCTCGGGAGCTGACGCGCAGCTTTATGCAACCGGATTTTGCAGGCTTCCCGCTGCCACAAGGGAATTTCCCGCTCTGTTTTGTGACTATGACAGATTATGATGATACATTCAGAACCTACCCCGGTCTGCTCATTGCCTATGATCAGGAGCAGATTGAAGATACTTTAGGTCAATATTTGTCGCAACTGGGATTGAAGCAGCTCAGAATCGCCGAAACCGAAAAATACGCCCATGTGACTTTTTTCTTCAATGCAGGACGTGAAGGAGAGCTACCGGGTGAGGACCATATTTTGATACCCTCGCCTAAAGTGGCAACATATGATTTACAACCTGAGATGAGTGCACCTGAAGTGACCGCGGAAGTTCTGAGACGATTAGATACCGGTATTTATGATGTGATCATACTCAATTATGCCAATTGCGATATGGTGGGGCATACCGGTGTTTTCCCGGCAGCAGTGCAAGCTGTGGAAACGGTTGACATTGCAGTTGGTCAAGTTGTGGACAAAGTACTGGATCAGGATGGGATTGTCCTGATTACGGCTGATCACGGCAATGCCGAGCAGATGATTGATCCGATCAATGGCGGAGCTTTCACTGCTCACACCAGCAATCCGGTTCTGATGATCGGAGCTGGTATCAGAGAGGGCACGCTCAAAGAGGGAAGGCTCTGTGATATAGCACCGACGATCTTGGATTTGATGGGAATATCAATCCCGGGGAAAATGACAGGGGGATCCCTGCTAGTTCGTCCAACTAATTAAATATTTATGATATACTATATGGTGGCGCGGGACTTAGTTTTCACAGTTCGTTACGCAATAAAACTTAGGCAATAAAAACCTAATATAGTAAAGGAGCATTTCATGGCAAAAGAAAAGAAAATAGTGACCATGGACGGCAACACGGCTGCAGCTTACGCTTCGTATGCTTTCACCGAGGTTGCAGGAATCTATCCAATCACACCTTCTTCAAACATGGCAGACATGGTTGATCAATGGTCTGTACAGGGGATGAAGAATATCTTCGGTCAGACCGTAAATGTGATTGAGATGCAGTCTGAGGCAGGAGCCGCTGGCGTAGTCCACGGTTCATTGGCAACGGGAGCTTTGACCACGACTTATACGGCTTCACAGGGACTACTTCTGATGATTCCCAATATGTATAAGATCTCAGGTGAATTGCTGCCGGGGGTTTTCCACGTTTCGGCACGTGCAGTTGCTGCACATGCGCTGTCAATCTTTGGTGACCATTCAGACGTTATGGCATGCCGTCAGACAGGATTTGCGCTGATCGCCTCAGCCGGCGTACAGCAAGCGATGGATGTTGGTTCTATTGCTCACTTAGCGGCAATTAAGAGCAGAGTTCCTTTCCTGCATTTCTTTGATGGTTTCCGTACCTCTCATGAGGTCCAGAAGATTGAAGCTTTGGATTATGATGATCTGGCTAAACTGGTTGACCAGGAAGCACTGAGTGCTTTCCGTGAAAGAGGCCTGACGCCGAACAAGCCCCAATTGCGCGGAACTGCACAGAATCCGGA
>JAAYQX010000038.1 GCA_012519085.1 Clostridiaceae bacterium
GTGCTGCAAGTGCGGAGAGGATTGTACTCTCAGGGCAAAGCGCCCATTAAATATAATATTTGCCGCAAGGCGATCTAATTGGAGGTTCTACTATCATGGCAAGTGAGAAAATTACGAAAATTATGGACGAAGTCAAAGCACTGACAGTCCTTGAATTGAATGAACTCGTCAAGGCTCTGGAAGAAGAGTTTGGCGTATCCGCGGCCGCAATGGTTGCCGCAGCACCCGCCGCCGGTGGTCCGGCCGGTGCCGCTGAAGAAGAGGAGCAGACTGAATTCACAGTCGTTCTCAAAAGCGCCGGTTCCAGCAAGATTCCGGTCATCAAGGTTGTGCGCGAGCTGACAGGTCTCGGTCTCAAAGAGGCCAAGGGTCTGGTTGATGAAGCACCCAAGCCGATCAAAGAGCATGTCAGTAAGGAAGAGGCAGATGCTGCCGCTGCCAAGCTGACTGAAGCAGGCGCCGAGGTCGAAATTAAGTAAGCTTAGCGGGCAGGGCTGATACTGATATCGATTGAAGCTTGTGTCGAGGTCGAAATTAAGTAAGCTGTTGTTGCTTGAGCTGTGTTTACCTGAACTATGTTCACATAGCTGAAGGTTATAACGATACGCGGCTTGAGGCTGATGAGCTTAGTTTACTCAAGGGGGGTTGTTCCTAGCGGACAACCCTTTTTGATGGTTGCTTGAGTGGAGGGCGGGGGTACTGAGAACCGGGTTTTATTCGTTGCGGAGAGCGTCGATGGGATTGAGCATAGAGGCTTTGCGGGCGGGATAGATGCCGAAGAAGAGGCCTACTCCGCTGGAGAAGATCAAAGCGACAATAATGGCCACAATGCTGATACTGGCCTTGAAACCCAGGACTTTACCCATCATCAAGGAAGCGCCCAGACCGAAGATAATGCCGATAGCACCGCCGACAAAAGTCAGGATCACGGACTCGGTCATGAACTGGAACATAATATCGCCAATTGTGGCTCCCAGTGCTTTGCGAATGCCGATCTCGCGGGTGCGTTCTGTTACCGATACCAGCATAATATTCATCACACCGATGCCGCCGACTAGCAAGGAGAGGGCGGCTATCGCGGAAATGGCGGTGGTGACGATGTCGATGATGCGATTGGCCTGATCCAGCAGCTCGGTCACATTTTGCTTTTGATAGACCTTTCTGTCGCTGTTGTTGTGGTTGGTTTCTAACAAGCGCAAGACCTGATTGCCGGTCTGCTCCAGCAAATTCGGGTCATCGGCCATCACCATAATCATGTAGAAAGTATCTCTCCTGCGCCCCAGCTCCTGAGCTACCTGGAGCGGGAGATATAAAGTCAGAGGCATTTCCTGTTCAGCTTCACTGGGTGTCATGCCCATGAAAGTTGAGGCACTGGTTTCGATCACTCCCATGATGGTAAATGTTTGCTTTTTGCCACGGCTGATAATCTCGACCGTCTCTCCGATCGGATCGGAGTTGCCGAATAGCTGGGCGGCGGAATTCTTTTCGATCAAAGCCACCGGTTGTTTGGAGGCCAATTCAGTATGAGTCAGTGAGCGTCCGTTCAGGACTTTGAGAGAAGCCAGGGGGGCATAGTCCTGATCCATGCCGTAAAAGGTGACTTGCCTCTCTCTGGCATAATAGCGGACATAGCCAAAACCGTATACGGAAGGGGAGACCAGCCGGACATCGTCGAGATTTCGGATATCTTCAATATCGCGGGCAGTAATCATATCCTGATCTTGAGCATCGCTGGAGCTGGCGCTGATAATGATAGAGCTGGCGCCGATGCCTTCAAATTCACCCATAATCAGATCTTTCGCACCGTCGCCGACACCGACGATGGCGATGACGGCGCCGATACCGACTATGATGCCCAACATAGTCAGGAGTGATCGCATCTTATTGGCGAGCAGTGAAGCCCAGGCCATCCGCATACTTTCTCTAAACATGGCTGACCTCGGTGGGATTGGCAGGATTCGCGGCAAAGGATGACCCGGAGTCAGCGGGATTGGCAGGAGTTGCGGCAAGGGATGACCCGGAGTTAGCGGGGTTGTGACTATGACTGACTTCGCTGTGAGCGGCAGGGGCAGTAGGAGTCGCGATGGACGATGAATTGGCAGGGGAGCGCTCGTATAAGGCGTCTTCGGTCAATCTGCCGTCACGGATCATAATGAGGCGATTAGCATAATTGGCGATATCTTTCTCATGTGTAATTAGTACTACTGTTGTGCCGCGCTGATTAAAGCCACAGATCAGGTTCATAATCTCTAATGAAGCTTGGGAGTCGATATTGCCGGTGGGCTCATCAGCCAGCAGCAGCGCCGGTCTGGTGACCAGTGCTCTGGCAATGGCGGTTCGTTGCATCTGTCCGCCGGAGACTTCAACCGGTCTATGTCCTTGCCAGCGGTCAAGGCCGACTTCGGTCAGAGCCGCGAGGGCTCTTTCTCTCCGCTCGCGCTGTGACACGGCGGCATAGACCAGGGGCAGTTCTACATTCTCGAGCAAAGTCAGCTGAGGCAGCAGATTGAAGGACTGAAAAACGAAGCCGATCTCCTGATTTCTCAGGAAAGCGCGGTCATCGTCACTAAGATCTCCTACATTATGGCCGTTCAGTTCATAGTACCCGGAGGTCAGTTCGTCCAGCAGGCCGATAATATTCATCAGCGTGGACTTGCCGGATCCGGAGGGTCCCATGATGGCGACAAAGTCACCCTGTGTCACTGTGAAGTCAACATCTTTCAAAGCATGGAAAGCGATCTTGCCGCTGTGGTAGATCTTATTAACCTGCCGCATTCGGATTGTCGTCTGTATTTCAGCTCCGGCAGCGATCGGAGCATCTTGGTATAGCTGTTGCGTTCCTGTCGTTGTTGGCATAGCTAATCCTGCTTAATCCTGCTGCTTGTTAGGGTTGTCTGCATAAATTGATGCTTCAACGGTCATTCCGGCTTCAAGATTGGCGCCGGGACTGAGTACGACAAGTTCGTTCTCCTTCAGCCCGGAGAGGATTTCTACTGATAGTGAAGACTCCAGTCCGACCTCTACTTCGCGGCGTTCCAGGACTTGATCATCCCCGACTATGAAAAGATAATAACTGCCTTTTTCTTTTAGTAAGGAGAAGGCCGAGACAGTCAGAACATTTTCTTTGACTTCGGTTTCAATCTCCGCATTCACGGTAAAGCCGATGATGAGCTCCGGCAGATCTGCACCCTCGATACTCATTTCAACTCTGACCTTTGGCTCGGTGCTCAAGTCGATACTTCCTAATGAGCTTGCCCCCATGATCGAGCTGAAGCCCAGGATATCGCCGCCCATTTGTGCTGAAAGATCGTATCCCAGACTATCCGTTCCCTCGTAGGCAACGGGGTCAATGAAAGTGATTTCACCTTCAAAGGTCATATCCTCCAGGGTATAGTGGACTTTTTGTCCTTTCGCCAAACGGCGGGCATCATTATGTCCGACAGTGGTCACTGTTTTGAGGTTTATGTTGTCATAGACTCGGATAATCTCACGCCCGGAGGCGACTTTGTCTCCGACGACCGCATCAACTTTAACAACAATGCCGTCAAAATCAGCTGCCACATCCTTTTGCAAACGATTGATGATTTCCTGCTGACTCCGTTCTGCTTCTTCCAGCTGTTCCAGCAGATCTTGCCCCTGTGTCAGACTATTCGACAGCAGAGATAGATTGCCGGTTCCGCCCAGCATCTGTTGCATTTGTTGTATGGTCTCGGGTGAAAGGGAGGAGAGATCAGGCGTACCGGCGCCGCCGGAACCGTCGGCTGTCGTTGTCGTTGCTTCACCGTCGCCCTGTGTTTCCTCGCCGGACGTGGTATTGGAGTCGGATGTTGGGGTGGAGTCGGGACCGGTCTGATTATTAGTTGCATCCGGCTGAGGCAGAGACGGCATAGTGCCGTCGGGCAGGGTAAAGTTGGGCCAGGTGGAATCCGGAGCAGGATTGTCTCCCAGCCATTGTTGCCAAGTTGTACCTGTGCCTTCCAGTTCTTGCAACAGCCTTTGCAGCTGCTGTTCTATTTGTTGCAGATTTTGCAGCGAAGTCAACAGATCATCGACAAATCCTGATTGTTCAAGTTCATCGAGAGCTTGGCGCAGCTTGGCGGCAATGCCCTGCATTTCCTCCAGCCATTGATTGATGGCCGTAGTGTCAATTGTGCCGAGTGCTTTTCCCAGCTCTAAAAAAGGAGCCTGAATATCTACCATTTGAGAGGCAAGTCCACTCAGACTGTCATTTAAATTGCGCGAAATCCGGGTAAGCTGTCGATCGAGATCCATTCCGCCGGGTGATCCCAGTTGCGATCCCAGATTCTCGGCTTCTGCCTCCGCTTCAGCAATGCTGTCTTTGGTCTTAGCGATCAGATCTTTTGTCTTTTCCAGTTCAGCTTCGAGTTCCGAAGTGTCGAAGCGGAGCAAAGGATCCCCCTGCTTGACCTGATCACCGATCTCAACATAGATATTCTGGATCTCTACATCGGCACCGGAGACAACTTGAATCCGCTCAGGCCTCAGAAGGGGAGACAGGCCGATCGTTTCGGTGACTGTGCCGCGTTTGACTGCTTCAGTCATGACCTTGGGCAGAGCCTTCTGTTCGCGCTGCAGCAGAAAGATCAACAGCCCTACCACTGCCAGAGCGGCGACGACAAGACTGATCCGCCGGCGCTTATTTCTTTTACGCCGTCTGGCTGTCATTTCAGCCGCGGTTTCAGCTTTCCTGTTACCGCTCATTATGCCCAAGTCTTTATTATCTTGCTGTTCAGCCATTATTGGTCTCGTTTCTCTTTCTTGTCATTATACCCATACCGATCTGATTCCGGCTTTATTTCGACAGTTGATATCTTGAAATATGCATTACGATATTTCAAGATATTTTCCGTTTTGTCCGCAAAGCGAGCAATCAATTCTGTTATATCATTACCGGTCTGACTTTGGTTCTGTCCTTGCCGGTTAGCCATAGTTGCTGTTTCGCTACTTATCTGCTCTATCTTAAACAGAATAAAGTAACAACTACCAAAAAATATGAAGAAAATACGAAAACTGAGCACGAAAGGCAGCATTATGTAACTCAGGTATCAATAGCAATAAGATACGGCTACAAAAGTGCTCCTACCGGTTATGATAAATGAGCGTTAAACTTGGGTGATAGATGAAAAAGGAGTATTTTAACGATAGATATGATCTCGATCGATAAACAGCAGAATGCAGTTCAGGCAAGTCCCACCCTATCCGGGTTGTCTTTCAGTCTGGATCTTAGTGTTCTGGAGCTGGCTGACAATCAGCCTGATCCGCAGATTCTGTACGATCTGTTGGTGATCGGAGCCGGCCCGGCCGGAATCAATGCCGCTATCTATGCCAGACGAAAGGGCCTGACTGCAGCAGTTATCGGCCGCACCGTCGGTGGCCAGGTCAAGGAGACCAATATAGTCGAGAACTACCTTGGTATTGAGAGTATTACCGGTACGGAACTGACTGCGAAATTTCAGAGCCATCTCCAGGCCTATGATGTGCCCCTGCTCAGAGGGCGGACAGTCACCGCCATCAGACGGGAAGGGGAAGACTTTGTCCTGGATCTGGATGACCACAGCCACTTCAAAAGCCGCACAGTCCTGATCGCCACAGGTGCCGGTCCCCGTCAGTTGGGTGTTCCCGGCGAGAAAGAATTCCGGCATAAGGGTGTCACTTACTGTGCTATCTGCGATGGCCCGCTGTTTTCCGGACAAGATATCATTGTGGTGGGGGGAGGCAATACCGCCGTCGAATCTACCATCGATCTCGCACGCTCTGTGCGAAACATTACCTTGGTTCACCGCTCTGTCTTTCGTGCTGAAAAAATATTGCAAGACCGCCTGGCTCAGCTCGATAATGTGGAAATCAAATTAGGCTATGTGGTTGAGGAGATCAAGGGAGATAATAGAGTTACTGAAGTCGTTATCCGCCACCTGGAGAGCGATCGGCTTGAGATTGTGCCTGCCTCCGGTGTGTTGATAGAAATAGGCAACAAACCTGCCAGCGCTCCTTTCCAAGACCTGGTTGACTGTAATCAATGGCATGAAATTATTGTTGATGCGAATCAGGCGACCAATGTGCCGGGAATCTTTGCCGCCGGCGACGTTACCTCCGTGCGACAAAAGCAAATTATCATTGCCGCGGCTGCCGGAGCGAATGCCGGACTGGCGATTAATGAATATCTGAACCAACACCCGTCTACTAGGCGGAAGCAATAGAGATTAGCAGGTACGCTAATTGCGGAAAATATCACTATTCGTCTCATCGGCGGAATCAATAGAACAAATAGGAGAAATAAGATGGCAATTTTTAGCGAAGAAATCAGAAGGCAAATCAGCGAACTTTTCGCTCATATCACGGAGCCCGTGCATATAGAAACCTTTGACGAAAGCGAAGACACGGATATGGTAAATTTCATCACGGAACTGAGCTCCATTTCGGATCAAATCGTCTTCGAATACTATGCTCCCGACAGTGCAAGAGCCCGGGAATTAGAGATAGTGCGCATACCCGGCCTCAATCTGACCCGTGCCGACAAACAGGACCTCGGAGTCCGTTTTTCGGGCATACCCGCCGGTCATGAGATCAATTCCCTGATTGCCGCTCTGCTTGAATTAGGCAATGTCGGCACTCAGATCCCGAAAGAGCTGGTTACAAGAATAACCGCCATCCCCGGACCCCTGGATATCAAAGTCTTCGTTACCCTCCAGTGCCCCCATTGCCCGGGCGCCGTGCTCAAAGCCCATAAACTGGCCATGCTCAATCCCAATATCACGGCTGAAATGGTCGAAGCTCAATCTTTCCCCGAGCTTTCCACCGAATATGATGTCTCCGCTGTGCCCAAAACCGTATTTTCCAATGGCGCCGAACTTCTGGGCGACCTGCCCTTCGAGAACTTTTTGGCTGCTGCGGAGGGTAAGCTCTAAGCTCTCTTGACAAAAGCGCCGGCTCCGGCCGGCGCTTTTAGAAAGACGAAAACAGTTGCTGCTGTCAGCAACTATCTGTTGCTACCAGCTGCTGCGGAAAACTGCCGCTGCAGGTCTGACCTCATCAGTTCCTGTTTTCTCAGCTGCTTTTTCATTTTCAATGTTTAAACGTGGGCTGACATCATGAGCGATCTCAAATTCATGGGCCAGATGATTGATGCGCTTGAACATCGCTTTCCTGGTTATAATCCCTAAGAAATTTCCCTTGCCATCTACGCAGCAGAGATAATTGTAATCAACCAGTAGATGGAGTATGTCTTCAAGTTCCGCAGAGGGTAGAATTCGAGGCGGCTTTGTTTCCATAATCTCGCGCACCTGCCGCACAGCCAGCTGATCCCAGTCGTAATTTTCTGTACTTTTGATACCGTTGATAATCAGGGCTAAAGACAGAATGCCCTTGAGATGGCCTTTATTGTCCAAAACCGGTATAGAGCTGTAGCCAACTGAGGATAATACCATCAAAGCATGCAAGAGTGTATTTTCAGTTCTGACTGTTGCTACTGAGCTGGCATCGAGAATCAACTCGGAGGGATCTTCGTAGAGAAAAGCTTCGATATATTTGCCTATCATGGCGTTCCTCCATTCAGCATATGCTTCTTTAATCATAGGAAATTTTCACCAGATGCACAAGCTGAAAGACGGTAACAAATTGTGAACAATAGACAGGAAATGACACATAATTGCAATAATTAGCTCGGATCAGGATCAGAAAAATAAATAGCTGTCCAACAAAATATAATCCTAAAGTAATCCGACCGGAATATACAATACCGGCATTCGCGCACAAACATAGTATGCGATAATTATGTAGATTTCGGTCATGGTTAAAGCTTTATGAATCAACGATTTGCACAAATAATAGTGAGTTGACGGCGGGATAATTCGTAAATTCAACCTATCATCCTAAGGCCGCCTAATTGCAATACATTATTGAAGCGTGATATAATATTCTCCTATGTATTGTACCTTGACCGGCTATGCCTGGTTTTATTCCGGCACGGTTGTATCAGGGCGCAACAGATTATTTGCCTGAAGACAAGAAATGATTAGGAGGAAAAAATGAAGAAAACAACTAAGTTGTTCGCTATTCTTCTGGCCTTGGTAATGGTGGTCGGTCTAATTGCCGCTTGCGGATCCAAATAGACCGAGAAAACTGAAGCTCCCGAGCAGACAGATGCACCGCCGGCTGAAGAAACAGAAGCACCGGAAGAGACTGACGCACCGGAAGAGACTGATGCTCCGGATGTTGAGGAGCCGGCTGGCGATACACCACTGGTAGTAGGTTATAGCGCTTTTTCACAAAAGTTTAGTCCCTATTATGCAGATACTTCGTATGATAATGATGTTGCCGGTATGACTCAGGTCTCACTGATTACCAACGACCGCGCAGGCGAGCTGATGCTGCAGGCTGGAACACCTGAGGGACAGGTTTCTGAGTATAATGGCGTACCTTATACTTATTACGCTATTTCCAATCTTGAAATCACCACTAAGGATGAGGATGAAGATGGTACGATCGAGGAGACCGTCTATAATTTCAAGATCCGTGATGATATCAAATTCAGCGATGGCGAGCCCCTGACCGTTGATGACGTGATTTTCACCTACTATGCCTATTCGGATCCGCAGTACACCGGTTCTTCCACCCTGTACTCTGTGCCGATTTTGGGCATGAATGAATACCGTACTCAGACCTCAACCGAATTGGGTAAAAAGTATGCCGGTATCTTCCAAGACATGATGGCCAAGCTCAATCCGGCAGAGCCTGCTGAAGGCCTCGGCTGGGATTATGAATGGCAGGAGGGCGATAGCTTTACTGCTGAGCAATTAGCTTGGGTCAAAGAATATGTCGACCAGACGCTGCTCAAAGATCAGGTAGCGCCCTTGGTTGAGTTTATCTACAACAAATACGGTGCAGGTTACGCTTCTTTCATCGGCAGCGATCCTGATACCCTGAAAGAGAACGAAGGGCTGCGTACTGCCTGGGCCATGCTCATGTGGGGCTTTGGCGATCCCATCGTTGATGACAAGGGGACTACTGCGCCTAAAGATGCCAGCGATGAAGAGAAAGCGGCAGCCGCTGAAGATGATGAGATCACCGGACTGAAATCGACAATCACAGTAGATGATGCAGTTGTTCTGGAGAAAGAATGGGATTTCAAATCAGATCAGTATCCAACCGCTGATGACTGGTATGAGCTTCTGATGGCTCAATATGGCAATAATCCTTATGCAGCGGCAGCCACTGAGATCGGCACCGATCTGCGTCCGAACGTTTCGGAGCTCGGACAGAACTTCACTCTCGAATGGGGTCCCAAGGATGAGACCGCAGCAGAAGGTGGCGTACCCAATATCTCCGGCATTAAGAAAATCAGCGACACTGAGTTTGAAGTTACTGTTGCCGGTTATGATGCCTCTGCTGTCTACAAGCTCGGTATCAATGTTACTCCGTTGCACTACTATGGCGATCCTGCTCTCTACGATTATGAGAACAATAAATTCGGCCTCGAATTCGGCAATCAGGACACGATTACTGCCAAGACCGATTTCCCGCTTGGCGCCGGTGCCTATAAGTTTGTGAAATATGAGAACAAGACTGTCTTCTTCGAAGCCAATGACGATTATTATCTCGGAGCGCCGAAGATCAAGAATATCCAGTTCCGTGAAACCAAAGCTTCCGACGCAGTACAGGGTATAGTCAGTGGTACCATTGATGCTATTACGCCCTCGTTCAATGCTGCTACCGTAAAGGAAATCGGCGAAGCTAATCCCAATGGTGAGCTGGTTGGCGAGAAAATCACCACTATGCTCTACGACTTCTTGGGCTATGGTTATCTCGGTATCAATGCTGATACAGTACTGGTAGGCACGGATCCCGCCTCTGACGCATCTAAGAATCTGCGCCGCGGCTTTGCTACGATCCTGGCTCAGTTCCGCAATGTAACTAATGAGTCTTACTATGGCGACCGCGCTTCGACCATTGAGTATCCGATCTCCAATACCTCCTGGGCCGCCCTGCGTCCCGCAGACGAGGGTTATCAGAGAGCGTTCTCGGTTGATGTAGAGGGCAATCCGATCTACACCGAAGGCATGTCCAATGAAGAAGAGATAGCTGCGGCTGTCGAAGCTGCCAAAGGATTCTTCAAGGCTGCCGGCCTGACCTACGACGAAGCAAGCGGCAAATTTACCGCCGCTCCGGAAGGTGCCAAGCTGCAGTATGAGATCGTTATTCCCGCTGATGGTATCGGTGACCATCCGGCTTACGGAATTGCCACGGCTGCTAAAGAACAACTTGAAAAAATTGGCATTACCCTGGATATCAATGATCCGGCGGACTCCAATGTCCTCTGGAATAAGCTTGATTCCGGTGAGCAGGAGCTGTGGACCGCAGCTTGGGGCGCCACGATTGATCCTGATATGTATCAGGTCTATCACAGCTCCAATATCGTCGGCAAGGGCGGTACGGACAGTAACCATTACCATATCGCAGACGCAGAGCTCGATCAGTGGATACTTGATGCCAGAAGCAGTGCCGACACAGCTTTCCGCAAGCAAATTTACAAGACCTGCCTCGATAGGATTATCGACTGGGCAGTCGAGATTCCCAACTATCAGAGGAAAGATGGCGTTATCTTCAGCACGGAGCGTATCAAAGTTGATACTCTGCCCACGGATTTGACACCATTCTATGGTTGGATGTCTGAGCTCTATAAGCTGGAAATGCAATAAAAAGTAATTCTTGCTACTTGGCACAACTTAGGTTGTGCCAAGTCTTTACAAGAGAGACAGTTTTTACTGCCAAGTCGCGTGGGCCCGCCGCTAGCGGCGGGCTCACCTGCTTGTTAGGCCAGAGTATTGTACTTAGATGCTATGAAGGGTTGAGAATATGCGGAAATATATTGTCAAGCGCCTATTGATCAGTGTCTTTATTCTGATATGCGTGACACTGATAATTTATATTCTGATGCGCAATCTACCTACCAGTTATGTTTCAAGTATTGCCAGACAAAGAGCGGCGACGGATAAAACCAAAAGCTATCAGGTCTGGCTGGATGAGTTGGAAGAAATATATCATATGAAGGACGGCTATATTGAAGGCTATGTCAATTGGGCCGGAGAAGCTGTGAGGGGAAATTTCGGGGAAAGTTGGCATTTTAAGCGACCGGTGACTACGGTTTTCAAAGAGAAAATCTGGTATTCGGTAATCCTCAATATTATCCAATTCGTTTTACATATTGCAATCGCGATCCCCTTGGGGATCAAAGCGGCGGTGAAGCAGTATTCGCGCACGGATTATATGATAACTTTTCTTTCCATGATTACGATCTCATTCCCTACCTTTTTTCTGGCCGAGATTTTGAAATATGTGTTTTCGACTAAATTGGGCTGGTTTCCTCTCTACGGCATGATCTCGAGGAATCATGAATTCTATTCGGCCTTCGGCAAAACGCTCGATGTCGGTTATCATTATGTCCTGCCTGTTGTAGTGTTGGTTTTCTTAAGCATCGGCGGTCTGGTCCGCTATACCAGAACTAATATGCTGGAGGTCCTAAGCTCGGACTATATTCGCACAGCCCGCGCCAAGGGGGTTGCTGAGAATAAGGTGATCAATTACCATGCTTTCCGCAATACCCTGATTCCTGTAGTGACAATTCTGGGGGGTTCATTGCCCTCCTTGTTCTCCGGTGCCATGATTACTGAAACCCTGTTTCAGATCGAGGGTATCGGCTATACATCCTATCAATGCATGACACAGGGCGATGTGCCCTTTACGATGTTCTATCTGGCTTTTATGTCCGTGCTAACCTTAGTCGGACTGCTGATCCAGGACATTCTCTACGCTGTGGTAGATCCCAGAGTGCGTATCAGTTAGGGGGGAAGCAGATGAGCAATCCGGATAATAAAAAAGATAGTTCTAACCTGCTGAACAAAGAGATTTCCGACCGGGAGCGAGAGGAGCTGAAGCAGGCAGCGGAAGCAGTTACACAAGTCACTGATGATGAGCTGGCTTTGGATGATGAACGCAGAATCAAGGTTCTATCTCCCAGTGCTTTGGTCTTCCGCCGTTTTATCCGTAACCGTTTGGCTATCGTCGGAGTAGTGGTCTTACTGTTCATGTTTTTATTTTCTTTCCTCGGTGCGGAATTATCTCCCTATGGCTATCAGGAATTATTCTACACAACCGAGGAACGTCTGCAGGATTTTGGCGGCATTCAGAAAAATGAGGACTTGCGTTTCTTGGTCAAAGAAAATGTCGATTATTCCTCGGGAGCCAGAGCCTATATGCTCAAAGCGCTGGGCGAAGGGAAAAATTCATATAAGTATGGTGACAAGGTCTATGATATTGAACCTCTGTCCGATCGCGTTTATCTGATCCATTCCGCCTCAGAGGTTGCTTCCATTATGCAATTAGGCAAAAAACACATGTTTGTCGCTGATGAGGAGGTACCTGCCGAACTGGAAGCGGCTGCAATGGAGGCCATTGACCGGGGACAAAGCGAAATTGATGTGGCAGGTCAGATCTATACGATTGAATCTTCAGGCCGGGAGCATAAAATATATTCCACTCTGCCGATTGCCCTGGCTAGTTACAATGTAGTAAATTTCGACAACCCCGAATCTAAAAACAGCTTTGATTTTCAGTTTGCCATTGAACAAGCTGTTCTGGCCGGAGCCGGAGAATATATGGTTGAAGTAGAGGGCAAGAGCTATGAAGTTAAAGTAGATGAGGAAGGCCAGGCAGAGATCAGACTGGACAATACTCTCTATGCCACTTTATCGCCCCATATGGTCAACGCCCTCAATCAAAGTCTCCATCTGCCGATCGGTTTTGTGGCCGAGACTCTTAATGCCATCGAAAATAAGAGCAATTCCTTTACTTATACCCTGAATGGCGAAGAACGCGAATTTGTCTTGGAGATCAGATATGAGAGATGGGTGATCCGGGAGATGTCCTCGGTGACCGTGTATAATATCCGTTCTGCACCTTCCAAGGAGCATTGGCTGGGAACGGATGCTACCGGTATGGATATGTTTACCCGCTTGATGTACGGTGGCCGGGTATCATTGCTGGTCGGATTTGTGGTTGTCTTCATCGCCATGTTCATCGGAGTTATTCTAGGAGGACTGGCAGGTTATTTCGGCGGCGTTGTCGATATGGTGATTATGCGCCTGGTGGAGATCTTTTTCTGTATTCCGACTTTACCTATCCTAATTATTTTAGGAGCTATTATGGACGAATTGAAACTGGGTGGCAGTGCCAGATTAATCTATATGATGGTTGTGCTGGGTGTACTCAGTTGGGCCGGTATTGCACGCCTGGTCCGAGGTCAAATCCTGTCTTTGCGCGAACAGGAATTCATGGTTGCCGCTGAAGCGACCGGACTTTCCGTCAATCGTAGAATCTACAGACATTTGATCCCTAATGTCATCCCTTTATTGATTGTTACTGCCACGATGAGTCTTGGCTCGACTATTATTACCGAATCTACTCTGAGTTTCCTGGGTCTGGGTGTAAAATATCCGACAGCTACTTGGGGCAATATCATTAATGCGGTCAGCACTTCTTATGATATGAATAATTTCCCCTGGCTCTGGATGCCCGCAGGCTTCTGTATTGTGATTACTGTTCTGGCCTTTAACTTTGTCGGTGACGGTCTGCGCGATGCCTTTGACCCCAGAATGAAAAGGTAGGTGAGAGAGATGACAAAGCATAAAGACACCAATACTGTCACAAAGAAGAAAGCACAAAAAGGTCAATACCTCTCCGCCAAAGAACAACGCGCGATTGCCAAACATAATCGCGAGGTGATGAACCGATTTGAACGCCTTCGCTCCAGAGAAAATATTCCCGAAGCGGAATATCTGTCCGCTATGAAAAATCCGGATAATGTACTGGAGATTGAGAATCTGCATACGTATTTCTTTACGGATACCGGCACGGTCAAAGCGGTGGACGGCGTCAGCTTCGATGTTCCGATCGGCAAAACAGTCGGCGTCGTCGGTGAATCAGGCTGTGGCAAATCGGTTACCAGTCTGTCTGTCATGCAGCTGATTCCCAGGCCGACCGGGCAGATAGTTGAGGGTGAGATCAGGCTGCGTGTTTCCGGTAAAAAAGTCTACGATGTGGTAAAGATGCCGGTGGATACGATGCGGATGATTCGCGGCAATATAGTTTCCATGATTTTCCAGGAGCCGATGACCAGTCTGAACCCGGTTTTCAGAGTCGGCGAGCAAGTGGATGAAGTAGTTGAATTGCATAATCCGCAGATGACCAAGAAACAGATTAAAGGCCGCACGATCGACATGTTTAATCTGGTCAAGATTGCCAACAGCGAGGGTGTCTACAATATGTATCCGCATGAGCTGTCCGGCGGCATGCGCCAGCGCGCTATGATTGCGATGGCTCTTGCCTGTGATCCTGCCTTAATCATCGCCGACGAACCGACAACAGCACTGGATGTTACGATTCAGGCTCAGATTCTGGATATTTTGCGCAGTCTGAAGGATCAGATTAACAGTTCGATCATGCTGATTACTCATGATCTGGGTGTGGTGGCCGAGATGGCGGACTATGTAGTTGTCATGTACGCCGGTCGTATTGTGGAGCGCGGTACCGTCAGAGAGATCTTCCATACGCCGGCTCATCCCTATACAATCGGTTTGATGGCGTCCAAGCCGGTGATCAATCGCAAAGTGGAGCGCCTATATTCCATTCCGGGCAGAGTGCCGAATCCGATTGATCTGCCGGATCACTGTTATTTCCTGGATCGCTGCGAGCGTCCGCTGCCGGTATGCCGGGGCACATATCCGTCCTTGATTCAGCTGTCTCCTACTCATTTTACAGCTTGCTACAATAGCGGATATGACGAATGGAAAGGAGGGCAGGACTAATGTTGGTAACCGATAATAATCAGACTGCTGACGGTATTGCGGTACCCGGTTCGGTAGACTCTGTACCTGCTGAGGATAATCTGCTCACCGTACGCGATCTGCAGACATATTTCCCGGTTAAGGATGGCATTTTCCAGCGGGTAGTAGGGCATGTCAAGGCTGTGGACGGAGTTTCTTTTGATCTCAAATTGGGTGAGACTCTTGGTCTGGTAGGTGAATCCGGCTGCGGCAAGACGACCGTAGGCCGTTCCATTCTGCGCTTAGTACCCAAGACAGGCGGTTCTGTCTTCTTCAAGGGCATTGATGTCTATGGCTTAAGCCGTGAGGAGCTGCGCCAGATAAGACCCCAGATGCAGATTATCTTTCAAGATCCTTTTTCCAGCTTGTCCCCCCGGTTGCCGGTCGGCGAGATTATCGGCGAAGCAGTGCGGGAGCATAAACTGGTTCCGCCTGAAGAGTATGATGACTATATTGATCAGGTCATGATTGATTGCGGTTTGCAGCCGTATCACCGCAACCGCTATCCGCATGAATTTTCAGGCGGACAGCGCCAACGCATCTGCATTGCCAGAGCGATCGCATTGAAGCCTGACTTTGTGGTGGCTGATGAGCCGGTCTCGGCTCTTGATGTTTCGGTTCAGGCCCAGATTATCAATCTGATGATGGATTTGCAGGAATCGCGCGGCCTATCCTATCTGTTCATCTCTCATGATCTCTCAGTTGTCGAACATATCTCGACTGTCATCAGTGTTATGTATCTGGGTGAACTGGTGGAGACAGGTCGGAAAGAGGATATCTTCCGCAACCCCCTGCATCCTTATACGCAGGCATTATTCAGTGCTATACCGATACCGGATCCGGACTATCAGGCGGACAAGATTCCTCTGGCCGGTACGATTCCCTCGCCGGTCAATCCTCCGCAGGGCTGCAAGTTCCATACGCGTTGTCCCAATGTAATGGATATTTGCCGCCAAGTACTGCCGCTGACTTATGAGCCGGAGGCGGGACACTTCACGATCTGTCATCTCTATTGGGGCAATAAGCTGGCAGATTATGAGACCAGATCGGAGTCGGACTACGAAAGACCGCAGGAGCTGCCGGCCCCGGCTGCATATAAGTGAAGGTAAGCATCCGGTATACCGAATAGATTCAATACTGCCGGCGAGCTAAGTTCACGGGTAGGAAACAAGAATAGGACGACAAATTAATGGCTAGGAAAAAAGATGAACTTGATGATGGGCGTGTCATAGTCAATATGGATGTTGATGGCATGCCCTGGACCAAGCCATCGCTTTTTGAGTCGGCTGCGGGTAGATTTGCCCGCGAAGATATCAGGAAAATGCGCGAGCAGCGACTGGCCAGGGAAGATAAAGGCCTTGCTTCACCCTTGCAGGAATTCTCAAAACAGGAGATCAAACAGTTCACGCGCAATTCGGTTCTGGCCGGTTTGCTGATCGGTGTGGTCTATATGCTCGGCTTAGTGCTTTTTATCCTGTTCTGCGTCTATGTCTGGCTGCGCTGAATTTTGTTGGTTTTACTCTAAGTACAGAGGCTATCTCCCTGAGGCGGCCTCTTTTTTATGGCGAAGGCGTCAGCTTGATTACCGTTATCTCCGGTCTGTTCCAGAAGCGGAAATGGGGTTCAATTGTTCCCAGACCGCTGTTGACATACAGATATTTACCGTCATGGGAGTAGAGGCCCTTAATATAAGCTTCCTCCTGTTGTTGCTCGGGAAACCAGCCGTCAAGCCAGAGAGCGCCGACAAAGGGCAGGCGGATCTGTCCGCCATGCGTATCTCCCGACAAGACCAGGTCAAAACCTGCATCTTGATATTTATGCCAATTCGGTATATGTGCCAGAAGTATGCTGAAATACTCAGGAGCAGCAATGATTTCGTTGGCCAGATTATAACTGTCCCAGAAATATACGGAATTAATACCGTAGATTTCCAGTACCGTGTCCCCTATTTGCAACTGTTCGCCACTAAAGGCCAGCACCTTTATTCCCAGATCAGTTAACTGGGCGTGGAAAGTCTTATTATAGTCGTGCTCCCCGGTGACATAAAAAACAGGTGTGGGATCCGCTGCCAGAGCTTGCATCAGATTAAAAGCGACCTCCTGCCCCCTCAGATCTTGATTGGTGAACAGATCACCGGTAACCATGATTGCATCGGCAGACTGCTGACGAATCTTCTTGAGCAGGCGTTGATTATCTTTGCCGAAAGTTTTGCCATGCAGATCGGAGATCTGAACCAGGGTAATCTCGTTTTTGATTCTCGGATCGGATAGTTTGACGGTGGTAACTTTCAGAACATCCAGATTGAAACGCCAGACGAAGATGCCGAGCAGTACCAGTGCTACTATCAGCACCAGGATTTTTATCAGTAGTTTCTGGCTGTTATTTAGTCTGGCTGAGTCGACCATTTATATCCTCCCTGTTTTTCTACCGGACATGGATATTCTATCCTTTGTTTCTGAGACTGTCATGCCGGATTACTCTCTGGCGTTAAAGATAGGTAAATAAACTCAGAATCACTTAATGTTATAGTTGAAAAGTAGCACAATCTCATGTATTGTAATAGTACAAAGTGCTTTTTGGAGCAGATATGCGAGAATTTGATATTAAATTATTGACGGCAGCAGTCCGCCGCATGGCGTACGAAAGCTGTATTGTTTTGCCGTCGGATATCCACAAACAATTAGAATTGGCCAGAGCTAATGAGGACGGTATAACAGCCCGCGCGATCCTGGATGATCTGCTGGAGAATGCTACCCTGGCACAGGAAAAATCAATCCCGATCTGTCAGGATACGGGTATGGTACAGGTTCATTTACGGATCGGACGTGAAGTGCATTTCCAAGGCGATCCTTATGCAGCAATTCAGGAGGGGGTTAGGCAGGCCTATACTGCAAACTATCTGCGCAAATCGATAGTTGCCGATCCCTTGCGACGGATTAACACAGGGGATAATACTCCCGCCATGATCTATACGGAACTGGTGCCGGGAGACCGGGTGCAAGTCAGCCTGTCCGTCAAGGGTTTCGGCAGTGAGAATATGAGCCGTCTGGCCATGCTGCGACCGGCAGATGGCGTGGAGGGTGTGATTGACTTTGTGCTGCAGACTGTGAAAGATGCGGGTCCGAATCCCTGCCCGCCCATCGTGGTAGGGGTGGGCATTGGCGGCAATTTCGATAAAGTTGCCTATCTTGCTAAATTGGCTCTGTTGAGACCTCTGGCTCAACGCCATTCCGACCACTACTATGCGGAGTTGGAGATTGAGATGCTGAGGCGAATTAATGAGCTGGGTCTGGGTCCGATGGGTCTGGGCGGACGGAGCACGGCTCTCGGCGTAGCGATTGAGATTTTGCCCACTCATATCGCAGGTCTGCCGGTAGCTGTCAATGTCAGCTGCCACGCTACCAGACATAGGGAAGAGGTGCTGTAATGATGAGAAAAATTCAGACTCCTCTGACTGCAGAGGCTGCACGTTCGCTGGCGGCAGGGGACAGAGTACTTCTGACAGGGACGATTTATACTGCGCGCGATGCCGGCCATAAGCGTTTGACGGAAGCTATTTCTCGAGGCGAAGAATTGCCCCTCCCGCTGCAGGATGCGGTTATCTTTTATGTGGGACCGACCCCGGCCAGGCCGGGAGAAGTTATCGGGTCTGCAGGACCCACTACTTCCTATCGCATGGATCCCTATACTCCTTTGTTACTCGCACATGGTCTGAGAGGAATGATCGGCAAGGGTCTCCGCAGCCAAGAAGTAATTGCAGCGCTTAAGCAGCATAGTGCTGTTTATTTTGCTGCCGTTGGCGGTGCCGGAGCGCTGTTGGCGGAACGAATTACTGCTGCGGAAGTGATTGCCTATGAAGATCTGGGTGCTGAGGCTCTGCGCAAATTGGAAGTCAAGGATTTCCCGTTGGTAGTGGCGATAGATGCGACAGGCAGAGATCTCTATCAGGAGGGTCCGGCCGCTTATCTGCGGCAGAGAGAGCAGAAAATTGCGGAAGGCGGCCAAGATTAGATGGCTGAACGCAAAGCCGACATTCCGCTTTATCGTATTTTAGCTCAGGAGCTGTCCGAACAAATCGCTTCGGGTGAGCTTCCTGCGGGAACACAATTGCCTACAATTCGCCAACTGGCCTGCGACAAACAAGTTTCAGTCGGCACTGCTAAACATGCTTACCAGCATCTGGCCGAAGCCGGCCTGATTGTGACGATTCAAGGCAGCGGTTCCTATGTAGCCGCTAATGATACCGCAGATACTAAAAGCAGGAAAGAACAGGCGCTGGAGGCGATAGACCAGATGCTGCTACAACTCTCGCAGCTGGATTTTTCACTAAGGGATATCCAGATTTTCCTGGAGTTAAAGATGAGACAGCTGGAAGAGAGATTCAGAAATGTGCGGGTTGCAGTAGTTGGGGAATCACCTGAACTGCGCTCCGTGATTCTGAACGACCTGTCTACTATTCCCAATGCCGACTATGTCCGCTTCCTGCTGTCAGATATCAAGGATCAGCCATTTAGACTGAAAGCGGATTTTGACCTTATTGTCTGTGAAGAGAAACATGCGGCTGAGTTGGAACAGCTGGTTAAAGGCGAAGTACCTGTGATGCAATTAGCATTAACTTTATCCCCGACTGCAATTAAAGAATTCAGTTGCATACCGGCGGATACCAGGGTAGGAATTCTCAGTCTCAGTCATACTTTCCTGGACAAAATGCTGGCGGATTTTTCCCATTATGTCAGTCTGGAAGCGGAAGCGGAAGTATATTTGTTCGGTGGCGATGCTGCTGACTTTTCCGACTTCCTCTTAAGACAGGAGCTGGTCCTGGTGCCACCGCATTGCACCGACTTTATCTCACGCAAAGAAGAACAAGAGCTGCGGTCTGCGCTCAAAGGGCAGATTAGGATACTGCGCTACGATCTGCGCGTTGATCGCGGTTCCTGGCTCTATATATCAGATGCCGTGGCAGCGGCATATAAGGCTGCCAAACAAAAACTAAACCGCAGGTAGGGAATTCCGGATGGATAAAAAACACTTGGTAATTGGCGTAATCGGAGCAGATGTACATGCCGTGGGCATACGTATCCTCGAATTTGCTTTCCGCGAAGCCGGCTTTGAGGTGACTAATCTGGGCGTAATGGTATCGCAGGAGGAGTTTATTGCTGCTGCTATTGAGACGGATGCTGACGCAATCTTGGTTTCATCTCTATATGGACACGGAGAACTCGATGTCAGAGGCATGAGGGAGAAAGCCGATGAAGCGGGACTGGAAGACATTCTGATGTATGTGGGCGGCAATATCGTAGTCGGCAAACAACCCTTTGCTGAAGTTGAAAAGCGTTTTAAGAAAATGGGTTTTGACCGCGTCTTTGCTCCCGGTACACCACCTGAAACAGATATTTATTATCTCAAGAAAGATCTCGGTCTGCTGGATCAGGCTGAGACTGAAGCAGATCAGCAGCCGAAAGCGGAAAATGGCGGGGGAGAAGAATAGATATGAGCAATGTGCTCCTGATTGATTTTGGCAGTACCTATACTAAGCTGACTGCGGTAAATCTGGAGCAGGCGGTTGTGCTGGGAAGCTCGACCGCACATACTACTGTTACTACAGATCTCAATGACGGTCTGATGATAGCCAGAGAGAAGCTGAAGGCTATTACCGGGGATATAGTTTATGAAGAACAGTTGGCCTGCTCTTCGGCGGCGGGCGGTCTGCGCATGGCTGTGTCCGGTCTGGTGCCTGAACTGACGGCGGAAGCGGCCCGCAGCGCTGCTTTGGGAGCCGGTGCTAAAGTTGTAAAGCTTTATTCCCACGAACTCACAAATAGTGATTTGGCCGAGATTTTGACTATTGACCCGGAGATTTTCCTGCTGACCGGTGGCACGGATGGCGGTAATCGGAAAGTAATTCTCTACAATGCGGGGCGTCTGGCTGCCTCCGGTTTGAAATGTCCCATCATCTACGCCGGCAACAGAGCGGCGGCAGATGAGGCGGCAGAATTACTGCGTGGTCATGATCTGACT
Source organism: Clostridiaceae bacterium (assembly GCA_012519085.1). GTDB lineage: Bacteria > Bacillota > Clostridia > Saccharofermentanales > DTU023 > UBA1046. The sequence goes on from JAAYQX010000038.1 coordinate 20,916, forward strand.
ATCTGTCCCAATGTGATGCCCAAATTGGGAGAGCTGAATATCGCTCCTGTCCAAGAGCAGATCCGCCGACTGTTTTTAGCCAGGATAGTGCAGGCTAAGGGGCTGTCCAAGATTGAGCAGCTGATTTCCGGCATCATGATGCCGACGCCTCAGGCCATGCTTAAAGCCATGACACTTTTGGCCACAGGCACGGAACATGAAGCAGGTATCGGCGATCTGATGGCCATCGATCTGGGTGGTGCCACTACAGATATATATTCTATAGCCGACGGCTCTCCGACTGCTGCCAGTACTATTATCAAGGGTTTGCCTGAGCCTTATGCTAAGCGGACAGTCGAAGGTGATATCGGCATGCGATATGGACTCTCCGGCATTGTTGATGAGGTGGGTATTGCCCGTCTGTCAGAGCTCTCTCAGCTGGACAGAGCGGAGTTTGAACACTGGTGTCAGGCTTGCCATGATGATCCTTCTCTCTTGCCGCTGCAACAGCAGATTCAGGCCTTTGACTTTGCTCTGGCCGGTATGGCTGTCAAGATAGCTACGGGAAGACATGCAGGCAAGCTGGAGGAATTCTATACACCTCTGGGTGTAGCCTACGCCCAGACAGGCAAAGATCTGAGGAATGTCCGCACGATTGTAGCGACCGGCGGCTCTTTGATCTATGCTCCCAGACTTAAGGAAATATTGACCTTTGCTTTATATGATCCGCAGGAACCGGGCTCGCTCAGACCGGAACGGGCGAACTTTCTTGTCGATCGCAAATATCTGCTCTCAGCGATGGGAGTGCTGTCGGAAAAAGATCCGAATACCGCATTAAGAATCATGAAAAAGGAGCTTATCGATGAGCGATCTCACAGCCAAAAGGCTTAGTATGGACGAATTCACTGCCATTCAAGCTGAAATCCTGACCCAATGGCCTACCGGACGGGATGTGGATTTCGACGAGGCAGTAGCATACCATCAGTCACTGCCGGCGAACAAAATCTTCAGCCGGGCACTGGACAAGGCGAAAACAGACGGCAACACTTTGATTCAGCCTCGCGCCGGTGTTGCGCTAATTCCGCAGCATGTCAAATTGCTGACCTATTTACAGGATGAGGGCGAAGCGGACTTGCTGCCGACGACGATTGACAGCTATACGCGCCAGAACCGATATAAAGAGGCTGAAATCGGGATTGAAGAATCTATCCGCGAGAACAAATCAATGCTGAACGGTTTTCCGGCAGTCAATCATGGCGTCTTCGGCTGCCGACAAATTATCGACAATCTCGATATCCCGGTTCAGATCAGGCATGGCACGCCTGATGCCAGGCTCTTGACGGAAATTGCCTACGCCGGTGGTTTTACCAGTTATGAGGGCGGAGGGATTTCCTACAATATTCCCTATGCCAAGTCGGTACCTCTGGAAACAACGATTCGGGATTGGCAGTATGTTGACCGCCTGACCGGATTATATGAAGAAGCAGGTTGCCCGATTAACCGCGAGCCGTACGGACCTTTGACGGGGACTTTGGTACCGCCGTTTATTTCCCATGCCGTGGCGATAATAGAGAGCATTCTGGCGGCCGAGCAGGGTGTCCGCAATATTACCGTGGGCTATGGCCAATGCGGCAATCTGGTGCAGGATGTCGCTGCTATTCAGACCTTGCAGTCATTGACTGACGAATACCTGCGTCGTTTCGGATATGGAGATGTGCAAGTTACCACAGTGCTGCACCAATGGATGGGAGGCTTCCCGCAGGATGAAGCCAAAGCTTATGCGGTGATTGCCTGGGGCAGTGCGGTAGCAGCTCTGTCCCATGCTACTAAAGTAATTGTTAAAACACCGCATGAGGCTATGGGTGTCCCCACTAAAGAAGCTAATGCTGCCGGTCTCAGGACTACCAGGCAACTGATTTCCATGTTGGGGGAACAAACTCTCAACACTTATAGCCTCAAGGATGAGAAAGTTATCATTGCCGCTGAGACGAGAGCAGTTGTGGATCGGGTGCTGGAACTGGGTGAAGGCGATATAGCAGTGGGGACCATCCGTGCTTTTGATGCCGGCGTTCTGGATATTCCTTTTGCACCCAGCCGTTTTAATGCCGGCAAAATGCTGCCGGCCAGAGACAATGATGGCTGCATCCGTCTCTTTCACCCCGGAAATGTGCCCTTGCCGCCGGAGCTGCTTGACTTCCATCAGCAGAAGATAGAAGAGCGGGCGCATTATGAGAATAGAAAAGCATCGTTCCAGATGGTTATTGATGATGTCTATGCTATCAGTAAAGGGCGTCTGGTCGGACGTCCGCGCTGAGGAAATATAGAGGAATAACGAATAAAAATATAAGGAGAATCACAAATGAAAATTAAGAAAATGGTCTGTTCCCCAGGTTTAACCGGATTTTTCTTCGACGATCAACTGGCAATCAAAAGAGGTGCAGTAGCTGACGGAGCCCACTATATCGGCAAGCCTTTGACACCGGGATTTACATCGGTGCGCCAACCGGGCGAATCGGTCGCTGTCATGCTGCAGTTGGAGGATAATCAGATCGCCTGGGCAGACTGTTGTGCTGTCCAATATTCCGGCGCCGGCGGCAGGGACCCCCTGTTTCTGGCTGCTGATTATATACCGATCATTTATGAACATGTTGCTCCGCACTACGAGGGCAGAGAAATTACTACTTTCCGTGAAATGGTGGAAGAACTGGACGAGATCAGGGTAAATGGCAAGAAGCTCCATACGGCTATCCGCTACGGGGTCAGCCAGGTTCTGCTGCATGCGGTCGGTCTCAAGAATAATAAGCTGATGTGCGATGTCATTGCGGATGAATATGGCCTGACTGTGACCAACGAGATGATCCCTATTTTCGCTCAGTCAGGGGACGACCGCTATAACAATGCGGATAAGATGATTATCAAAGGAGTTCCTGTCTTGCCGCATGCTCTGATCAATAATGTTGAGACTAAATTAGGTAAAAAAGGTGAATTGCTGGTGGAATATCTGGAATGGTTGGTCAAGCGCATCAGACAACTCAGACCGGAAGCGTCTTATCAGCCGACTCTCCAGATTGATGTCTACGGCACGATCGGTCAAGCCTTCGGTGCACACAATATCAGTGGCATGGCAGACTATCTGGAAGTGCTGGAAGAGACGGCCAAGCCGTTCAAACTGCGGATCGAGGGTCCGATGGACGCCGGCGACCGCGATACCCAGATCAAATGCCTGTCTGAACTCACTGCCGAAGTAGACAGGAGAGGTCTTGGTGTAGAGCTGGTGGCTGACGAATGGTGCAATACCGTGGAAGATGTGCGCGCTTTTGCCGATGCCGGAGCCGGACATATGATTCAAGTCAAAACGCCGGATCTGGGCGGGCTGAATCATACAATCGAGGCTATGCTTTACTGCAAGGAGAAGGGTATCGGCGCCTATCAGGGCGGTACCTGCAATGAGACAGATCGCTCAACCATGATCTGCGTACAAGTCGCTATGGCGGTTCACGCTGATCAGATTCTGGCTAAGCCCGGTATGGGAGTTGATGAGGGGATCATGATTGCCTATAACGAAATGCAAAGAATTATTGCGCTCCGTGAGTCGGGAGTGCGCTGAGGCGCTATGCTAAAATATTGCTATCAAAGGTGAGGGAGATTGAATCATGTCATATTCCGCACGTATGCAAAAAAGCCATCTCTACAGTGTTTTACTGTCTCCGCGCGGGATGCCGCGTCTGGCTGATCAGGGCATGCAGATCGCCCAACAGTATCTAAGTCCCTTTGATCTGTTGATTGGTCTGATCGGAGACAGCGGCTCCGGCAAGAGCATCCTGATTAAGGGTATGTTTCCCGGTTTGGAGCTGACGAATGATGATGAGGGTGTCAATGTCAGACCGCTACCGATCATGGACTTGGACGATACGGGTTTTTTCAGCCCCCATACCTATCATCTGGATATCCGTTTTGAGTCCGCTTTTTATCAAATGCACGAACTGGCCAGTGCTATCAACGAAGCGGTTAAACGCAAAAAACGGGTCATTGTCGAGCATTTCGACCTGATTTATCCTTATCTGGGGCGCAATGCCCATCTACTTCTGGGCCTTGGTGAAGAGATTATCGTGACGCGCCCCAATATCTTCGGACCGGAGCCTGACCATGTGAAGAAAATCGTCTATAAATCGATCCCTTATCGTCGTATGACTCATACAGCTGAAGATCTGGTCTCCTATTCGCTGAACGATTATCGCATACATCGCTATGAACATGCCGAGGTACGGCACGGCTTTATTCTCATCTTTGATGAAAAGCCGGAAATCGATCTACGCGAGCTGGAGGAGCGGGTCAAGGAGCTGATTGTCGCCGATCTGCCGATATCCTATCTGGATGATACGCATATTCTGATCGGTGATCAGAGACATTTTTGCACCGGCCCTCGCATGCATGTCGAATCCACCGGCGAAATCGAGAATTTCCGGCTTTACCACGAATTCATCCGTGATTCGATAACCGGCAATTATTTGATGGTCGGACTTGTTGCCGTGGATCATGAATTCAAACTCAGTGAGCTGAACCAGCTCACTCTGCCGGACTAATTGGCTTCGATTAGTATTAATTGGCTTTTGTTAGCAGAGGTGGAGGATGAAAATAATCAAAAAGGCCAGTGCCGGAACATTGGAATCAAGTGATGTTCTGGTGACTGTACAGCCGGCGGATATCCTCAAACTGGAGCTGGAATCGCCGGTGCTGGCGCAATATGGGGAACAAATCGAGGAAACAGTCCGGACAGTTTTGGCGGATCTGGGAGTAAAAACCGGCCTGATTATGCTCCAGGATCAGGGTGCCCTGGACTGTACGATCAGAGCCCGGCTGGAGACGGCAGTCAGGCGCGGTGCCGAGCAGGAGGTCTGAAGATGAGAAGATCATTACTATTTTTGCCCGGCAATAGTCCGGTCATGCTGCAAAACGGCGCGGTTATGCCGGCAGATGCACTGATCATGGATCTTGAGGATGCGGTGGCACCTGATCAGAAAGATGCCGCCAGATTGCTGGTGACATCGGCCTTGCGCTCTCTTGATTACAGTCAGAAAATCATTGTCCGGATTAATGCAGTGGACAGCGGCCATTGGCAGCAGGATCTATCAACCCTTGTACCTTGCGGGCCTGACGCCGTTATGACGACCAAGAGCAGTGTTGAGGCTGTCAAACAGACAGCGGAATTGCTGACAGAACTGGAGCAGGCCAATCAGATAAAGCCGGGCACGATTGGAATTATTGCTTTGATTGAAACCGCGTTGGGAGTAGAACAGGCCTATGAGATTGCTACGGCCTCCGAGCGGGTGAGCGCCCTATTCTTAGGCGCCGAAGATCTGGCGGCCGATCTGCAGTGTGAGCGCACCAAGCAAGGCGCCGAAATTTTCTACAGCAGAAGCAGATTGGTGCTGGCAGCCAGAGCCGCCGGGATAGACGCGATTGATACTCCTTTTACGGATGTTCAAGATGATGAGGGGATCATCACTGATGCCGAGTTGGCCCGCAGTCTGGGCTTCTCCGGCAAGGCGGCGATTTCTCCCCGCCATCTGTCAGCTATTAATCGGATATTTAGTCCTCAGCCGGAAGCAATCCGCTCTGCGCTGGCAGTGATGGCGGCACTTGAGCAAGGCAAGCGAGAGGGCAAGGGAGCTGTTGCTTTGGACGGCAAAATGATTGATGCTCCGATCGCTGCCAGAGCAGCGCAAGTGCTGGCCGCAGCCGAAAAGCTGGGGTTGTTACCGGAGTAGATAGAACAATAAAGCGATAGGAAGAAAGTCGGTAAATAGCCGGCCGTTGAGCTTGATAGCCGGCAGAACGGCATAAAGCCTGAAAGATTGCCGGACATCAAGCTATTAACCGGCAGAAATGTGGTATGAGCTGATGAAAGATAAAGTGCTCCATTCGATTGCGGACGCTCTCCGTCTTACTGAGGTGAAAGACGGTATGACTTTGTCCTTCCACCACCATTTGAGAAATGGTGATTATGTGCTGAATCTGGTGCTGGCAGCGGCTCAGAAACTGGGACTCAAGGAGCTGACGATCAATGCCAGTGCCATATTTGACTGCCATCTGCCCCTGTTGGATCTGATCCGGGACGGCACTGTGACCGGGCTGGAATGCAATTACTGCGGCGCTCTGGTCGGTAAAGCACTGTCTTCAGGTCTATTGGCAAAGCCGGTGATTTTTCGCAGTCACGGCGGTCGCCCGGCGGACTTGGCCAGAGGCAGCGCACGGATCGATGTCGCCTTCGTTGCGGCACCGACAGCTGACAGCCAAGGCAATCTCAGCGGCAAATACGGCAGATCGGCCTGCGGTTCGCTGGGCTACGCCTTTTCCGATGTGCAATATGCGGGCAGGGTAGTGGCGGTGACGGATAATCTGGTGCCTTATCCTCTGGCGGATTTCTCGCTCTCTGAGACAGATGTCGATTATGTCGTGGAGGTCGAGCGCATCGGCGATCCGGCGGGCATTGTCTCGGGAACGACCAGGGTGACTCGCGATCCGGTGGGTCTCTTGATGGCAGATATGGCAGCCGAGGCGATCAAGGCCTCGGGCCTGTTGCGGGATGGCTTTTCTTTCCAAACCGGGGCCGGCGGCGCCTCTTTGGCAGTGGCTTATGCTGTGGAGAAAATTATGCTGGCAGAGGATATACACGGCAGCTTTGCTTCCGGCGGCATCACGAGTAAGCTGGTGGAAATGCAGCACAAAGGCTGTTTTGAATCTCTGCTTGACGTCCAATGCTTTGATCTGGAGGCGGTGCGCTCTCTGCGTGAGAATCCCGCCCACCGGGAAATCTCGGCCAGTCAATATGCCAGCCCCTTGGCCGCCAGTGCGGTTGTTGACAGTCTCGACACTGTGATCCTGGGTGCTACTGAAATCGATCTCGACTTTAATGTCAATGTCCATACCAATTCGCAGGGCCTGATTATGGGCGGCTCCGGCGGCCACAGCGATACCGCTGCCGGCGCTAAGCTGGCGATCATTATCGCCCCCTTGATGCGGGCCAGACTGCCACTGATTGTTGATCGTGTGCAGACGATCTCTACGCCGGGGCAGACGATTGATCTGCTCGTCACACAGTACGGCATCGCCGTCAATCCGTTGCGGCCGGAATTGGCCGACCGTCTTCGCGAGGCAGGTCTGAAAGTAATGTCGATCGCAGAGCTCAAACAGCTGGCGGAGCGGATTTGCGGTGTGCCGAAGGCGCTGAAAAATGAGAACCGCGTCATTGCCGAGGTGCTCTACCGGGACGGCAGCGTCATTGATACGATCAGACAGGTAGACTAAGTGATGGATCTGCGCCGACTTGATCTGAATTCAGACTCTGTGCGCCGGGACCGGGAACAGATACTTGCTGCGGCCGGTCTGCGCCCGGAGACAGCGGCGGAAACCTGGGGTTTATATGATAATAATCAGCTGGCGGCGGTCGGTTCTCGCACAGGCAATATTCTGAAATGTCTGGCGGTTGCTCCCGAATATCAGGCGGGCAAAGCTTTTGACCTGATCACCGCCAAATTGTTGCAAGCTATCAAAGAAGATCAGATTGGCCGGGAAGCGGATGCATCGTCTTTGTCGGCACCTGATCGAAACGAGCAAACAGAGATTTTATCGCTGTTCGGTCAGAACAAACGGGCAGAGACTTTGTCTGAATCTTATAGGGACGGGCGGAAGGAGATTTGGCCGGTGCCCGGCTGGGACAGTGTCTTTGTTTACACCAAGGCAGCCAGTGCGCAGGCTTTCAGCTGGCTGGGTTTTGAGATCCTGGAATTCGTTGACAATAAATTGGTTCTGATGGAAAAAGCCGGAAAAAGCGGGGGGCTTAAGGGCTATCTGGACTTTATCCGCTGTCGTAGCGTCCGCTGTTTGTGCCCGGATGATCCAACTTCGGATCAGATAACAGCTGATAAGTATGATGATTGCCCTCAAGTCAGAGCTGCCGGCGATTCAAGCGGAACGATTTCGGCGCTTGTCATGCACGCCAATCCTTTTACTCTCGGCCATCTCTACCTGGCCGAGCTGGCTGCGGCGGAGTCGAGCTTGGTCCATGTCTTTGTCCTGTCGGAAGAGAGTCAAGACTTTCCGGCTTTCGATCGTTTACTTCTGGTCAAGGAGGCGACACAGCATCTAACCAACCTGATTGTACATCCCACAGGTCCTTATCTGGTCTCGGCAGCGACTTTCCCGTCTTATTTTCTGCCCGCTGACGAAGATACTACTGTCCTCCAGGCCACTCTCGATGCCAAAATCTTTCTGCATCGGATTGCACCGGCACTTCGTATCCGGCGCAGATATTTGGGCACCGAGCCCATTAGCCAGACCACAGAGCTCTACAATCAGATGCTGAGCGAAGTATTTGGCGACGAGCTGGAGCTGGCGATTGTACCAAGGATGGAAACAAAGGACGGGCGGCCAATTTCCGCTTCGCGCGTACGCAAAGCATATCGAGATGATGCCTGGCAGGAGCTGGCTGATCTGGTACCGCAGGCAACTCTGGAGTATTTGCGTAGACATCAGAAGGCTACTGACACAGAGAATGCTACGGAGAAAGAGTAGCATTATTTGTCTTAGTTTTCTGAGTCAGCATTGAGTCAGCATAAGGAATAAGTCAGACAGCTGATGTTTTGACCCACCGGATGAATTGCAGGATGACCTAATTCGAAAAGGAGCAGTGAGACAGATAGCTTACAATCCGTTACAGACTTTACAGCATCAGACGAATGGCAATCCTGCCATAATTGCCGGTGCTCTGGCTCGGTCAGCTTTGTTGTTTGAAGTCGATCTCACACCGAAGCCCGGATTGGTCGATGCCGAAAATAACGGCTCTCATCCCGATCTAAGCAGAGAGCTGTTCTATCTTAGTGCAGAAGCCTTGGAGCCCTACTTTATTCAATACTGGCAGATCGGTGCCGACAAGCCCCTGCCGGCTATCTTTCCCGCTTTGCGCAGCTTGGGACTGGAGGCCGAAGCCGAGATGTTTGCTGCCACCGGCGGCCGCAATACCCATAAGGGTGTTCATTTCTGTCTGGGCCTGGTGCTGGCGGCGGCTGGTTATCTCTATTATCAGACGGACTGGCAAGTCAAGAGAACGAGCGACAAGGAGCAGGCGGTTGAAAAAGAACGATTGGGCGCCAAGAGGCAGATTGATGAAAAGAAATATCCGGACGATGATGGGCAAATGTTGAAAGCTACTGCGAAGGCACAAGAGTATCCGGCACTGATCACCGAAAAGCAACTGCCGAAAAATTCTGCGGCGGAACTGCAGCTAAAACATCTGGGGCTGACCCCTGAGGTGCAAATGTCGGAAACTACTACGGTGGAACAGAAATTGCGACTCATCGAGCTGGCTGCCGAACTGTTGTCCTTTGTGCCGCGAATCTGCGGCGACCTGATTGCGGCGGATCTGAGCGACCCGGCCGGTAAATATCAGGCTACAGCCGGTGCCGAAAGCTTCCGTCGTTATGGGACCGGCGGCATCAGAGCCGAGGTCAGTTCCGGCTTCCCCTCCATCACAAAATACGGTCTGCACATGCTGAAAGCTTATGTTTGCCGGCAGCCGACATTCAATGCTACCAGCACGGAGCTGCTGTCCGACCGCAAGTTGGCCCTCGACTATCTCATGACCCTGATTACCAAGGTAGAAGATACCACTTTAATCAAGCGGGGAGGCTTAGCAGGACTTCGGTATGCCCAATCAGCCGCCACCGACTATCTGCGCTATCACGCTCATAGTAACAGCTGGGAGACAGCCCTGCGCCGGCTCGATGCCGATTTTCA
>JAAYQX010000039.1 GCA_012519085.1 Clostridiaceae bacterium
ATCGATCACTAGTACCTGAAACTAGCGCGTCTGCCAATTCCGCCATTTCCGCATTAGCAGAGTTATGATATCCCAAGGGTGGTAAAATTGCAAGCCGTCCACTATACTTTTCTTAAAGTCTATATTTATGAGGGATTATACAGTGCGTCACTATTGCGAGCAAGATTTTTACAACTGGGTCCGAGATAAAAAAATTGCGGTAGTCGGAGCCGGAATCAGTAATCGGCCGTTAATTTCATGGCTTTATCGGATGACACCAAAGATCACCGTATTTGATCAAATGACAGCTGATAATCCGCGTCTGAAAGATATTCAAGATAAATTTGCCGCAGAAGGTTTGGATCTTGAATGGTCGATCGGCAATAATTATCTTGATAAACTACATGGTTTTGATCTCATTTTCAGAACGCCAATTATGAGACCTGATCATCCTGCATTATTGCAAGCTGCAGTGGAGGGATCAATCATCACTTCAGAAATGTCGGTTTTCCTATCTCTATGTCCTGCCCATGTTACGGGCATAACAGGGAGTGATGGCAAAACTACTACGACGACTCTGATTGGAGAACTGTATGAAGCTGCAGGTAGAAAGGTGTGGGTTGGCGGCAATATTGGTACGCCGCTACTGGATAAAGTAAATCAGATCGGAATTGAGGATGAAGTTGTAGTCGAGCTTTCCAGTTTCCAACTATTTGACCTGGTTCCGTATATTGATACTGCTGTTGTTACGAATATTTCACCTAATCACCTCGATATTCATACTGATTACGAAGAGTATATTTATGCTAAGCAAAATATTTTTAAAGCACAGCGCCCATTTGATCGTCTGGTACTTAACTATGCCAACCGGCAGTCGCGTGCTTTTGCCAAGCAGACCAGAAGCGAAGTAGTTTGGTTCAATCGCAAAGAATCTTATACCGGCCTTAATATCTGGTACTCCGGACAGACTATTTTATCGCAGCGCGGACAAGAAGATAGCAAAGCATTACTCAAAATTGAGGATATTGTCTTACCGGGACGTTTTAACATTGATAATTATATGGCAGCATGGGCAGCTGTCGCGGACCGGATTGATGCTAAGTATCTACAAGAAGTTGCCACTAAATTTAAGGGCGTACCGCATCGGCTGGAATTGGTAAGAGAACACAACGGAGTGCGCTGGTACAATAGTTCTATTGACAGTACACCAACTCGCACTACCACAACATTGGAGACTTTGTATGAGCAAGGACGTCCTATTATTTTAGTCTGCGGTGGACGTGATAAAGATCTGGACTATTCAGAAGTAGGACGGATGATTGCTAAAACTGTGTCTCAGATCATTTTCTGTGGTGAAAACTTCCCCCTGATTAGTGCGGCGATTATGGACGCAGGTAAAACAGCAGAGCAGCTGCCAATGTTTGAAACAAAAAATTATGAAGAGGCAGTCACTCTAGCGGCAAAAATTGCGAAGCCCGGAGAGTCTGTATTGTTATCACCAACAGGGACCAGCTTTGATCAGTTCTTCAATTTTGAAGAAAGGGGAGAAGTATTCCGTCATCTGGTTCTGAATTTATAAGCGAAATGTCAATGAGTATAATAGCAGCTGAGCATTTTCCACAGAAAGTTCTTAAACTGATAAGTCTGCTGGAAGCAGAGGGTTATGAAACTTGGCTGGTGGGCGGAGCAGTAAGAAATGCTCTGTTGGGCAAAGCTACTGATGATTTTGATTTGACAACGGCAGCACTGCCGGACCAGTTCTGCAATATCTTATCCGAGGCAGGATATGATGTAATTCCTACCGGTTGGCAATTTGGTACAGCTACTGTCTGTTTGGACAGACGACTCAAATGTGAGATTACAACCTTCCGCCAGGAATCTGATTATAGTGATTTTAGACATCCGGACAGGGTGAGCTATTCAAATAGCTTATCCCAAGATCTCAAGCGCAGAGATTTCACCATCAATGCGATAGCTTGGCATCCGGTCCGCGGGCTTTTAGATGAGACCGGCGGAGTAGCTGATCTCATGGCCGGAGTCATTCAAACGGTAGGCAAACCTGAGGAAAGATTTGCGGAAGATCCTTTGCGAATTCTGCGTGCATTAAGATTTGCTGCAGCCTTAGATTTTGACATAGAGAATGTCACCGGATCAGCCATGTACCAATATAGATATAATCTGCAAAGAATTGCCAGGGAACGTATTGCCATTGAATGGAATCAAATATTACTTGGCTCAAGATGGTTTGAGACTGTACAGGCAAATAAAGAGATAATTTCTGTTTTTATTCCTTATATCAGCCGTCTTGACAAGCAGACATGCTGCCGATGGGTTCAAGAGCAAGAAAATATCATTTCTATTGCAAAAACATTGGATCAGCAGACATTGTTGCAGATGATTATTCTGGCAGAAAAGAGCGAAGCCTCCAGAGAAGAATTTATGACTGTGCTAATTGATTTACATTATAGTAAACAATTTCGCCAAACTGCTCTGGCGCTATTCTCTCTGATTCTCGATATAAAAAAATTAAAATTCCCTGATAATATTGTTTATTTCCAGCCGGAAGAACGCCAATTGACGCATAAGATCTTAATGAATTACGGAGTCAATAATATAAGATTGTTTCTCATCTGTGCCCCCTACTTCACTAGCATTAGTAGACACAAGCGCGAGTGTTTTTCCCGTCTATTTAATAGTTTTATGTCAGAAGATTTACCAATTTTGGTTTCTGATCTTAAAATCAATGGCAACGAAATTATGCAGATGCTGGACCTTGAACAGGGTAGACAGATAGGTGATTTATTAAACAGATTACTCCTCGAAGTTGTTTCCGGCAGAGTGCCCAATGAGCGGTCCAGCCAAATACATTGGCTCCAAAGTCAAAAGGAGACAGAAGATACCCTAGTCTAAAAGATCTTTATTTGCTTACAATTTATAAATGAAAAAAACAACAGTTTGATGATCGTTCATAATATATTGTCACGAGCTTATTATATGCTATAATACTTGGAGCTTCCTGTACTCGGTTGACAGGTATGTCCGACCGTCTACTGGGTTCAAGGAATATTAGGAGGTTTTATGGACAAAAAAGTAAAGAAAGAAATCATGGAGAGCTATGCTACTCATGAGAATGATACCGGCTCTCCTGAAGTTCAGATTGCATTGTTGACGTATCGGATTAATCATCTAACAGAACATTTGAAAGAACATGAAAATGATCACCATTCAAGACGTGGGCTGTTGATGATGGTAGGTAAAAGACGTGGTTTGTTAGACTATCTTGCTAGCAAAGACATCGAAAAATATCGTCAATTAATTGCCAGACTGAATATCAGAAAGTAATGATAGCCGGCGCGTATACGCCGGCTTTCCCTTACTTTAGTTAATGGGACAACATGAATGTAGGACGTAGATTGTGCATCGGTTCTAGCTGGGATGTGTCGGATTCTGTCTTAATGGCACCGGTGCAGAATCTACCTACTACATCTTGTTGATCAATAATTTTCTGCGACATTTTGAAGAGAGGAAAATTGAATGACAAAAAGAATTTTTGAATACGACTTAAATGGTCGTAAATTACTGCTGGAAACGGGAGAGCTTGCTCAATTTGCTAATGGTGCTGTATTGGTGCGTTATGGTGACACGACAATTCTGTCGACCGTAACTGCAACTGACTCACCGCGCGATGGTATTGACTACTTTCCCCTCTCCGTGGATTATGAAGAAAAAATGTATGCGGTGGGCAAAATACCAGGTGGCTATTTAAAACGTGAAGGACGGCCATCAGAAAATGCAATCCTCATAGCACGATCCGTGGATAGACCGATTAGACCTTTATTTCCTGCTGATTTGCGCAATGATGTTGTGGTCAGCAATCTTGCTCTGTCTATCGACCATGACAATTCCCCGCAGGTAGCAGCCTTAATTGGTACTGCAGCTGCCATCATGATTTCTGACATTCCCTGGGAAGGTCCTGTAGCGGGAGTACAGGTGGGATTGGTTGAAGGCGAGATTATTGTTAATCCCAACCTGGAGCAGTCTGAATCCAGTATCTTGGATCTTTTTATAGCAGGCACTAAAGAAAAAGTATGTATGATTGAGGCCGGAGCCTGCGAAGTTTCTGAAGCAGATATGCTGCAGGCCATCATTAAGGGTCATCAGGAGATCATTGGAATCTGTGATTTGCTGCAGACAATGCAAGATGAAATAGGCAAGGAAAAATTTGCCTATGAGTCTGTTGCTGTTCCTGAGGAAGTTATGGCAGAGAGCAGGGGATACCTCTGGGACAAGATGAGAACTGCTGTTTTGAGCCCCGATAAAGCTGTGAGAGATCTTAACCTCAATAAATTGAAAGAAGAGCTGGAAGAATACTTGGTTTCGCTCAATGAGGATTGGGCAGTCTGGACTTCAGATGCCCTTGATGCTGTGCAAAAAGATGTTGTACGAGACTACCTGTTTAGAGAAAAACGCAGAGTAGATGGCCGGGCACTAGATGAGATACGACCACTCTCAGCCCAGGTAGATATAATTCCCCGAGTTCACGGCAGTGGCCTATTTGAACGTGGGCAGACACAAGTTTTAACGATTTGCACATTGGGTACTCCATCTGATGCTCAGCGTTTGGATGGTACAACAACTCAGGATAGAAAACGATATATCCATCATTATAATTTTCCGTCTTATAGTGTTGGTGAAGCCAGACCCAATCGCTCACCGGGTAGACGAGAAATTGGTCACGGTGCCTTGGCTGAACGTGCCCTATTACCCGTATTGCCGTCTGAAGAGGATTTTCCCTATTCTATTCGCAATGTTTCTGAAATTACGATGTCCAATGGCTCTACCTCACAGGGTTCAGTCTGTTCTTCAACCTTGGCCTTGATGGCTGCCGGCGTTCCGATTACCAAGCCGGTGGCGGGCATATCCAGTGGCTTGATTGTAAATGAAGCGGACGAAAATGATTATCTGGTCTTTGTTGACATTCAAGGAATCGAGGACTTCTTTGGTGATATGGATTTTAAGGTAGCGGGTACCAAGGACGGTATTACAGCTATCCAAGTGGATATTAAAATTGATGGGCTTAGCTATGATATTATTCGGGACGCTCTGGAGATTACGCGACAGGGCAGATATAAGATTATTGATGAAGTAATTCTACCTACAATTTCGGAACCCAGAGCAGAACTTTCAGAATGGGCGCCAAAAATAGAGATCATTGACATTCCATCAGATAAAATACGTGAAGTCATTGGTTCAGGCGGTAAAGTAATTCGCCGTATAACTGAAGAGACTGACACTGAGATTGATATTGAAGAGGATGGTCCGGTCGGACATGTGTACATATCATCTCCAAATCAACAAAATGCTGCTGAAGCAATTAAATTGATTAAAGCCATAGCGCTTGACCCTGAACCGGGTGCGGAATTTGAAGGGGTAGTAACCAGACTGATGCCCTTTGGAGCCTTCGTGGAAATCGCGCCTGGCAGAGAAGGTTTGGTGCATATTTCTAAGATGTCCTGGCAGAGGATTGAGCGTGTGGAGGATGCTGTAGAACCGGGACAATCAGTAAGAGTGGTTGTGACTGAGATCGATTCACAAGGCAGGCTTAATCTTTCGATGCGCGATCTGATGGAAAAACCGGAAAACACAGATTCTGATAATGAAGAAGGTGGCAGACGCCGTGACAGACGAGATAGCAGCAGATCCAATGCCGGTGGCGGCAGGACTAAAAATGCTTCAGACAGAAGAACAGGTGATAGAAGAGATAGGCGTTATTCTTCTGATCGTGAAGCCGATTCCGGTCGGAAATCCTCAAGCCGCCGAGAGCGTTCAAAACCTAGAAATCAAAGAGATTTTTGAGTTCTTTTGTATTTTAAATACCAAGAATATAGCTATTGACAGAGGTTGCTCCGAAATGGGAACAACCTCTACTTTGTTCAAAAATTTGGATTCCGAGTTTTCTCCTATTCCCAATCTATTTCATTATGATATAGCGCTAGTACTTCATCCTTACAGAGTGACTTTTTCTCATCGCCTCTGACATCAGCTACAATGCGGCCACGATTCAACATGATCAATCTACTACCATATTTAATTGCAGCATCGACATTATGCGTGACCATAAGTGTGGTTTGCCCATGCTGTTTGACAATGCGGTCTGTCATTTCCGATACAATTTGACTGGTTGCAGGATCAAGTGCTGCCGTATGTTCGTCAAGCAAAAGCAGGCGCGGTTTTTTTAATGTTGCCATTAAAAGTGTCAATACTTGTCTTTGTCCGCCGGAGAGAACTCCTACCGGCGCGGAGAGTCGATTCTCCAAACCTAGGCCCAGATCTGCCAGGGCGTTCCTGAAGTTAATTTTAGCTTGGTGAGAAACGCCGCGACGCAAAGTGATTTTTTCTCCACGCCGGGAAGCAATTGCCAAATTTTCCTGAATGGAGAGATTTTCCGCAGTTCCGCTTTTAGGATCCTGAAAAACTCGCCCAATGTCAGCAGCCAGTTTGCGTGGCGATTGCTTCAGTACATTCTGACCGCAGAATTCTATTTCTCCCTCGTCAGGACGCTCAATCCCGGCAATTAAATTCAAAAGAGTTGACTTTCCTGTGCCGTTACTGCCTAGGATAGATATAAATTCTCCCTCTTCGACATAAAAGGTCAAGTCGGTCAAAACAGCAGTTTCATTTACTGTCTGAGGGCAAAAGGTTTTTTTGATGGAATCAAGTTTGAGCAACATAAGATTTTCCCTTTCTGGAGTTATTATCTTGGGTACGATGGCCTAACCAGAGCACGATGGCAAGTACGATCGCAGAATAGAGCTTGATATCCTGCGGATTGACACCAAGATATAGCACGGCATCAATTACGACCCGATAGATGACTGCACCGAATACGACTGCCAGCAATGAACGTGAGAGGGAAGATGTTCCTAACAAGCGTTCACCGATAATTATCGAGGCCAGTCCGATCACTATAGTTCCAATTCCCATTCCAACGTCGGCATAACCATAATTCTGTGCGAGTAGAGCACCAGACAGTGCGATGATTCCATTAGACAGGGCATAACCAATTATCTTCATGGAATCTGTAGCGATTGCATTAGCAACCGCCATAACTTCATTGGCACCGGTTGCCCGCAAGGCCAAGCCCAATTCGCTTTTAAGAAATAGTATTAGCATCAATGTAATAATCAAAGTGACCGTAATCCCAAGAATCAGTGCTGCAACATTTCGATCGTCTATTATAGTGCGCAACTGTGAGATGACTGTTTCCTTACCCAGTAATGTTATATTCGGCGCGCCAAGAACTCGCAGATTAATCGAATAAAGCCCTGTTAATATGAGTATTCCTGTCAGCAAACCGGGAATTTTCATCTTGGTGTGGAGAAATCCTGCTAAAATTCCGGTGATCATTCCCGCTGCCAGACTCAAAACAATTGCCAGCCAGGGAGATAATCCGGCCGCAATCGCTCTGGCAGCAACGACTGCGCCCAATGGGAATGTGCCTTCTGCGGACAAATCAGCGATGTCGAGTATGCGATACATAATATATACCCCTATCGCCATCACTGCCCAAAGAAAACCTTGAGATATTGATGAGAGGATAATGTTCAGCATTTATAATCTCCTTATGGAATTGTTATTGAATTCGGATCGATTCCGATCGCAACTGCATATTCTTGGTTAACGAATAATTCCAGATTATCAGCAAAACCTACAGCTATCTCAGAGGCTTTCTTCTCTCCAGTCAGAATTTTCAAAGCCTGGTCAGCAGTTTGCCTACCCAAGTCATAATAGCTGATACCGATAGTTGCAATACCGCCAACTTCAGCTTGATCAATAGATCCCGTAACAATAGGAATACCGGCTTCTTGCGCAATCATGCCACTTGCTGCAGCTGTACTGGCCATTGTATTGTCGGTAGGTATGTAGATGCCATCGACTTTGGTTACCAATGTTGTCATTGCCTGCTGGACATCATTTGTAGATGCAACTGTGACTGCAACAACTTTCTTGCCTGCTTTCTCAATCTGAGCTTCTGCCTCTGCTGCCTGCACAACGGAGTTAGGCTCGGCAGCGTTATAAATCAGGCCGATATTTGACATTTCTTTCAATGAGAGCAGAAGATCAATCTGGCGGCCGACAGGAGCTTGATCACTGGTACCTGTAACTTCGCGTCCGGGTTTTTCCAGTGCTTCGACTAATCCTGCATCTATGGGGTCGGTAACTGCTGTGAAGAGAACCGGAATCTTTGGAGATAAACCTACTACTGTTTGCGCTGCAGGTGTGGTAATAGCCAGAACCAAGTCGCATTCGCGCAAAAGCTTTTCCGCCATGCTCTTTAGATTGGCCTGTTCACCGAAAGCGTTCTGCATAACTACAGAGACATTTTCGCCATCACGATAGCCGGCTTCTGCCAGGCGGTCGATAAAGCCTGAACAAGCAGAATCAAGTGATTCGTGAGCCATGAATTGTAGGATGCCGATTTTAATTATTTTGTTGTCAGTAACGGCGGCGCCAGTGCCATCCGCAGCCGTACCGGCTTGTTCCGCACCCTCATTTTGCGAGTTGATCTCTCGACTCTGATCTTGCTCTTGAGAGTACACTTTGCTCGCGGACCGGGTACAACCGGCTAGCAATGCCAGTGTAATTAGTAAGGAAATCAGGACTAAGTGCTTTTTCATATTTTCCTCCCTTGCGGAGAATAAAAACCGCCCGGTCATTTTCATTGACCGGGCGGGTGATAGCTTGATCCCTTCCGGTCTCCCGGAAGGCTGGTTTTTAGCCACCGGGATGCTAGACGTGCGTCTGCATCCCGAGTGAACCCGACTACAGACGTCGTCTCAGGTAGCAAAAAAAGTTGAAGTTGCTGGATCGTTGTCTCATAGGGTTCTCCTCTTGTATTGCCGATTATCGTACATATGCAAACAAAAAAGGTCAAGTATTATTGAATCGAATCAACGTAATGTATAAAAGTGCACTAAATTTAGAAGGTAATTCAGGTGCAATTACCTATATCAACTATCTATAATGATCCAATACTGATAAAATGGCTTCACGCAAAATTGTTCATTTGGAGGATTGTGATGCAAATTAGTGCTCAAGAGCTGATAATGCGGTACTTAGATGTTTATGCTAAGGAGTGGCCGGAGGAAGTTCGTACAGAAGAAAGAGATAGATTGGCGCGCGAAATTCAGGAGCTGTATCAGACTAAGCTTGCTCAAGGAGTACATGAACTGAAAGCCATAGAAGATGTTCTCAATGAACTGGGAGATCCGCAGGAATTGGCAGCTAAAGAAGCGGGAAGAAACAAAGGTTTGCTGAGAGGAATTTACTATAAATCTTTTGTGCGCACTCTGCCTGCTATTCTCTGGGCTACAACTTCTATTTACCTGATTATTGCCATAGCTTTTTTTGCGGTAACTTTAAACAGCGGTATGGAGAAAATAGTCTTCCTGAGAGAATACGATATTGTTGAAGCAACTATATATGCATCTCTAATTACATTCATTGTGTATCTGGTGATGGACAAGACGCAGATACCTATTAAGGGTCAGGGATGGACTGTAGCTGATTTAATGCCAAGCCGGACAGACAAGTATCGGATCTCCAGAGTTAAAACTGCGATCTCCTTGCTCATCAATGCTTTTGCCATGATCTTACTAATATATCTACCGGAGCTTTTAGGTCGAATTACTTCCTCTTCTGCTTCTGATTTTATTTCTGAGGTGTTAGTGCAAGCAAATCCGAACTGGCAGAGTTTGCGGCCATGGATTATGATCTTTTTTAGTGTAATAATTGTCGAATCAATCGTGCGTCTGATACATCCCTGCTGGGATAAGTTGATATTTGCAACCAATATTGTGACGAATCTGTTGGCTTTTGGTTCAGCGGCACTCTTCTTCCTTAATGTTGTAAAAATAACAGTTGTTAAAACATATATCAGCGCCATGAATCAGAAAGTATCAGCAATCACTGTAATTAGCTTATTTGCCATTGTATTGGTCCTAGACACCTGGACTGTATATCAGAAGACCCTAAGAGATGATTAGAACAGAGAGGATTAGCAATATCCCGCTCAGACCTTACGACACGAATTATCTATAGTGTAAATAATCAAGAAACCGCTTGACTGCCAGAGAAGCGGTTTTCTTGTCCTTAAGGACAAGCCCGATGTCACGTGAAGCAGGAACATCAAGCTCCTTGATGACTATCCGATAGGGAACACGTTTCAGTACTAATTGTGGCAGGACACTGATACCCAGGCCGCTTTCAACCATAGACATGATGGCGTAATCGTCCCAGGTGGTGAAGAATATTTTCGGCGTCAAACCGTAACTTTCAAATATTTCAGTAATTTCAGCCTTAGGACCTTTTTCCAAGAGCAAGAAAGGGTAGTCGCAGAGAGCAGCTACCGGGACCTTGTTGAGTTCTGTCAGAGGATGTCCTTCGGGTAAAATAGCCAGATTCTTATCCTGATCGAGAAAAATGGTCTCTAGATCCGGGAGTGTGGGCAGGCGAGTGAAACCACAATCTACTGAACCGTCGGATACCCACTCGCCAATCTCGCTATAGTCTCCCAGGAATAGCTCATAGTCAATATTCGGATAGTCTTTCTGGAATTCCTTGATGATATTTGGCAGCCAATGTGTAGCGACACTGGTCAAGGCTGCAATACGAATCAGACCGGCTTGCAGGTCGCTCAACTCATCAACTTGCATTTGCAATTTGTTGTAGGCAGCACAGAGATTTTTGGCATAAGGCAGCAGTTGCATTCCATCTGAGGTCAGGTGAACTCCGGCTCTGCTTCGCTCCATTAGAGCAATGCCCCATTCCTTTTCCAGGTCGTTAATCATCCTGCTAATACCGGATTGTGAATAATTAAGTGCAGCAGCAGCTTTGGTAAAGCTGCCGGTTTCTACAGTTTTGATAAAAGCCATGTATTTCAATATATTCGTATCCATTAGAAAATCCTTTCATCTGGAATCATCATATATTACATGATAAACATTCGCTATTGTAATTGCTAGTAATATTCTATAATAATTTTACTAAATTAGAAATTATGGCTGTGAGATTATCAACCTTTACGAGAAAGCGACACCACAACTGCATAAAAAAAGCAAACATGCCCTTGTAAAACTGCAATTTCCTCCAAGGGCATTTTGCTTGGTCGGAGTGACAAGACTTGAACTTGCGACCTCTTGGTCCCGAACCAAGCGCTCTACCACCTGAGCCACACCCCGATTTCTATGGAATTGTACTGTTTTAAGAGCATTCTGTCAATCAACAGGACTGCCCGACGTAAGTTCCGGTCCGGTTCATCACCCGGTGTATCCCGGCGTTAATCAAGATACAGTGGGATTATTCATTAATGGGCCGCAAGAGTTTCTGGGCATTTTCCATTTCAAGATTAAGAAGATAATCCTTTATATCTACGCCGCCGCTGAAACCAACCAGATTGCTGTCTTTACCGATAACCCTATGACAAGGAATTATTAAAGGCAGGGGATTGGCAGCACAGGCATTGCCAACCGCTCTGGCATAGTTCTGATGGTTCTCAGTTGCCGGTACAACCCTGGCAGCGATCTGCTCATAAGTGGCGGTACTGCCATAGGGGATAGCCATAATTTCCTGCCAAACTCGGCGCTGAAATTTAGTCGAGTGTAGTAGTTCATATTGAATTGAAGGTGATGCGACGTTTCCGGATAAATAATTCAGCAAATCATTGCCGGCTTGTATTAAATAATCTCGATTTAGCTCGCCGGCATATATTGTCTGATCAGCATTCAATATAATCGGCCTGCCATTATTGTCGGCCAAACCTAAGTGTTCAGCAGCAGAAAGGAGATCAGAGTCAGTCAGGATTTCGTCCGTACGCCAAAAAGAGATGCCTACCACCTTGTCCTCTGTTGCCAATGCTTTGAGAACCAAGTAACCAAAAGATCGGAAAGGAATAAAGGCTGTTGCTAAACCTGTGCGATCCGGTCGAAACAAGGTTTTGCAATGGGCCGGAAAATGCTGCCCGCATCTGGTGCCCAATATCGCTGAGACTTTTTCCGAGTTCACCAGTTCTTGCTCGGAAATGACTTCTAATCTGTAAAACTCAGGATTAATATTAAGAACCTGATCAATTATTGATTCACAATCAGACTGTGTCAGGGAGTGGGGTGTCTGCCAACTAAGACAGACTAAGTCACTATTCAATACAGGTTGAACTGCCCGTACCAAACCGATTACATCGCCCCGGTCCAGTATTGAATAAAGAAGACTGCCACCGTCGGCTTGATTCCAGATCCTAAACAATGAGCGCAGTTGTTTCGCTGTAGTCGGCAGACCAATCAGACCTAGTTTGGCCAACTGTGAGACATCGCTAAGGACTAATCTGCGTATTGTCAGCTTTCTAATATGCTCATAGTTGATATAGCGATATCTGAGACCTTTTTCTTCTTGCCAGGGTCCTATATTAGATCGATGCCAATTCTCAGATCCGGTCAGATCAGGGAAGTAGCTGTCGGCAGTAAATTCTGTATCAATCTCAGTTAAAAGAATCTCATCACAGTAAGGGAGCAATTGCTCATAAACACTTGCCCCCCCAATAATATAAATAGTTTTCTCTGCAAACTGCAATTTTAATTCCTGTAACAGTGCCAATAATTCTGGCAGGTTGTGAACAATTAAAGCCGGAGGTGCAGAGAAATCTTTATCCGTGGTCAAAATCAGGTTAAGACGATTTTTTAGGGGCTGTGCAGCGGGAAAAGTAGCAAGGGATTTGCGGCCATAGACCACAATATTGTTGGTAGTAATTGCTTGGAAGCGCTTTAAATCGCCCCTGATATGCACCAAAAGGTCGCCCTCAAAGCCAATTCCCCAGTTGCGATCACAAGCTACTACTATTTTCATCATCTCTCCCTAAGCTTGATTTTTATTCGGCGATCGGAAAGGCACCGATCTTGTCGCCATGTTGATAATTTTCAACCTCGAAGCTGTCAATGGTAAAGTCATAAAAATCTTTAATTGCAGGATCAATTTTGAATACAGGGGCAGTAAAAGCAGGGCGGGATATAACCTTTTCAACCAGCTCGATATGTCGGTCGTAAATATGGGCATCCGCAATGACATGGATAAACTCACCGGGTTTGAATCCTGTAACTTGAGCAAACATCATTACCAAGGCGGAATACTGGACTACGTTCCAGTTATTGGCAGCTAGCATATCCTGCGATCTTTGATTAAGAATTGCATTGAGCTTGTCGCCTTCGACATTAAATGTCATGCTCCAGGCACAGGGATATAGTGCCATCTGATGCAGATCTGCGAAATTAAATAGACTGGTTAACATACGACGGCTGGATGGAGTATGTTTTAACTCCCACAGGATACGATCAACCTGATCGAATTCTCCCTCAGGGTAGATATGTTTTTGTCCCAGCTGGTAACCATAAGCCTTGCCGATCGTACCATCAGGCATTTCCCATTGATCCCAGATTTTACTGCCGAGCTCAGCAATAATATTGGATTTTTTCTGCCAAATCCAGAGAATCTCGCGCAAGGCCGCTTTCCAATTAATCGGTCGTAAAGTAAGAAGCGGAAACTCTTTACTCAGATCATAGCGATTGACAAGACCGAATTTCTTGATTGAATAGGCAGGAGTGCCGTCCTGCCAGCGAGGCCTGATAACTGTACCCTCATTACTAATGCCTTCGTCTAGAATAGTTCTGCAGTTTTCAATAAAAATTTTGTCAGCATAACTCATAGTTTATACCTGCAACTTTACTCCCTTTACAGTCATTTTCTTTTAATGATATGATTGGCATATCTGAATATGTACTGGAGGGTATATAATGACTTTTAGTTTACAATATTGTGCGCTCAATAGCCAGTCGGGCACAGGCAGCATGTTGGGTATGATCGCCCCCTTTGTACTACTTTTTGTAGTGATGTATTTTCTGATGATCAGGCCACAAAAGAAAAAAGAGAAACAGCTGAAAGAGCAACTTGATGCTATGAGGGTAGGAGATAATGTGTTCACTATTGGCGGGATTGTTGGTCGTATTGCCAGCATTGCTGATGATGAAGTGACGATTTATACCAGCGTAGCCAATACCATGATGACCTTTAAGAAAAGTGCCATTGCCAGTGTATCCAGACCTGTATTGGAAACTGAGGATGAGGAAGAAAAGTAGGTAGCACAATGAAATATATTAAGACAATTCAGAATAAAACTAAACTGTCGAGCAAAGACGGCAAAGCCTGCGGCGAGTGTCAGACTTCATGCCAATCAGCATGCAAGACCTCCTGCACTGTAGCGAACCAACCTTGTGAAAAGAGGGATACTCAGGATTGACCCATACTTTCCGATTCAATGGTGAGTTTTTTGCCTATGACAGCGAAAGCGGCGCCTTCCATCACTTAGATGAAGCCGCTTTTTTGCTTATTCAGGCTTATCAGGCTAATGATTCGCAAATGCCGGATCGGCCCGGAGATTATGTTCCGGAGTTGCCAGCTGAGGAAGTGACTGTTTTATGCTCTGAGATAGAGCAACTGATGGAAGCCGGTGAACTTTTTGCCGAAGGCGTCAAGATTAGTGCTGATCAATTATATCCGGATGGCGTAGTGCTCAAGGCTATGTGTCTGATTATTTGTCAGGCTTGTGACCTAAGATGCAGATATTGTTTTGCGGCAGACGGTACCTATGGCGATTCAGAGCAGAGCATGATGAGCTATGAGACGGGAAAGCAGGCAATCGATTTTCTCATCGCTAAATCGGCAGACAGAAGAAATTTAGATCTGGATTTTTTTGGCGGTGAGCCACTGCTTAACTGGAATGTAGTTAAGAAACTGGCAATATATGCCGGACAAGCCGGTTTAGCTGCAGGTAAGAATATCAGATTGACTTTGACTACTAATGCAACCTCTTTGGATGCTGACAAAACCTCTTTTATTAATAAACATTTTAAAAATGTGGTGTTATCGCTCGACGGCAGGCGGGAAGTGAATGACCGCATGCGTCTTGATGCCAAAGGGAATGGCTCCTATGATAAGGTGGCTCCGAAGATTCGCGATTTTATTGTTGAAAGAGCAGGACAGGAGTATTATGTCCGCGGCACTTTCACCAGATATAATTTAGATTTTACTGCTGACGCTCTTCATCTGGCAGAGTTTGGCCATAATATTTCTTTAGAACCTGTTATTTCAGCTCCCGGCTGTGATTACGGGATCAGTATGGAAGATATTCCTGCTATTGAAACAGAGTATGAAAAGCTGGCTCTGGCTATCGATGAGATTGATAGCCAGGGTAAAGACATCAATTATTTTCATTTTGCATTGGATCTCACCGGTGGTCCTTGCCTATACAAGAGACTTAAGGGCTGTGGTGTTGGTTTGGAATATTGTGCCATTGCGGCCAATGGGGATATCTATCCCTGCCATCAACTGGTGGGTGAGCAGAAATATCGACTGGGTTCTGTCTACAATGAACGACGTGATCTGAAACGGTCTGTTCAAGAAGATTTCTATCGCTTTTTATTGTCTGATCAAGAGCCGTGTTCAAGCTGCTGGGCACGATATCATTGTGGTGGCGGTTGCGCGGCAGATGTTCTTCATGTCAATGGCGATCTCACCGGCGTGAACGAAATCAGTTGCCGCTTGATGAAGAAAAGACTTGAGTGTGCGCTCTGGCTTGCGTATAGAAAAAGAGTCCGCAGAGAGGGAAAGCTCTGATTTGAAGCGAATCTATCAATAAGCAAATGTTGAAATGAGATTGGTGGAAGCTTTTTGGCAGGACTGATCCCTGAAAATTTAATCACTGAGGTATTAGCCAGAACAGATATTGTTGATCTGGTTTCTGCTTATGTGCCACTTGAAAAAAAGAGTTCTGCCAATCTTTTTGGACTCTGCCCTTTTCACGAGGAAGAAACCCCTTCTTTTAGCGTGGCGCCCAGGAAACAGATATTCTATTGTTTCGGCTGTCATAAAGGTGGCAACGCCATTAAATTTATTCAAGAAATTGAGCATTTATCTTTCCCGGACGCAGTGCGTTTCCTGGCTAAACGTGTCAATCTTGAAATACCGGAAAGTGATGATCCTCAACTGATTGAAAGGCAGCGCGTAAGGAAGAGATTGCTGGCTATTATGTTGGATGCAGCACGATTCTACTATACTAAGCTGCTGGATGAGGAGGGGCTTAAGGCCAGATTCTATCTGGAGCAAAGATCAATTCATCAATCTGTTGCTAAGAGATTTGGCTTAGGCTTTGCGCCGGCAGCCTGGGATCAGCTTTGTCAGCATCTGCAAAGCAAAGGATATACGCAAGAGGAAATGCTGGCGTCAGGCTTGGCTATATACAGCAGACAGAAAACATTAATTGACTTTTTCCGCAACCGAATTACTTTTCCAATCTTTGATATTCGAGGCAATCTTATTGCTTTCGGCGGACGCGCTTTAGATGAATCAGGTCCTAAGTATTTGAATACCAATGAAACTGCAATTTACCATAAGGGTAAGCATTTGTACGGTCTTAATTTTGCTAAGTCCAGCCAGTCAGACAGGATAATTATAGTTGAAGGATATTTTGATGTAATAAGTCTATATTTGGCGGGGATTGATTATGCTGCAGCTACACTGGGTACCGCTCTGACTTCTGCCCAGGTCAATTTGTTAAAAAGGCATACCAATCGTGTCATTACCTGTTTTGATGCGGATCGGGCAGGTAGAAATGCCACATCAAAAGCTACTGCGTTACTGGAAAGAGCCGGAATAGAAGTATCAGTACTGCTTATTCCTGAAAATAAGGATCCGGATGATTATATCCGTGTCTATGGACCTGCCAGATTCAAGGCCTTATTGGATAATATGATGGAACCATTGGCCTTTGAGCTGGAAATGATTAGGCAAGAATCCTTATCCGAGGA
The DNA here is from genome assembly GCA_012519085.1 of Clostridiaceae bacterium. Lineage (GTDB taxonomy): Bacteria > Bacillota > Clostridia > Saccharofermentanales > DTU023 > UBA1046. The sequence goes on from JAAYQX010000039.1 coordinate 16,887, forward strand.
TGGAGCTTTACAAATCCTGAGCTATCAAAATCTGGCTTGTAATCTGCTTGCTAAAGAAAAAAACGCTATACTGCGCGAGATTTATGCTGCCAAAGTAGCTGCAGAAATAGGCACAACAACAAAGGCTGTTATGACTGAAATCGCTAGGAGGCGTAATGCCGATCTCAATAGTCAGGATGGCAGAACTCCGGAGGAGGGAACAATCTCAAGTGCCGGAGCAAGAGCAAAGGATATCTCCACTGCCAGAGAGGATGAGATACAATTAATTATTTTGCTAAGTGAATTTAATGGTTTGTTGTCTGAACTCGATTTTGTAATCGAGCCTGAAGATTTTTCGGCAGGTCTGTTGCGAAAAGTTGCAAGCAAGCTTTTAGCTGCCGGCAAAGATGGATCTTTTTCGACTGCTAATCTACCGGGAATTATCGAGGAATCCAGTGCTGGTGACAGTGACCGCGATCTCGCTAATTCCTTGATGGAAGCCAGTATGAATTCTATTGAATTAACTGGTATGCGGCAAAAGAGAGCTGCCATAGGACGTTTATTCCATCGTCTGAGATCAGAGAGATTTGACAGAGAGGGCGAAGCACTGCTTGCTCAAGCCAAAGCTGCTGCCAGTGCCTCTGAAAGAACAGAATATCTAGCCAAATATAAGGAATTGCAAACTCAGGGGATCAAATGGAAACAAAAATTATATTGATTAATTATTTCAATTTATTAAGGAGAATCAGATGAGCAAAAATGAAAAAACGGATATCGCTGATAAAAATCTCGACCGGAAAGCCGAGAATAAGAAGACTGTTGTCCCAAAAGCTAGCCGCAGTAAAGCTGAAAAACCCCAAATTACAGCTGAGTCCAAAAGAAAAGTAGCAACAGATAAAAAAGCTGCCACAGCAAAAAAAACTGTGAAAAGTAAGGTCGAACCACAGACTATGGTTGATGAAGTGGAATTACCTCTTGAAGTTGACGAACAGAGTTTAGCAGCGGCTGAAGTGGAAGTCCAGAACTTAGATGAATATGAGAATGATCCGGGAGCAGAGGACTTTCTTGATGAGGACAAAACTATTGACGAATTTGAAGCAGCGGAAGATGAAGAGATAGACGTTGATATGTTTGATGATATTTCTGATGATGCTGATGATAGTATTGAAGAAGACATTTTTGACTTGAGTGATGATGAGCTTGATGAAGATGATCTTGATATTGATGATGTACCCATGTCTGATCTTGATATGTCCGTTTTGCGCCCATTAATTACCAAAGGCAGAGCAAACAAAAAAATTCTTAAGCAAGATGATGTGCTTGATTATTTGGAACGCATAAAATTTGAGGAAGACCGTCTGGATGAGATTATCGAAGGACTGGAGCGGGCCGGTATTGAGATCATAGATGAAAAAGAAGAAGCAGAGAGAGAGCGCGATCGCAATAAAAAAGCAGAAGCTTTTAATGATTCTATGCTGGTAGACGACCCGGTTCGCATGTATCTTAAAGAAATTGGCAAAGTTGATCTGCTGACAGCCGAGAAGGAGAGAGAGCTGGCAATCCGTATGGAGGCCGGCGATGAATTTGCCAAACAGCATTTGACGGAAGCAAATTTACGTTTAGTAGTAAGCATTGCCAAACGATATACGGGCAGAGGCATGCAATTTCTGGATTTGATTCAGGAAGGTAATCTCGGTTTGATCAAGGCTGTGGACAAATTCGATTACACCAAAGGCTTTAAGTTCAGTACCTATGCTACCTGGTGGATTCGTCAGGCCATTACCAGGGCCATAGCTGATCAAGCCAGAACAATTCGTATACCTGTCCATATGGTAGAAACTATCAACAAACTGATTCGCATTCAACGACAATTATTACAAGAACTAGGCAGGGAGCCTGAGATAGAAGAGATTGCCAACGAGATGGATATTACACCGGAAAAAGTAAGAGAAATTATGAAAAAATCTCAAGAGCCGGTTTCCTTGGAGAAGCCGATTGGCGAAGAGGAAGATAGTCATCTGGGAGATTTCATACCTGATGATGATGCACCATCTCCGGCTGACCAGGCAGCTTTTACTCTATTGAAAGAACAGCTGCTGGAGGTATTAAAAGGACTGACCCCAAGGGAAGAGAAGGTTTTGCGCCTGCGTTTCGGTCTTGATGATGGTCGTCAACGAACCTTGGAAGAAGTCGGTCGCGAATTTAATGTTACACGCGAAAGGATCAGGCAAATAGAAGCAAAAGCATTAAGGAAGATGAGGCATCCCAGTCGCAGTAAAAAGCTGAGGGAGTACCTTGACTAAAAAAAACTTAGTCCCCAAATTGGACCGCAGACTACAATATATTGCTAATGCTGTAGGATATTGCCGGAGAGTGATTGATATTGGCACAGATCATGCTCTGCTGCCTTTAGCACTAGCTTGCCAGAATAGATGCGAGGAGATAATTGCTATTGATATTAGTAGTGATGCCTGTGATCGTGCACGAAAAAATATTTTGCGGGCAGGCGCTGAAAATCGCATCAGACTAATACATAGTGCGGGACTTAAAGGAGTGACTGTCAGTGCGGCTGATACTATTGTATTGGCTGGACTGGGAGGCAAAGAAATTATTTCTATTCTTTCTGATGCTTTGCCACTGCCTGAGGGAGTAAAGCTTGTTATCCAAGCGCAAAGTGATCTGGTACAAGTGCGTAAGTTTTTGCAGACTAATAAATGGATGCTTTTGACTGAGGATGTCGTGGCAGCAAAAGCATATCCTTATGTGATTATTTCTGCGCTAACTGAAGCAGTGGAATATGAATTATCCGCAGTTGAGTTGGCATTGGGCCCATTATTGATGCAGAGATGGCAGAGACAGGAGCCAACGCAAGCTGAACTCATGTTGTTAAAGCGTGAATTGAGATATCGAGCCAAGATGCTTTGCCCTTCTGCTGTCGATCAGAAAATTACTGCATATCTAAACCGATTATTAAAAAATGATGTACATTGTTAACATATGCATCTTTACGTTGCCCGTAGATTAAGTATAATATAAAAGCTTTCGAGTATACTGGACAGTCGCCGCACCGAAGCGAAAGTAAAGTGCGGAGGAAAGTCCGGGCTCCCAGGATCAGGGCGCCGGGTAACTCCCGGTAAAGGTGACTTTAAGGAAAGTGCAACAGAAAGGATACCGCCTAAAAAGGCAAGGGTGAAAGGGTGAGGTAAGAGCTCACCGGCAGTCTGGTAACTGACTGGCTTTGTAAACCCCGTCTGGAGCAACACCGTGGTGGGATAATGGAGATCCGCAGTCCCAAGGAGGTGGCTCGAGCCTGTTGGAGACAATGGGCCAAGATAGATGACTGTTCTCGACAGAACCCGGCTTATAGGTATACTCGAAAGCATATTGGAGGACAAAATGACTTCTGAAGCTTATCTGTCGCGCGGGGTCTCTCCGACCAAGGATGATGTGAAAGCTGCAATTTCACAACAAGATCCCGGATTATTTCCCGGTTCATTTTGCAAAATTATCCCTGATCCGGCAGGGGATCCGGAGTGGTGTGCTGCGTTCCACGCTGACGGTGCCGGCACCAAGTCAGCTCTAGCCTATTTAATGTATCGTGAAACCGGTGATTGTACCTGGTTTGAAGGGATTGCCCAAGATTCTTTAGTAATGAATTCTGATGATCTATTGGCAATTGGTGCAACAGGGCCTTTTTTACTGTCGAATACTATTGGCAGAAATGCTCATCGCATTCCCGGCGCTGTTTTAGCCAGCATAATCTCCGGATATGACAAAGCAATCTTACGTCTGGCTGAATATGGAGTGAAAATACTAATGACCGGAGGTGAGACGGCTGATGTTGGCGATCTGGTTAGAACAGTTATCTGCGACAGCACTATGATGGCGAGATTGCCTCGTAATGAAGTGATTAATACAGGTGAGATCATATCCGGACTGGACATTATTGGGCTGTCATCGACCGGCAGGGCAGTGTATGAAGAACAAGAAAATTCCGGCCTTTCCTCTAATGGTTTAACTGCAGCCAGACATCTGCTTCTGCATCATGTCTATGCTGAGAAATACCCCGAATCTTATTCTGAAACAATATCTGACGATAAAGTATATACGGGTTCATATCTACTTGAAGATAAATTGCCCGGTAGTAACTTAAGTATTGGAGAGGCTCTATTATCGCCTACCAGATCTTATCTGCCGCCGGTAAATGAAATGTTGAAGACACATCGTGAAAATATCCTTGGCATTATTCATTGCACTGGCGGCGGACAGGTAAAGTGCATTGATTTTGCCCAAGGTATCCGGTATGTCAAGAATAATCTGTTTCCAATGCCGGCCTTATTTAAAGCCATTCTTGATACCGGTCAGATTAGCGAGAAGGAAATGTACCAGGTCTTTAATATGGGTCACCGTATGGAAATCTATTGCAATCCGACTATTTCGGCTGATCTGATGGCAATTGCATCTAAGTATCATGTTGAGGCACAAATCATTGGGCGGACAGAAGCATGCGCCGGGGATTACAATGAAGTTGTGATTGGCAGCTTTTCATGGCGTAAGAATCTAAAATAACAAATAATCCGATTGATCGGGACAATCCTGCCGGATTCGTGTATTATAAGCAGTACAGCTATTATTTTTCTTCATTATGCATATAGGGGTTTGGGATCTGCCTCAAATATATTAAAATAAAAATCTAGCTGATGACTTAGATATATTAGAGGAATTCAATGGCTGTCAATCGGTATGTGCCCGATAATGCGCAAATAGATAAATTGTGAGGACAAAAACATGACAAGAGGACTAAAAGATTATTTTGGCGTGACTGATAAGTCAAATGTTTGCAAGGGAACACTCCTGGGGCTATTGGGTGGAGTAATTATTGGCGGGGTAACAGCCTTACTGCTGGCACCACAATCAGGACAGGAAACACGGGCTGATCTTAAAGCAGGATTTGAAGTCGGTGTAGAGAAAGCCCGTGAATTTGGTGGCAAAGCTGCTGCAACGGCTAAAGAGAAATTCGAGGAAGTCAAGACCAAGCTGAGTAAGGATGCTGCTGATGTTGCCGAAGACGTTGCAGATGAGGCAGCTAAAGAAGCGAAAGCAAAGGCTTAAGCAATCTGCCACAGACTTTAGACCTATCGCTCTCTGGCCTCAAATTGAGTAGATAATAGATTAGGAGATTAGTATGCAATACCTAGTATATCTTGCTGTGACAGTTAACCTGACAGATTTGTTGCTAGCGCTATTAATTCTTTGCGGTGCAGCAGCATTGGTAGCTCTGGCAGTGCTCCTGATCCGAGCTGCTCAAACTGTCAAAGAAACACATAATTTGCTTAAGGAAAACAAAATCGCTTTGACCGATACTATCCAACAATTGCCCGATCTGCTCGAAAAGGTTGATGCGATCGTCGAAGATGTTTCTCTGATTACAGAACAAGCAGGTGACACTATACCTGCAATTCTTGAAGATGTAGAAGTAGTCAGTGGAGCGGCAGCCGATGTTGTAGATACTGTAGGCTCTGCAACGATTGGTATCGTTGACTCTGTTCAGTCTTTCTTCTCCCGCAAAAGCAAAAGAAAATCCTCGAGAAGTACTATTCAGCAGGTCATTGCCGCTGTTAATGCAGTGAAGAGAATATCTGCTATCTTAAAGAAAGTAGGCGGCAAGAAGAAAGCTAACAAGAAAACCAAGAAGGGCAAGAAAGATAAAAAAACCTTTTTCTAAATTTGTTTTGATGATGCATGTATTAAGCGACTATAAAATGTAGTCGCTTTTTCATTCATGTGAAATATCTGAAGTGTTATACTTAATAAAGCTGTAAGGTAGGAGAAATTATGCCTGATCGCAGTTTAAAATCTAAACATGATTTAACCAGACAGGCAGACCGCAGCTATGCGGTAATGTCTTTCTTCCTGCCGTTTCTGATTTTATCGATTGCTTACGCCAGCAGAGCAATTTTTCCCTTTGGTGATAAACATATTTTAACTGTTGATCTTTATCATCAATATGCGCCCTTTCTGGCTGAGCTACGGACGAAAATCCTTAGTGGCGGCAGTTTATTTTACAGTTTTGCCGGTGGATTGGGAGTTAATTTCTATGCTCTATTTGCATATTATCTAGCCAGTCCATTAAATTTAATTCTGCTGCTCTTTCCGGCGGCATTCCTGACGGAAGGAATCTTGCTGCTGACTCTAATTAAACTGTCTCTAGCCGGTTTCACTTTTAATATATTTCTTAGAAAAACTTTCCGGAAGCATGGTCCGCTGGCTGTTGGCTTTTCAACCATGTATGCTGTTTCTTCCTATGTGATTGCTTATGGTTGGAATATCATGTGGCTTGATTCCTTATATGTGGCACCTTTGGTAATTCTGGGTCTGGTTTACTTGATCAGGGATCGCAAATTCTGGCTTTATACTTTGAGTCTAGCCTATCTGTTATTTGTCAATTTCTATATGGCCTGGTTTGTGTGCCTGATGACAGCATTATTGTACTTTCCGTTCCTGTTTCGCTTTACACCGGATCATAACCCGTTGCTAAAATTGCTAACCACAGTAAAAACTATATTTTTTACTGCACTGGGTGTAGGTCTTTCTGCTTTCATGCTCTGGCCAACTTATCTGGCTCTGCAAGTTACATCTGCAGCCAATGATACTTTTCCGACTGCAGTGGAGAAAGTTGCCACCTTGTTTGACTATTTCGGCCAGCATCTCTTGCTGGTTGAACCTACAGTTCGCAGCGGTTTCCCTAATCTGTATTCGGGGATTCTGGTTTTGCTCCTATTGCCCATTGCTTTTCTGAACTCAAGGGTTAAATTAAGAGACCGCGTGCTTGGTCTGTCAGTCATTGCCCTGATGGTTTTAAGTTTCAGTACCAATATACTCAACTTTATCTGGCATGGGTTTCATTATCCCAATCAGCTGCCCTATCGAAATTCATTTGTTTATATCTTTGTTATCCTGACCTTTCTCTATGAGGCTCTTCCAGGCATTAGACAGCTAAAACGAGAGACGATTTTCGGCTTTTCATTTACTTTGATTGCATTGATTATTGTGGTTGAGAAGATGGGTGAAAATAAAGCTTCAAGCTACGGCGCTTTAATCAGCATTGTTTTTATTCTGCTGTACACATTCGTTTTTATCCGTTTGCTGGACGCCGAGCAGAGCAAGAGACCGGTGACTCTTTTGCTACTTGCCGCAATAATTGTAGAGTTAATTTTTTCAACTTGTACCGGTATCTACTATCTGGACAAAAATGAATATTTTGGCAGCAGGGACGGTTATGCCAGCGGAACGGTAGCGGAATCGGTGCGGGCTGCTGCCATACAGCTGGAGGATTTTACTGAGGATACATCTTTTTTCCGCACTGAGGTCTACCCGGCTAAAACCTCTAATGATCCTTTCCTGTATGGCCTAAAAGGGCTAACTCTTTTTGCTTCAACTTCACCGGAAAAGCCGGTTCGGTTTTTTAAAGAACTAGGATTGTTCAGCAATGGCATTAACAGTTATAAATATGACGGGTCAAATATTGTCCTTGATAGTTTGTTCGGTATCCGCTATCTGATCTTGCGCAACAAGGATTACTGGCAGGATGCCAATAGATACTTGGTTTTATCTAATGATGATGTTGAAGCTTTGGAAAATCCTTATGCTTTGAACCTGGGATACAAGGTATCTCCTGATGTTCTGTATTATGACAGTGCCGGCGAAAATCCGCTCGACAATCAAAATCGTTTGTTGCGCGCCATGGATCCGGAGTTTTCAGATGTTTTCGTTGCAGTGCCCCTTGAGATCGAATCAGCACTGCAAGGGGATATTGATTTTTATGGCGAATCAGATAATATCTTCAGTTTTGAAAAAAATTCAGATGACAGCACTCCGACTTATACTTTCTTGCTAACAGCAGTAGAGTCAGGCACTTATAATCTGGCCTTTGATATGAGAGGTCACCGTACTTCCTCAGGGAAGATTACGGTAGAGGACAGAAGCTTTAATTTTTCCGCCAAGGCAATTGGTAATGCAGAAGTTGGCTATCTCGAGGCAGGACAGACCGCTAATATTGAGATCAGCCTCAGTGCCAAAACAGAAAAATCAGGGGAAATTGAATTATATGCTGCTAAATTGGATCAAGAAGCATTTACCGCCGCCTTCCACCGTTTGCAAGAGACGCAACTTGACTTGACATATTTCTCTGATGCTTATTTCAGAGGTAAGATTGCGATGCCCGAAGCGGGGGTACTTTTGTTGACTATTCCTCATGATCGCGGCTGGACAGCAGAAGTAGACGGCAAGCCTCAGGCTGTTCTAACAATTAATGATTCTCTAATGGCATTGGAGCTGGAAGCAGGCGAGCATACTGTTGAAATGAGCTTCTTGCCCTATGGCTTTAGAGACGGCGCTACTATTACTCTAATTGCTCTGGCTATTCTGTTGATAATAGCTTTGATTAAATTAATAATTTTTATTTTACGACGCCGCAAATCCGAACGTGAGCAGATGCCATTAGCTTCTGCTACTGTACAAAATTCAACTTTGAGTACTGATCAGATGAGTACTGATCAGATATTGAAAAATGAAACTAATTTTATTTCTGACAAGGGGAACAATATGAAAAAGATTCGCTTCTATTATTGTGATGCCTGTGCTAATCTCGTTGTTCTATTGAATGAAGGAGCAGGTGAGCTTATATGTTGTGATGAGCCTATGGAGCTTCTCGAGGCCAAGACAAGCACTGATGATGTTCTTGACTATGTACCTTCAGTAGAAAAAACGGACCGTGGCATCATTGTTAAAGTCAGAACAGATCACGAGCAAGCTGCTGATGGTGTAATTACTTGGGTTGCTGTGGTACAAGGCAATCGTTATCAGATCTGTTTCCCTGACCAGGATGAAGTTGATATCGAATTTATACTCAAAGATGAACCTGCTGAAGTGTATGAATTTTGTACAGTTCACGGCTTGTGGAAGATTCGGATAGATTAGGCTGAGGTTAAAAATAGAGGGTGCTGTATGAAGAGAACGGATTATATTTCATGGGATGATTATTTCCTCGGCGTCGCTCTACTGGCTGCCAGACGGAGCAAGGATCCCGGCACACAGGTGGGGGCATGCATTGTATCGCCACAGAATAAAATTGTCAGTATCGGCTATAATGGCATGCCATATGGTTGCAGTGATGATGAATTCCCTTGGAGCCGCAGCGGAGATACGCTAGAAACAAAATATCTCTATGTCTGCCATGCAGAATTAAACGCCATTTTGAACGCCTCCGGCCGTGACTTGCATGGTTGCCGCATCTATGTGCCTTTATTTCCCTGTAATGAATGTGCTAAAGCTATCATTCAATCCGGTATTACAAAAGTACTGTATTTATCGGATAAATACAGTGAAACGGATATTGTCATCGCTTCTAAACGGATGCTGATGTCAGCTGGTGTAGAGCTGGTTAAGTTGGAGCCTGAGCTAGAGGAGATCTGCATTTCTTTCAAGGCAGAGGATGTGTAGCAATATTACAATTGCCTGTCAGCCGTTTTAATTCATTTAATTCTTTATAAGTCAAATAGCGCCAGGTACCCGGCTGCAGATTGCCTAGATTAATATGCATGATTCTGATCCGCTTTAAGGAGACAACCTCAAAGCCTAGATATTCACACATGCGGCGGATCTGACGGTTTAAGCCTTGGGTCAAAATTATGCGAAAAGCGTTTTTGCCTAAGCGTTTGGTTTTACTGAATTTTGTGATCTGTCCTAGAATCGGAACGCCGTTTTGCAGCTGCCAGAGCTCTTCATCGCTTATTGCTTTATCGACAACAACCTCATATTCTTTTTCATGTTTGTTCTCTGCTCGCAAAATAGGATTAACCATTGACCCATCATTGGTCAGCAAGATCAGACCTTCCGACATTCTGTCTAATCTGCCGATCGGGAAGATCCGCTGTGGGTAATTGATATAATCAATGATATTATCTTTTCTTCTCCTATCGGTAGTGGTAGTAATGCCGATAGGTTTGTAAAAGGCCAGATACACTAGCCGATTTTGCTCCAGGGGAACAATGGTTTTGCCGCCAATCTTGACAATATCCATAGCACCGACCAGATCGCCAATTTTGGCAAGCTCGTCGTTGAGCTGAACTCGCCCTGCCTCAATCAATTTGTCTGCCTCACGCCTGCTGCAGTATCCTGCAGCGGAGATATATCTGTTAATTCTAATCTTGCTCATCGTTGGAACTCTTGTTTTTGAATAGAGACTTGATGGTATCTGACAGTGACAGATCCTTAGTGTCCGTCTCGGTACTAATTATGGCCTGATCACTGCTATGTTCGGACTCAGAGACGCCGGCTGGATTGATAATGTCTTCGTCAATACCGTTGATGACTAATTCGTGGTCGTCAGGAGTACAGGAAAATACTTCCTTCAAGTTTTGCTGGGAATTCATTATTGTGTCTGCGTAGGGAATTAAGAGACGAAAATCCGCTCCCTGGCCAGGCTCGCTGTGTACATCCAGGTCGTGTCCCATATGGACTGCCAGTTCTTTAGCGATCGAAAGACCAAGACCGGTTCCGGGTTGAGCATGGGCGCGATCAGCCTTAAAAAAGCGGTCGAATACATGATCGATATCTTCGCCTTTGATGCCGGGCCCTGAATTATGGACAATGATGGCCAAATGCTGTTCCTGATCGCGGACTTTAATGACAATTTTGCCTTCTTCCGGTGTATATTTGATTGCATTATCAAGCAGAATAACCAGAATTTGTTCTACCCGATCAGGATTGCCCCAAAGTGAGGGAATTTCATTTAGAGGTTGTTCATTTTCCAAGCTCAGGGTAAGATTGCTCTCCTCAGCGGCAAGTTGGAATCTGAAGATCAAATCGGACAGCATGCGATCGATTGTGAAGGCCTGTTGCTTAATAATCGCTTCCCCGGTCTGAATCCTTGAGAGTTCGAGCATATCATTGATTAGGCGCGACAAACGATGTGTTTCCCGCATTAGAATTTCGTAGTAACGTTGCCGGTCGCTGTCTGACTTGACCATACCTTCGCTGAGAGGTTCGAGCAATCCTCGCATGGCGGTAAGGGGAGTGCGCAACTCGTGAGAAACATTGGCGATATAGTCTCTTCTAGTCATTTCCAGGCGCTCAGTCTCTGTTATATCTCTAAAGAGACCGACGGCGCCGTCAACAATATGCTGATCTGTTTCCAATGGTGTAATGATACAATCGATTTGACGATGATCTTTTGATATTACTACATGAGTGGTCTTACAGGTTTCCATGGCCTGGCTGAAGAAATTGTCCAGCCGGGAAGTGCGCAGAAAACCATCGGGAGATAAGCCCCTTAAATCAGGGCCTTTAATGCCAAAAACCGACCAAACTGCAGTATTGGAATGTGTTACCAAACCGTTGCGGTCAGTGGCAATGATTCCTTCCTGTATGCCATCCAGTATCTGACGCAGGCGATTGCGTTCGACTCGCAGATCAGAGAAAGCCTGAGAAAGCTGTGAAGATAGCCGATTCATGGCTCGACTGAGGTCACCGATTTCTCCTGCTTCTTTGTCGTCTGCTCTTTGTGTAAAGTCACCGGCGGAAATTGCTATTGCAACATTCCTGATCGATTGTAGAGGGCGTACAATACGGAAAGCCGCGATCAGGACCGGTACTGTCATAATCAGCAAAACGACCAAGGAAGAAAACAACAAGGCCAAATTTAAACTGAGAATACTGGCATTCATTTCCTGCATGGGATGAACCGCTACGACAGTTCCATAGCGGAAACCCTCCGCTCTAATCGGTACGGCAACAAAAATCAGAGAGCCCTTAATATCCGGAACCCGTTCAATACGCGATTTGACTTCTTCATCGGAATCCAACATCTGCAGATGGGATTCATATACATGTTTAAGTAAAGCATCTCTGGCTTGCTCAGATTCAAACTTGATTTCCGTGTGAAGCTTAATACCTTGCTGATCAACTAAAAAGATCCAGTTACCAAATAGAGCGTAGGACATGGAGACAGTTTCGCTGACAAAAGGGTCATAACGGGTAGTACCGGCAACTCGGCGCGAAATGACATCAATACGCGGAGTGATTTCTTTAACTTTGATGCGGGTGAAAACCGGTTGGGCTATAAAAGAATAAAAGACAGCCGTCAGAGCAGTCCAAAGTATGACTGCCACCACTAGCAGAATAAAAAATCTACGTACTAAGAAACTGTTTTTCATTTTTCAGCTTCGAATTTGTAGCCTACGCCATATACTGTTATCAGACCGTATTTGGCATCAGACTGATCAATCTTCTGGCGGATGCGCTTAATATGAGTATCGACGGTTCTGGTATCGCCAAAATAATCATAACCCCAGACTTTGGATAGTATCTGCTCGCGGTCCATGACTTGCCCCGCGTGCGAAGCCAGGAGATAGAGTATTTCTACTTCCTTAGGTGTGAACGCTACATTCTCGCCTTTGACTTTGACCTGATAATTATCAAGGCTGATTTCCAAACCTTCAAAGCGCAATATAGAAGATGCCGGTCCAGTGTCATTGTCGTGAAAACGGCGCAGGACTGCTTTGATCCTGGCAATGACTTCGCGCGGACTGAAGGGCTTGACAATATAGTCATCAGCGCCCAGCTCCAAACCCAGAACACGGTCAATTTCTTCGCCTCTGGCGGTCAGCATGATAACCGGGACATTAGATTTTTTTCGAATCTCGCGACAGACATCCATGCCGGACATTTTGGGCATCATCAAATCAAGAATAATCAGATCCGGTTTCTCGCTTTCCCATAATTTGAGGGCTTCCAGGCCATCAAAAGCAGAGATATGGGTATAGTTTTCGGCGTCAAGATAGATAATTAAAGATTCATGCACGACAGGATCGTCGTCGCAAATGAGAATATGCGGTGTCATAGCTGTCCTCCTGATTCATCTATTATACTGTATAATTGTTAGCATTACAGTTACTATACTGGTGCAAAAGGCGATGAAATCAAATAATTCTCCATTAATCATATACGAAGATAATCATGTGCTGGCGGCGGTCAAAAAGCCCGGTGTGCTGTCACAGGCGGATGCCACCGGCAGGCCCGATATGGTAAATCTAATCAAGGATTATCTTGTTAAGTCCAGAGCAAAACCCGGAAAGGCCTGGTTGGGGTTGGTGCACCGCCTCGATCAGCCGGCGAGCGGACTGATGATTTTTGCTCTTACCTCTAAAGCGGCAGGTAGATTGTCGGAGGCTTTTAGAAATAATCTTGTCGGCAAATATTACCTGGCTCTAGTCAAAGGGAAGCCACAAGAAATGGAGGGTGAGTTCCGCGATTATCTATCTCCTGATAAAATTGACGGCCGTTATTATGCTGTCGATTCTTTAAGAGGAAAGAAAGCAGTGCTTAATTATAAGGTATTGTTTTCGCTTACTGTCGCAAATGAGAGTCTGTCTTTTGTTCTAATCGAGCTTATAACCGGACGCCCGCACCAGATTCGGGTTCAGTTTTATTTGCGCAACCTACCTTTATTAGGTGATCGACGCTATGGTCAAGGCTCGGATCTGGATCAAATGGTGCCGACTCTGGCCCTTCACAGTTACCGGATGGATTTTGTTCATCCGGTGCAAAAGGAAAGCATTTCCTTGACAGCTCCTTTGCATTTAGAAGGCGAAAACTTGAACCCGTCTTTTGATGTAATTGGCAGATCATTACACTATCCGCAAATTAACTACCAGATTGATCTCATGGCTGCTAAATAAGTAGTTGACAGGTTGACTGTCGGTCGGTTAAAAAATTTAATGTTGCAATCTAATCTGTCAGTCAAAGCATTGGAGGATAAATTGACAGATTATCGGCACTATGTTTACAATGGCGTTGTTTCGTCGAGGTGTAGCGCAGCTGGTAGCGCGCTTGCTTTGGGAGCAAGATGTCGGGGGTTCGAGTCCCTTCACCTCGACCACGAACCCCGTAGGTTTTACATGCCTACGGGTTTTGTATGTACATACATGAGTTATTAATAGTTGACAGTTGAGGAAAAAGATGGATAAATTTTTGACAACAAAAGCATTGTTCCCTCATGGATATGGTGCGGCGGAAGAGCTTCTGAATAATTCGGAATATCCTTGGGAAATCCTGAAAGATATTGGTAGTTTTATTGAAGCTTTAGGCAATAAGTTGCCGGAGTCGGACTATATCAGACATCCCGGCAATGTTTGGATAGCCAGATCTGCTACCATCGCCCAGTCAGCTTTTTTGGGTACAAATATCATTGTAGGTCCGGGAACTGTAATCAGACATTGTGCTTTTCTACGGGGCAATGCTCTTATTGGCAATAATTGTGTCGTGGGCAACTCGACTGAAATAAAAAACTCAATCTTAATTGAAGAGGTAGAAACACCTCATTTTAACTATATCGGCGATTCGATTCTAGGCTATGGAACCCATCTGGGCGCAGGAGTGATTACATCAAATATAAAGTCGGATAGGACGAATGTGGAAATCCGAGCGTCTGACGACCGCATCAAAACAGAACTGAGGAAGATGGGAGCTATAATCGGCGATCTGGTAGAAATCGGCTGCAACGCTGTACTTAATCCCGGCACTGTAATAGGTGTAGGTAGCAGAATTTATCCCCTAACAATGGTGCGAGGATATGTGCCATCTCATTCGATCCTAAAACAAGATGGCACGCTATTGGCAATTAAGGCCTAGTCTCTTCTCTTTAAGGCTGCGACGACATTTATTGCTGGGAAATGATACTGCTTTCAGAATCATTTATTGCTGAATAGGGGTCTGTTGAGTCAAAAATAGGAGCGAGTCGTGTCGTGTTTGCAAAAAAGAAATACCTATAATATACTTCCCGTAACAGGTGTCCCTGTTTTAAAAGGGACTTAAAAAGGAAGTTGGGTGTAAGTCCCACGCGGAGCCGCCGCTGTAATTGGGGAGCAGACGCAACTATGTCACTGGCCCTAGGCTGGGAAGACTGCTGATGCTATTATCCATGAGCCAGAAGACTTGCCTGTATAGTTGCTTTGGGTTCTCTGCGGATCTTTGGAGAAAAGCGACGCTGAACATGTAGTGGCAAAAACGGGCTATTACTGCACAAGAATGCAGTAGTAGCCCGTTTTCTGTGTTCAGCAGACCGCAAGACAGCTTTGTGACAGCTGTATTGTCTTGTTCCTCCTGTATGGTCGGCCTGAGGACCCTAATATAGAACGAACAAAGGAGGTTCAAAACATCATGCGTTTAGCAAAGAAGAAGTTTCGTTTATTAGCCCTACTTTTAATTTTAGTTATGGCGTTCAGTTTGGTGGGCTGTGATAAGGGCAAGACCACTGACAGCAGCGGGGCTAAAATCACATCCGCAGATGAGGCGGAAGAGACATCCACATCCGCAGATGAGGCGGAAAAGGCATCCACATCTGTCACAGAAAAGCAGCAGGTTCAAGAAACCAAAACATCAGAGACAGAGGAACCTAGCCACACAGCAGAGGATATGATCGTCATAGCCGGTGCTCGGAATCTGGTGCCCGGCTTGGAGGATGTCTACTACTCAAATAACCGTCTAGGTACCTGGGAGGGTCTCATTTCCATTGACGAAAATGGCGAGCCTCTTGGCGTGTTGGCCGAGAGTTGGGAACGTAATGAGGATGCTACGGTTTGGACTTTCCATCTTCGCCAGGGCGTCAAATTTCAAAATGGAGAAGATTTCAACGCTGATGTGGTGGTGGAGAACTTTAAGCGCTACCAACTAATGGAAACCGGCACTTCTGGTTTCACAACCTTTAAGGTTCACGAACTCTATCCTGGCCTCATTGGTTGTGAGAAAGTAGATGACTACACTGTTGAGGTTAGCTTTACGGAGTCCATTCCCCGGCTATTGTTCAACATGAAAGACTTTGCTAGCTGTATATTCTATCCTGGGTCTTGGGACACCACCACTGGTTATTTCACGGAACAGCCTGTAGGCACTGGCGCCTACATGATCAAGGAGATCAAGGAAGATGAGTACGTTATTCTAGAAGCTTTTGCGGACTACTGGAAGGGCCCTGCCAAGACCAAGTATATCCAAGTTCGAACCATTGCTGACCCTCAGACCAGATATGCTGCCCTGGACAGCGAGGAGATCATGGGTGTTCTAGACCTTGGCGCCATGCCTGCTGCCCTAGCTGATGAGCTGCTGAAAGATGAGCGTTTTGCTATGGCCTCCCACACGTCTACCATTACTCATATGATGCTTCTCAAGGGAGAAGGCACGAAGTTTTCAGACAAGCGACTCCGCCAGGCTGTGAGTATGGCTATTGACCGCCAGATGATTGTAGACCAACTGTGGAATGGCTACGCTAAGCCTACACAGAACCTTATCAACCGCATGTGTCCTGATTGGGTGGAATTGCCGGTCATTTACGATATGGATCAAGCTAAAGAACTAGCAAAAGAAGTTCTAGGTGAGGAGCGCATACCATTAGAAATGTACACCCGATCCCTGTATTTAGACCGTGGCCCCTATAAGGAAATGATGGAGTATATTCAAGCCCAAATCGCTCAACTCGGTATTGATGCCACTGTCAACATCATCGACTCAGCTACCTATAAAGAAATGTCCGCTGCAGGCGAGCTTGGTGCCAACTTTATGACACATGGTATGTCCAATCTCAATGCTTACCACTTTTTGGATATATATATGAGCAGTGAGGGAACTTACAACAAGGCCCAGCACCTAGCTTATAGCAATCCTAAAGTAGATGAGTTGCTGGCAGAAATGAAGACTACGCTGGATGATGACCGCTTCCATGAGTTGGCGGTAGAGTTACAGGAAATTGCGAACGAAGAGTTGCCCATCCTGCCTCTGTTCTACGATACTAGCAATCTAATTTACAACAAGAAACAGATCACCGGCTATGAAGACTTTACTCATATGCTCGACTTAAGCCACCTAGCCTGGGTGGATGCGGAATAACGTTTTTTCCATTAGCAGACGGCGCCGGAAGCCTCCGTTTCGGCGCCGTCACTTAAGCTAGGAGGTTTTCTGTGAACGATACGCTCCGATATATCATGACAAAGATTTTTTTGGCAATTCCAATATTAATTGGTATCACTCTCTTAGCTTTTGGTTTGGGTCTAATTGCACGGGGAGATCCGGCTCTCGCTCGATTGACTGTCGATCCCGATTACATTCCCACGGAGGAGGAAGTTCAGGCGCTGCGGGAAGAGATGGGTCTTACTGATCCGATCTTCATTCAGTACGGTCGCTGGATTTCAGGGGTGGTCAAGGGCGATCTGGGTGAATCATATCTTGACGATAAGCCAGTTCTGAGTGAGATGCTTCGCCTGTTGCCAAACACACTGCTACTTAGCTTTATGTCCTTAACGCTCATTGTAGTGCTGGGTCTTCTTGGTGGAATTCTGTTAGTAGTATTTCAAGATAGGCTCTTTGATGTTATAGGAAGGATTCTATCAATTTTCATAATGTCTGTGCCTGGATTTTGTTTGGCATATTTTATGATCTGGGTCTTTGCCCAAAAGCTAAAACTATTGCCCACCAGCGGCACAGAGCCTATGACAGCCTTCATCATGCCGTGCTTAGCTTTGGCTTTAAGCTCTGCCTGCTTAGTGGCCCGGCTGCTCCGTTCTTCTATTTTGGGAGAACTTGTGCAGGATTATGCCCTCACAGCGCGAGCTAAGGGTCTTCGGAAAAGCCAACTTGTTTTTAGGCATACCCTGCGTAACGCACTGACGCCATCAGTTACTCATATTGCCAATGTTTTTGGTGGTTTCCTCGGGGGATCCATGATTACGGAATCTATCTTTTCTATTCCCGGAATCGGCACCTATGCCTTGACGGCAATCAACAACCGTGACTATACCGCTATCCAAGGGTATGTGCTCTTTACTGGATTTGCCTTTGTCTTGGTTTGCCTGTTGTCGGACCTCATTTGCTCGTATCTCAACCCGCAAATCAGATTGGGGAGACGAGTATGAAAAAATTTCTTTTTTATTGTGCATTAACAATACTGATAGCCTTCATCTTCATCGGCATTTTTGCCGATCTCATTGCGCCAATGGATCCAGATGCCATAAATATGGCCAACTCCTTGGCATCTCCATCAGCTGAACATTTGCTGGGCACAGATCACTTGGGCAGAGACCTGCTGAGCCGTCTCATTTACGGTAGCCGTTCCTCGGTCTTTATTGCTTTTTTTGCCACCGGCTGCACACTGTTACTGGGTCTTACAATCGGACTGGTTTCTGGTTATTTTGGCGGTTGGGCGGATCAATTGATCCAGGGCGTTGTTAATATTTTTCAAGGTATACCCAGTACGGCCTTTGTGGTGGCTGTCTTAGGGCTTCTGGGACCAGGAATTAAAAGCTTGTTGATTGCGATTGTGGTTAGCTCTTGGGCCAGATTTTCCCGTGTAGTTCGTAACCAGGTTTTGGGAATACGCGAAATGCACTATATTGAAGGTGCCAGAGCCATGGGCGGTAGTAACTTATACATCATCCGACGGCACGTGTTACCCAATATTTTGTTACCGCTGCTGGTGCTTATTGCTACGCGTATAGGGTCTACCGTCCTTACTGTAGCTGCCATGAGTTTTCTTGGGCTGGGTTTGCGTGCTCCTGCTTCAGACTGGGGAATTATGATCAACGATGCCAAACTCTATTTTGTTAACGACTTTCGCGTTTTACTAGCCCCAGCAACCTGTTTAACCCTATTTTGCCTCAGTATTAATTTAATTGCTGATTATCTCCGAGACCACTTGGATAACGATGCTGACACTGCTCGGATATTATAAGGGGAGGCATAGGATGGATATTAGAGTGGAAGATTTGTATGTCCGTTTTGCCACTTTATCTGGTGATATTGAAGCTGTAAACCACGTGGATCTCACGTTTTCTCAGGATCAAATCACAGGTCTTATTGGTGAGAGTGGAAGCGGTAAGTCTGTCTTGGGCCTTACCATCATGGGCTTGCTTCAATCTAATGCTACTGTGGAAGGTCGGATTTTTTTGGGTGAGCGGGAGTTGATTTCCCTTAGCGAAAAGGATCTATGTGCAATCAGAGGACGAGAGATCGCCCTCGTAGCCCAGAATCCGGCTACGTCCCTTAATCCCAGTCAAAAGGTGGGGCGACAAATTGAGGAGGTCTTTCGTCTAGCTGGAGAAGGTAAGGTGGACAGCACTCGTCGTACGCATGAGCTATTAGAACGCATGGGTTTTTCTGATTCTGAGAGAGTGATGCATTCTTACCCTTTTGAACTCTCTGGCGGAATGTGTCAGCGTATATTGACTGCCATTGCTGTGGCAGCACACCCTCGCTGGATTATCGCGGATGAGCCGACTAAGGGGCTGGATGCTGTGGTGCGAAATCAGGTCTATGATACTTTTTGTATGGTCAAAGAACAATATAACGTAAGCCTTATAGTAATAACCCATGACTTATTGTTGGCGCGGAAGTTTTGTGATCAGATAGTTGTTTTGTACAGTGGTCGTGTATTGGAAATAAATACTGCCCAAGCCATATTTAATAATCCTCGCCATCCGTACACTCAAGGCTTGATCGCTTCGTTGCCCCACCTAGGTATGCGTCCTATGCCGGGTTTTTCTGCTGCTTTTACCGACCAACCTTCCGGCTGTGTTTTCCATCCAAGGTGTCCCTATATTGACGAAGACTGCAGAAAAATAGAACCTAAATTGATTCCAGTTGAAGAGGGGAGTGTGCGTTGTCATCGCTATTCTTGAAGTGAAAAATCTGTCCAAAACTTTTCGCGCTAGCCGGCTCGGCGGAAAGGCCCACCGGGCGGTTGAGAACGTTTCTTTTGCTATACCTGCTGGCCAGACATACGGCTTGATGGGGGAGTCCGGTTGTGGTAAATCTACGATCGGACGAATGATTGTCCGGCTTATTCCGGCTACGAAGGGTCAAGTATTCTTTAGGGGTGCTGACCTTCTAGCCATAAAACAGCGAGCTTTCCGTCCGTACCGACGCCGTATCCAGATGCTCTTCCAGCATCCTAGTACTTCGCTCAACCCTCGTATGACAGTGCTGGATAGCTTGCGAGAGCCCTTTCTCCTTCATGACCTACCTGGACGCGACTGTATGGATGATAGGATTAGAGAGCATATCGAGTCTTTTGGACTTCAGAGTGAACTACTGGAGCGGCGGACCTCTCAAGTTAGCGGCGGTCAAATCCAACGCATTGTGCTAGCCCGCATTATGCTGCTGGAACCGGAGTTTATTGTGCTAGACGAACCTACTTCCATGCTGGATGTCTCTGTGCAGGCTCAGATGATGTTTCTGCTACAAGAACTTCAGGAGCGAAGTGGCGTCTCCTACCTGCTTATCTCCCATGACTTAGATCTTATTCGGCGGTGTAGCCATCGTATTGGAATTATGAAAGAGGGGCGGCTTGTTGAACAGAATGAGACAGAGGCATTGTTCGGCGCTCCCAAACAGGCCTATACGCAAGAACTGATTTATAATTTTGAATGTATGAAAAATTAGTACAAGCAGTACTTCTACCAAGACTGATCCTGCCTAGACAAGGCGAAGACGTGTTGTTCCGGTTCGTTGCTCCGCAGTTTAATAAATAAATGCTGTTGAAAGTAGGGGTTGACAGTAGGGCAAGTTAAAGCTAGAATTGCCAAATAGTTGAGAATATATTCAAGAAAGGGAGCTGAGATGACCGTGTTGAATCTGAAATCTGATCTTGTTCCGGCTATGTCCAGAGCTATGATGATGCCCGGCCATGTCTTCGCTTCCTTCTTCATGTTATAAGTCGGAATAGATCCGGTCTGTGGGAGGGAAGCGAATGCTTCCCTTTTTGTTTTGTTCAAAAATAGCGGCTATCGGGGTCAGAATAGCCGGGAATTGGCAGAAAGAATAATGTTTCGAAGGAGAAGAGATGCTGGAGTTAAGAGAAATAAATAAAAGCTTCCAAACACCGGAGGGTGATATTGAGGCTGTTAAGAATGTGTCTTTTAGAGTGGAGCCAGGTGAGATATATGGCTTGATCGGCTTATCCGGAGCAGGGAAATCGACCTTAATTCGCTGCATTAATATGCTAGAGAGGCCGGATAGCGGCAAGGTTTTTTTTGAGGGTGTGGATTTGACATTGCTTTCTCCGCCAGAGCTGAGAGCAAAGAGACAGCAGATTGGTATGATATTCCAGCATTTTAATCTTTTTGCTCAGAAAACAGTAAGGGATAATATTTCCTATCCTCTGGAGCTGCAAGGTAAGAGTAAAGCAGAAATTGCTCACAGAGTTGAAGAGCTTCTGGGTTTTGTGGAGCTCTCGGATAAGGTTAAGGCCTATCCGTCCGAGCTGTCCGGCGGGCAAAAACAAAGAGTTGCGATTGCCCGTGCTTTGGCAACTTCCCCTAAATTACTGCTGTCGGATGAGGGTACTTCTGCTCTTGACCCGGCAACTTCAATCCTGATTTTAGATTTACTGCGCAAGACGGTTGATGAACTTAAGATCTCCATAGTGATGATTACGCATCAAATGGAGGTTGCCCGCCGTATCTGTGACCGCATTGCTGTGATGGAAGACGGACAGATTATTGAGGAAAATACGGTAAGAGAGCTGTTCTTAGAGCCCAAGCATCCGCGGACGGTGGCTCTGATCCGTAGTCTGGACGAGGAGAGACCGCTCTCGCAATTGGGCGCCTTCGTCAAAGCCAATGTTTATAGACTGGGCTTCTCCGGTAGCGAGGTGGCCAGACCGTTGATTTCTGAACTGTCCAGAAAGTTTGAGTTGGACATCAATTTGTTGGCAGGCGATATCAATATTCTGCAGGATGAGCAGCTGGGCTGGTTGGCAGTGTCTTTTAGCGAGGAAGATCCGGCCAAAATCGCTGAGGCGCTCGCTTATTTGCGTTCAATGAATGTGCATATTAAGAAGATTGAGGCGGAAGACGGCGAGGAGCTGCTTGCCTCTCAAACTAATTCGATAGTCGGGGGGAGGTGATAATAATGGGTGATTATTTACAAGGCTTAAACGAAACCCTAGTTATGGTGGGGGTGTCCAGCTTCTTTTCAATTGCAATCGGACTTCCTCTGGGCATTGTGCTGGTTTTGACCCATCCGGACGGAATTGCTTCCCGGCCGAGACTGTATCGAATAATGGATGTCATTATTAATTTGTTCCGTTCGTTTCCGTTCATTATTCTGATTGTGGTCTTTAGGCCCTTGTCAGAGCTTCTGACAGGCCGTTCTTCCGGCACACCGGCTATGACGGTATCGTTGACACTATCAGCAATCCCTTTCATTGCGCGGATTATGGAGACCAGTATCAATGAGGTAGGAACGGGTGTGATTGAGGCAGCTCTGGCGATGGGTACGTCTATACCCAGGCTGATCACTAAAGTATTAGTGCCGGAATCTTTGCCGGCCCTGATCAAAGGTATGACCACAACCGTCATCAATATTATCGGTTATTCGGCTATGGCCGGCGTGGTTGGCGGCGGCGGGTTAGGCGATCTGGCTATACGCTGGGGTTTGTATAATCGCCATACAGAGAAGCTGGTGGTTGCAGTTCTTATGATCGTAGCCCTAGTGCAAATAGTTCAACTGCTTGGTAACGCTCTCAGCAGAGCGATTGACCATAGATAGAAATTAAGGTCTGAGCTTGTCAGACAAAATACTTATTATTGTGAGGTAGAAAAAATGAAAAAGAAAAATGTTTTGATTTTGGTATTGGTATTCATCCTGGTTTTTACGGCAGTGATAGGTGCTTCCTGCGGCAAAAAAGAAACCAAAGAAGATGAGATTGTGATCGGTGTTTCACCATCCCCTCATGCTGATATTGTCAAGCAGGTGGTGGAAGATCTGCAAAAAGATGGTGTCAAAGTTACGATTAAAGAGTATTCGGACTATGTCCAGCCCAATATCGATCTGGCAGAAAAAGAGATTGATGCCAATTTCTTCCAACATATTCCGTATTTTGAGGAATTTATTGCTGAGCGCGATTTGAAACTGTCCAATCTGGGCGGTATTCATATTGAGCCAATGGGTATTTATTCCAAAAACATCAAATCTTTGGAAGAGTTGAAAGACGGCGATGAGGTCATGATTCCTAACGATACCACGAACTGCGGCCGCGCCCTATTGCTGCTGCAAGCTCAAGGTCTGATTAAGCTTGGTGTCGATAGTGTAACTGCTACGGAAAAAGATGTGACGGAGAATCGTCTGAACCTAAAATTTACAGCTTTAGAGGCTGCAGCAATCCCGACGGTCTATGGTGATGCCGCGATTGCAGTTATTAACGGTAATTATGCTATCCAGCACGGTCTGAATCCGGTCAAGGACGCGCTAGCCATTGAGGGTGCTGAATCGCCCTATGTCAATATTATTGCTGTTCGCACCGAGGAACTTGAGGCTGAGAAATTTCAGAAGCTGATTGCTGCACTGCAGACGGAAAAAGTGAAGAAATTTATTGAAGAGACCTATGATGGTTCTGTGGTGCCTGCCTTTACCAATGCCAAGGGTGAAAAGGTAGATTAGGCTTGAATTAAGTATTTTTATAGAAAAGAAATTAGAGGTTTAGAGTATCTGGGCTGACAAATTTATAAATGTGATCTGATTTGCCATGGCTTATGCGAATATTTATAATTAGCTGAATATACTATAACTCATATATAGTTCGGGAAAGGCGTAGAAATGGCGAAACGATCATTTGCCAAAGTCGGGGTCAAGGGCAAGCCTGGCACGATTGTTGTGATAATGATTCTGGTCATCCTGCTGAGCCTGGTGGCGATCTTCGGTATCAGGCTTGGCGGGGAGACTCAAATTAAAGGCGCCCGGGATATTCGTTTTGGTATTGATATCAGAGGTGGGGTAGAGGCAATCTTTACCCCACAAGGCTTTGAGGGCAAGCCTACTGCGGAGCAGATGGATGCTGCCAGCCGTATCATCAACCAGAGGTTGGATAATCGGCAGATCCTGGACCGTGATGTAATAGTCGGACGTGACAGCGACCGGATAATTGTGCGCTTCCCCTGGAAAGCTGACGAAGCAGACTTCAATCCGGAAGAGGCGTTGCAAGAACTGGGCGAGATGGCTCTTCTGACTTTCCGTGAGCCCGACGGCACCGTAGCCCTGACCGGAGCCGATGTTAAGCAAGCTCGTTTCGGTGTGGATCCCAATAGCCGCAGTCCGGTTGTTCTGCTGGAGCTGCAAGAACAGGGGCGAGAAAAATTTGCTGAGGTAACCACCCGCTTGGCGGTCAATCAGGAAGTTCTGGCTATTTATATGGATGACCAGGTGATCAGCCTTCCATCTGTAAGAGTGCCGATTCTCGATGGACAAGCCGAGATCTCCGGCAATTTTACTACCGAATCTGCCTCAGAACTGGCGCAGACTATTAATGCCGGCGCCTTGCCTTTTGCACTTAAAGCGACCAGTTCATCTACTATTAGTCCCAGCCTGGGTCAGGATTCACTCAAAGTAATGGTGATAAGTGGCATTATAGCCTTGCTGCTTCTCAGCATTTTTATGCTATTGTATTATCGTTTGACCGGTTTTGTTGCCTGTCTGTCTCTCTACACGCAGGTTGCCGGCATTTTACTGGCTATTTCCGTCCCGCAACAAACTCTGACCTTGCAAGGTATTGCCGGCATTATTCTCTCGATCGGCATGGGTGTAGATGCCAATGTCATTATATCGGAGCGTATCAAAGAAGAGCTTAATGCCGGCTATAATCTGCCCGTTGCACTCAGTAATGGCTTTACCAGAGCATTCTCATCAGTCTTTGATGGCAATGTGACGGTAGCAATTGCTGCTGCCATGCTGATGTTTTTCGGTTCAGGCACTACCTTGTCTTTCGGCTATTCACTGTTGGTGGGAGTAATCATGAACGGGATCACCGGCGTTTGGATGACTAGACTGATGATTGGTTCTTTAGCCAGCAACAAGTATTTCCAAAATCCTTGGCTCTATGGCAAGCGCAAAACAGATAGTAAATCTGACAGAGAGCCCTATGATTACTGTGGGCATGTGCATATTTTTGCGCTTTTATCCTCTGTGCTGATTGTGGCAGGTGTTGTTGTATCGGCAGTTAGAGGTGTCAATCTGGATATTGATTTCCGCGGTGGCAGTATTATCAATTATGCTTATGAGGGCCAGATAGATCCGGAAGAGGCCAGTTCATTGTTAAAAACTGAACTTGACCAGGAAGTTAGCGCCCAGACAATAGTGTCCCGGGCCGATAGCAGGACAGAAATCTCTTTCAATATTGCCGGCAATCAGTCTTTAACTCCTGAACAACTGGACCATGTAACCAGGGCACTGGAGCAAGCATATCCGAATGCCAATGTCAGGCTTTCCTCTTCACAGTTGGTTGATCCTCTGATCGGCAAGGAAATGCTATTAAATGGCCTTAAGGCCATGGTGCTGGCTTCACTCCTGATAATTATCTATATTTGGTTCTCATTCCGAAGTATGTCCGGTCCGTCCGCCGGAGTGATGGCTTTGTTAGCTCTATTGCACGATATTCTAACTGTATTTTTCTTTGTTGTTTTGATCGGCAATGCTATTAACGAAACCATCATCGCAGTGGTTCTCACTATTTTGGGCTGGTCAATCAATGATACGATTGTGGTCTATGATCGCATCCGTGAAAATATTCGTCTGACCGGCGGCACAGTTCCTCTGGATGAACTGGTAAATAAATCGATTCGCCAATCACTGTCACGGTCCATAAATACTTCGATAGCAACGTTCCTGGCAGTCGCTGTAGCCTTTATCTTCGGTCAGCTCTACGGCCTGTCCAGTATTACTGAATTTGCCTTACCCATGATGTTTGGAATTGCTGCCGGCACCTACTCATCGCTCTTTCTGTCCAGTCCATTATGGGTGCGCTGGAAACAAAGAGGGGGGCGCACCGGTTACCATGCCGGAGCCAATGCTGTGGCCTTGCTGTTGGCACTGCTCACGGCTATCAGTCTGATTAATTTACCGGCTAGGCCTGTTCTAGCTGCAGGTGAGGCTGTAATTACCACTACTGCGCAAGTTGACGAAAGTGAACTCGGAGACGAAAGTGAAATTGAAGACGAAAGTGAACTTGCAGCCGAAGCGGCTGATTCTGAAACCGAAATCGAAACCGAAGCAACAATTGCGACATCGGTAGCCGAAGCCCCTGACAGTAAGATAGATGAAACAGATGAAATAGAAGAAGTAAAAGAAATTAGTGATTATTGGCCGCAGCTCGAAGACATTAAGGCAAAAGCTTACTTAGTTCTTGATGCTGGAACCGGGGAAGTTATTATCGATCACAACGGCTATAAGCGGCTGCCTATGGCAAGTACTACCAAGATCCTAACGGCGCTTACAGTGCTCAATCTGCCGGATTTTGATCTTGACAGGATGGTGACAGTCTCGCCGGAGGCGACACAGCTGCCATCGTCTGTATCAGCACGGGCGGGTGTGGTGGCCGGCGAGCAGATAAGTACTGAGGAATGTCTATATGCCCTGATGGTACATTCGGCCAATGATTGCGCTAATGTACTGGCAGAGAACTATTCTCCTTTAAAGCAAGGAACGGCTGTGGAGAAACGAAATGCATTTTGTACCCTAGCTAACGAACTTGCCCATAAATTAGGCGCTAAAAATACAGCCATAACTAATCCCAGCGGCTTTACTCAAGGTGACCATTATTCAACAGCTTATGATCTGGCATTGCTGTCCCAAGCAGGCTTAAAAAATGAAATGTTTCACAAACTGGTAACAACCAGTGTTTACCGCATGCCGGCCAACAGCAAACATCCGGTTGCAGGATGGAAGATACTCCACAACACTAATAAACTGGTTTTGGCCTCTCCGGAATTATACGGCTCAAGTCGCTTCAAGAGCTATGATGGCGTCAAAACAGGTACAACCAGCCGGGCCGGCTATTGTCTGGTCGGTGCCGGAACAACTCATGATGACCGTCTGCTGATTGGCGTTATCCTCGGCGCAGAACTGAAATGTGAGGGTCATCCGCTGGGCATTGATGTTCTGATGCGGTCTTTGCTGGAAGCAGGAGCAGAAAAGCTGGGTGTTGTTCCGCAGGGACAAGATGCGGGCAATCGCGGCCAGGCCTATTCCGGCTATCGGCCGACCTCTGGCGATCCCGGCTGGCCGACAGCGACCAGCCATTCAACATATCCGGCGAGCGATATTGTTAATAGCCAAGAAACAATTACTGATAATCCAGATGCAGAACCTGAACCTGTATCGACAGCAGTGGAAAATGAAAATGTGCCGACAATCAACGTGGAGCTTGCTAAGGACAGTTCCGGATTTAGTTTATCATCGCTAAGCTGGGTTTTATTTTCTCTGCTGATTATCGGTCTGATTATTGTACTCATATTTTTAGGACGTAGCATCAGAAGAGATAATCAACGCCGGCGCAGGAGATAATTCACTAACGAGTATTCAAGAGCATTTGGCGTAAAAACAATAAAATCTGCAGCTTTCGTTAAATAATTTGATTTGCAGCTTGACAAGCGAATTATTGCCTGTTAACATAGCGAAGCGTGTTTAAACACGCCTGGAGCAAGACTCCGGCTAGATTGATAGGGAGGATTCCATGAAGACATATTTTGCCAAAGAAGGCGAAGTCGAGCGCAAATGGTATGTGGTTGATGCCGAGGGGAAAACCCTGGGCCGTCTTGCCACTGCTATCGCAAGTATTTTGCGTGGCAAGCACAAAGCCGAATTTACGCCTTTTGTTGATACAGGCGATTTTGTAATCGTCATCAACGCAGCCAAGGTAGCCGTGACCGGCAATAAGGAACAGCAAAAGATCTATCGCCGCCATTCCGGTTATCCGGGCGGCCTGAAAGAGATTCCTTATAAACGAGTGATGGCCACTCATCCGGAACGGATTCTTGAACATGCAATCAAAGGCATGCTGCCTAAGAACACACTGGGTCGTCAGATGTATCGCAAACTAAAAGTGTACGCCGGGCCTGAGCATCCGCATGCTGCACAGCAGCCAGAGAGCATTGAGCTTTGATGAGCCAGAGGGAGAATTAGAATGGCAACAAATAAAAAAGATTATTTTTATGGTACAGGTCGCCGCAAGCGCTCAATCGCCCGTGTCCGCATCTATCCCGGCAAGGGTGATATTGTGATTAACGGCAAAGATATCGACGACTATCTTGAGATGGAAACCTTGCGCTATATTGTGCGTCAACCCTTAAATGAGGTGAATGCAGCCGATCAGTATTCCATCATTGTCAATGTACATGGCGGCGGCATTGCCGGTCAGGCAGGAGCCATTCGCCATGGCATTTCCCGCGCACTGGTCGAGGCGGACGAGGAGAAATACAAAACACCATTAAAACGTGCAGGTTTCTTGACCCGTGATTCCCGCGTCAAGGAGCGCAAAAAATACGGTCTTAAAAAAGCCCGCAAGGCTTCACAGTTCTCCAAGCGCTAATCTTGTTTGTTTAAATGCAGACCGGGCCGGACGGTGCAGTAAGCACTGGTCGGTAGGTCTGCTTTTTACTGCCGCCATACCGGCTTTAATCTTTGTCTCCCACAAAAGATGCCGGTTTTGATAGAATTGTGCCAAGACGGAATAATTGATTTAAATAACAGACGGTGAGTTTCGTGCAGACCTTTTCTTTTATCAGTAAAACAGCGGAAGAAACCGCTGCCTGGGCGTCCAGACTGGCCGATCTGCTGCAGGCCGGCGATGTTCTGGCTTTAGACGGCGATCTGGGTGCAGGTAAGACAACTCTCGTTTCCGGTCTGGCCCGCCGGCTTGGTGTCAAAGGCCAAGTTGCTAGCCCCACTTTCACGCTCCTGCGTGATCATGAAGCGGGCGAACGGGGAACGGCGCTGTATCATTTTGATGCCTACCGCTTGTCTGGAGTTGACGAATGGTATGAATCCGGCTTTGACGAATATATCACGGCTGATGGGATCACTGCCATTGAATGGGCACAAGTGATCCGTGAGGCTCTGCCTCCAGAGACAATCAGCATCACACTTGAGAGGCTCGGTGCGAATGAGCGCCGGATCACTGTCAACTGGTCCGATGCCAGGCCGCTGCATACAACAATATCTTAGGAGGCAAAAATGCTGATACTGGCATCTGATACATCAGGTAAGAGTCTCTCGGTCGCATTATGTGATGAGGAGAGCATAATTGCGGAAGCAACACTGAATCTGGGCTACAAGCATTCAGTGACCTATCAGCCGCTGATTGCTGATCTGCTTGCGCGTTCCAACCGCCGCAAGGAAGAGATTGATCTCTTTGTCTGTGCTACAGGGCCCGGTTCTTTTACCGGCATCCGGATTGGCATTGCCGCCGTCAAGACAATGGCCTGGGCATTAAATAAACCTGCGGTCGGTGTCTCAAGTCTGGAGGTTTTAGCGGCAGCTTTTCCTGGCAGTATGGTCTGCCCGGCTATTGATGCTCGCAGTGGGCGTGTATTCTCAGCTCTCTATGATAACGGTGATAATTTACAGGAATTGATTATACCTGCAAATCATCAGGCGGCAGATCTATGGACTGCCATCTCACAACTCGAACTCTGTCAACACCAAATGATTGTGGTGGGCGATGGCTTGCCAGCTGTTAAGTCAGCCTATCCTGGGGAATATCGGAGTTTGCCGAAGACGTTATGGACCGGTCCGGAGTTTTGGCCCCCCCGCGCCTCGATCCTCAGTCGGCTGGGGCTGACCAAATACCGAGACGGCGAAAGTGGCGACCCTTTAGCCCTAATGCCGCAATACCTGGCCTTGTCGCAAGCGGAGCGGATAAAAAAACAACAGGAGCAAGCGTAAATGGCAACGACGAGCAGGATTTTGATCCGTCCTGCACAACTCAGTGATCTGGCAGCAATCATCGATATTTACCAAGCCTCTTTTGCGCGTAGATCCGGCACTGCCAGTTTTGCTCGTGATTTGAAAGAAATTATGCTCGATAGCCCTCATGCTATGCTGTACCTGGTAGCAGTGGCAGATGAGGAAGTTGTGGGTTTTGTTTCGGCTTATCCGCTGGATGAGATGATGGATATCTACAATCTGGCTGTCAAGCCCGAGTCTAGACGGCAGGGTATCGGAGAAAAGCTGCTGGCAGGAATTCGGTCTGCAGCGGTCGAACGTGGGATTGACCTGATAATGCTGGAAGTTGCTACTTCCAATCAGGCTGCGCTCAGACTTTACGAAAAAGCAGGTTTTATCACTTATGGTATTCGCCAGGGATATTATCAACAAACTGGAGAGGATGCTTATTTGATGCGGCTTGATCTGCCTGAAAAATTTGATGCCAGACTGGATCTGGTTCCTGCGGAGCCTGGCGTTTACCTGATGAAAGACGCATCTGGAAGCGTCATCTATGTCGGCAAAGCCAATAATCTCAGACAGCGTCTGATGAGCTATTTCGGCCGTCATCCGGAGGGGGATGTCCGTATCCGGGCCATGATTGCGCGCATTGCCGATTTCGAGTATTTACTTTGCAATAATGAGTTGGAAGCTCTAATCCTGGAAGCTAATCTGATCAAAAAATTCAAGCCTCGTTATAATATTCTCTTGCGTGACGACCGCGAGTACCCCTATATTCGCATTACAATGCAGGAAACTTATCCACGCATTATGAAGTCATTCCGGGTCGAGGCGGACCTGGCGGAAGGGGCGAGGTATTTCGGTCCCTATCTCAGCGGTGATCTTTACCGAGCGCTGGCCGCCCTGCGCCGGATTTTCCCGATTAAAAGCTGTAATAGAGTCCTGCCTCGGGATATAGGTAAGGAAAGGCCCTGTCTTAACTATTATATCGGCCGCTGTATCGGGCCATGTAAGGGCGATGTTTCCGCAACAAAATACCGTGCGGTGATTGATAACGTCATCCGCTTTCTGGAGGGGAAATATTCCGAGCTCTTGCTCAATTTGGAACAGGAGATGGCTACGGCTGCCGAAGATCTGGATTTTGAACAAGCAGCCCTGCTGAGAGACCGGATTGAAGCCCTGGCCAAGCTGAAGGATAAGCAGGTCATAGTCAGCTCTGATCGACAGTCACGCGATGTGATCGGTCTGGCCAGAAATGGCAGTGAAGTCTGCCTGCAAAAGCTGGAAGTTAGGGAAGGCCGGGTGAACAGCTATGTTCAGACATTCGCCGCAGATGTTGGTGGACAAGATGCGGATTATCTGCAAGCTTTTATCGCCCAGCACTATACCAGCACCGCCCTGATCCCCAAAGAGATTCTGTTGCCGAAGGATCTCACGGAGCAGGATCTGGTCGAACAATATTTGTCGGAACTGGCTGCTCACAAAGTTGTTCTGCGCCGTCCCCAACGGGGTGCCAAAACTCGCTTACTGGATCTGGCGGCTAAAAATGCTGCTGCCGCCCTACAGCGCTACACCCTGATGGGTGGCAAAAGCGCTACGGGGCTGGAGCTGACCCTGAAAGAACTGGCCAGATTAACCGGCAGCGAACGCGCCCTACACAGAATAGAAGCCTATGATATTTCCAATCTCGGTGCTGCAGACCGGGCCGGATCCATGGTGGTTTTTCAAAGAGGCAGACCTGAACGGGCCTCCTACCGCCATTTCTCCATAGTATCCTTCGAAGGCATAGACGACTACTCAGCTCTATATGAAGTGTTGAGCAGACGCCTTGAGCGATTAGATGATGAAGAATTCGGGCATCGGCCTGATCTGATATTAGTCGATGGCGGCCAAGCCCATGTGGCCAAAGTCAAGCCGCTGATACCGGCGGATATTGCCGTGGCGGGAATAGTCAAAGACAAGCGTCACCGTACGAGAGGACTGGTTTTATCGAGTGGAGAGATCATTGAGCTACGTACAGAATCTGGTGACAACTATTTATTAATTGCCGAAGACGGAACGGGTGACACTCGTGCCTTGAGGATGGGAATATTGCGCCTTTTAACCGCCATTCAGGACGAGGCGCATCGCTTTGCCCGGCGGCTGAGCGGTACTAAGGCTAAAAAGCGCCATTTGCGTCTGCTCCTGGAAGATATCCCCGGAGTTGGTCCGGCAACCAGACGCAAGCTGCTGGAAAACTTTGATGGCCTGGCCGGTATTGCTGCAGCTACACTGGAGGAACTGCAGGCGGTTCCAGGTTTACCGGTTAAAACAGCGCAAGCCGTCTACGATTATTTTCACCAAGAAGGTGATCCGGCATGAAGATCTTTGCCCTAGCAGATTTGCATCTATCTTTTGCCGTCGATAAACCGATGGCAGTCTTCGGCCAACGCTGGGCGAATCACGAAGAAAAAATCCGGGATAATTGGCGACAAACGGTAGAACCTGCTGATCTGGTACTGATTCCCGGCGATATTTCTTGGGCTGCAACATTGACAGAGGCGATGCCTGATCTTAGATTTATCGATCAGCTCCCGGGCCAGAAACTGCTCCTGAAAGGCAACCATGATTACTGGTGGCAATCAATCAGCAAAATCACGCGACTTTGTCGTGATGAAGGACTTGCCAGTCTGGATTTTTTACAAAATGATGCCCGTCTGCTGCCGGACGGTACCGTAATCTGCGGCACCCGTGGCTGGCTTCTGCCTATGGACGCGGACTATTCACCGGACCAAGATGACAAAATCCTGCGACGAGAGCTGTTGCGACTTGAAATGTCGCTGGCAGCTGCTCACAAAATCAAAGAGGCAAGCAGTCGCTTGCTAGTTATGATGCACTATCCGCCTCTGGCTGAAAATCACGAGCAGACTGCCTTTACACAGTTGCTGGAGAAATCCGGTGTGACCGACTGTGTCTTTGGTCATATTCACCATCCTTGGACCGGATTGCGCCTGGACAGGACCGAAATCAGAGGTATCCGATATACCCTTGTTGCCAGCGACCAGATTGGCTTTGCTCCTAAACTGCTATTTGGCGCCTGACAGCCAATTGCCGGCGGTGACAAGGTGAGGCCGCTTAATGTATAGTGATAAAAACAAGATGGTAATCTTTGATTGGGAAAAGCACTAAGGAGTAAAAGATATGGGCTATAGTATGACAGGATATGGACAGGGTGAGGCTATCCGCCCTGAACGGCGGATTATGGTTGAGATCAAATCTGTCAATAGTCGATACCGCGACATATCATTTCGTCTACCTAGGTCATTATCTTCGCTGGAGCCACCTTTGCGAGAGCTGATCAATAAATGTGTCAACCGTGGCAAAGTTGATGTCAGAGTAGAATATGACAGCGATGCTAACTCCGGGACGCAGATTAAGCTGGATCGCGATCTGGCTCTCTCCTATCTGGCAGCCTATGCCGAACTCGAAGAATTGACTAAGCGCCTGCTGCCGGATCCGACCGGTAATCTGGCACAGATCAGCGGGCTTTTTACTGTCAGTACCCAAGAAACTGATCCCGCAGAGATTTGGCCTCAGATTGAAGAAGCCACTGACGCTGCTCTGGACCAGTTTATGAGCATGAGAAGAAATGAAGGTGAAATGCTGTGTCGTGACCTTCGTTACAAGATTGAGCAATTGACAGAACAGCTATCCGCTATATCGTTGCGCGCGGAAACTGTGCCGCAGGAACAAAGAGAACGTTTGCTCAAAAGAGTGGAAACCCTACTCGGTCAGGATGCGGAAGAATATTATAATGGCCAAAGGATTGCAGCCGAAATCGCCATTTTTGCTGATAAAGCTGCAATCGATGAAGAATTGGTACGCCTGGACAGCCATCTCAGACAGTTTGATTTAATGCTGGACGAGGAGGGACAGATCGGCAAAAAGTTGGACTTCCTCTGTCAAGAAATCAATCGTGAAATAAATACCATCGGATCAAAGTCTGCCGATCTGGAGATCACCGGTCTGGTTGTACAAATGAAGACAACCTTAGAGAAAATCAGAGAACAGGTGCAGAACCTGGAGTGAGGTATGTATGCAAGAGCTGCTTGATATCGGCTTCGGCAATTATATTTCAACAGCCCGACTGATCGCCCTGGCTACTCCTGACTCGGCTCCTGCCAGGCGTTTGATCGCCGATGCCAGGGAGCGCAGTGCCTTAATTGATGCTACCTCTGGCCGTAAAACCAGAAGTATCTTGGTCATGGACAGCGATCATATTATCCTATCTGCTCTGGAGACTGAAGTCCTGCAGCAAAGATTTGCTGAGCAGAGTGAGAGGTGCCAATGAAAAATCAACAGGATCCGACAGAACAGATGGCAGTCATGCCTGATATTACTTCTAAGCCAAGCGGTCTGATCCTATGCCTCTCCGGCCCATCGGGCGTGGGCAAAGATACTGTGATCAGGGAGCTGCAGTCTCTACGACCGAATACCAAGCATCTCGTATCGATGACGACAAGATCGCCGCGCGGTCAGGAACAGCAAGGTGT
The DNA here is from genome assembly GCA_012519085.1 of Clostridiaceae bacterium. GTDB lineage: Bacteria > Bacillota > Clostridia > Saccharofermentanales > DTU023 > UBA1046. The sequence continues at coordinate 51,155 of JAAYQX010000039.1, forward strand.
AGACTATATTTTTGTTGCTAAAGCTGAGTTTGAAGAACTAATCCGGCAGGACGCTATTATTGAATATGATAAATATCTTGACCATTACTACGGAACACCATTGCATCCTTTGCTGGAACAAATTGAGCAGGGCAATGATGTGCTCCTCGATATAACTGTAGCGGGTTCACTGGCTGTAAAAGAAAAATTTCCCCAGGCACTGATAGTATTTTTGCTGCCGCCTTCGATTGAAGTCCTGCTGACAAGATTGCGCTGTCGCGGTACAGAGGATGAAGCCGTGATTGCCAGACGGATTAAAGCTGCTGCGGCAGAAATCAAGCAGGCGTCTGACTTTGATTATATTATTATTAATGATGATTTAGAGCGTAGCGTCGAGATCATCAATTCGATTTATGTTGCAAGTAGAGCAGAATCTGATTATATGGCAGCTGATATTGCACGGATTCAGGCGGAATTTGAAACTTATTGAGACATTCCTGTGGACAGTGTCCGCACAATAAGGACAAAAGCTTGCCATAGTCTTTGTTATGTGTCAATCTGCAGATAATTGCTGACAAATTTTACTAATTGTATAGAAAGTAGGTACAGTGGATGTTGAATTATCCTCCTTTGGAGAAATTACTGCCAAAAGCTGAGAATCGTTATGTCTTGGCGATGTTGGCAGCAAAAAGGGCCAGACAGATTGTAGATGGGGCTAATCCGCTGGTAGATTCCAAAACACCGAATCCGGTCACTTTAGCCTGTGAGGAGCTGGTAATGGATAAAATCCAATACCGCAAAGGCCTATATGAGCCGCATGTGCCCCTGCGACCGGAAATTGAAGCCAAACGCCTGGCAGAGGAATTGGAAGACCGGGAAAAGAGAGCTGCTGAGCTGGCTGAAGAGACCAGACGGATCATTGACCGTGACCAGCGTTTGGGTATGAAAGAAAGCGAACTGGCTGAATTGGGAGGAGAGAGTTTCACATCCGATGATGCTGCCGCTTTAGCTCGCAGGTTAATTATGGCAGTTGAAGCCCAGGATGAAGCCGAAAGACTTGAGGCTGAACGCAAAGCAGCGCAGTCGGATGCGGAATCTGAAGCTGCTGCCGTGGATAATATTGCGGAATCAAAAACGGAGGAGTCATCGTTATTAACTTCAACGGCTGAAGAAGAAATAAAAGAGAAAGAGGAAGAGATAGAATAATGCGCAATGAAGATAAAACTATGGAAAAAATAGTTGCTTTGGCGTTTAATCGCGGTTTTGTTTATCCGGGTTCGGATATATATGGAGGCCTGGCCAATGCTTGGGATTATGGTCCCTACGGGGCGGCTTTGAAAAATGCCATCAAAGATGCCTGGTGGAAACGCTTTGTTACCACCTGTCCGCATAATGTGGGCATTGACAGTGCTATCCTGATGAATCGTGAGGTATGGGTTGCCTCCGGCCATGTCGCGGGCTTTAGCGATCCGCTGATTGACTGTAAGGCCTGTAAATCCAGATACAGGGTAGACAAGATGATTGAAGATTGGGCTCAGGATCAAGCCAGTGATGTCAATGTCGAGGGCTGGCCGGAAGAAAGGCTGATGGCTTTCATCGCTGAGCATGAAGTACCCTGTCCGAATTGTGGAAAACATGACTTTACCGATGTGCGCAAATTCAATTTGATGTTTAAGACAACTCAGGGTGTGACCGAAGGCAAGGGTACTGAAATTTATCTCAGACCGGAGACAGCTCAAGGTATTTTTACTAATTTTGTCAATGTGCAGCGCACTTCGCGGCGAAAAATTCCTTTTGGTATTGCCCAGATCGGCAAGAGCTTCCGCAATGAAATTACACCGGGCAATTTTATTTTCCGCACGCGTGAATTTGAGCAGATGGAATTGGAGTTCTTCTGTGAACCGGGTACGGATCTGGAATGGTTTGATTATTGGCGCGATTTCTCTTGGCAGTGGCTGCTGGACCTCAATCTGAAGCCGGAATATCTCCGCCTGCGCGACCACACCAAAGATGAACTATCTTTTTATTCATTGGCCACTACAGATATTGAATATCTCTATCCCTTTGGTTGGGGTGAGCTCTGGGGTATTGCCGACCGTACGGATTATGATCTAAGTCAACATATGGAGCATAGCCGTCAGGATCTTCGCTACTTTGATCCGGCCACTAACGAAAAGTATATTCCCTATGTGGTAGAACCCTCATTGGGTGTTGATCGCCTGACTCTGGCTGTACTATGTGATGCCTATGATGAAGAGGAGCTGCCGGACGGAGACCAACGTACTGTCCTGCGTTTCCATCCTTCTCTTGCTCCGGTCAAAATTGCGATTCTGCCGCTATCGGCTAAATTGAAAGCAGAGGCTTTCCAGCTGTATGAACAAATTTTGCAGCACTATCCCTGCGAGTTTGATGAGCGCCAGTCGATTGGTAGACGCTATCGCCGTCAGGACGAAATCGGTACCCCATATTGTGTGACTTTTGACTTTGAATCTTTAGAAGATGGACAAGTGACTATCCGTGAGAGGGACAGCATGGAGCAAATCCGTCTTCCGATGAACGAGCTTGTCTCATGGTTTGCTGGTAAATTTGATCTCCCCTGATGCAGGGAGCATAAATATATTTTGGGAGGTTTGCATGAAAAAGTACGTCTATATGTTTAAGGAGGGCGACGCCAGTATGCGCAATCTCCTAGGGGGCAAGGGTGCCAATCTGGCTGAAATGAGTCGCCTAGGACTGCCGGTACCGCAGGGCTTTACTATTACAACGGAAGCCTGCAATGAGTACTATGCTGCCGGCGCTGAGCTCACGACGGAAATGATCGAGCAGATCTTTGCCGCCATGACCAAAATGGAAGAGATCACCGGCAAAAAATTCGGTGACCTTGAGAATCCGCTTCTGGTTTCGGTTCGCTCCGGAGCCAGAGCCTCTATGCCGGGTATGATGGATACAATTCTCAATCTCGGCTTGAATCAGGAAGTAGTTAAAGTCCTGGCTGAGAAAACCAAGAATCCTCGTTTTGCCTATGACAGTTATCGGCGCTTTATTATGATGTTCAGCGATGTTGTCATGGAAATTGAGAGAAGTTATTTCGAAGCCAAGATGGACGAACTTAAAGAGAGAGTTGGTGTAGACAATGACACCGATCTCGATGCTGATGATATGGCAGAGCTGGCAGATACTTATCTGCGGATTTATGAAAGAATAAAAGGCAAGCCCTTTCCGGAAGATCCTAAAGAGCAGCTTTTACTGTCTATCGCAGCAGTATTCCGTTCCTGGAATAACGACCGTGCCATCTATTATCGGCGTATGCACAATCTTCCCAGCAGCTGGGGTACCGCTGTCAATGTGCAAGAGATGGTCTACGGCAATATGGGTGATACTTCCGGCACCGGTGTGGCTTTCTCCAGAAATCCTGCTACCGGTGAGAATGTTCTTTATGGCGAGTATCTGATTAATGCTCAGGGCGAAGATGTAGTTGCCGGTGTCAGAACACCGCAATTGATCTCCCAGCTCAAGGAGCAGATGCCGGATATCTATTATGAATTCGAACGTCTGGCAGATGAACTGGAGCGGCATTACGGCGATATGCAGGATCTGGAGTTTACGATTGAAGAGGGTAAGCTCTTCATTCTCCAGACCAGAGGTGGCAAGCGTACAGCTACGGCAGCGCTGCAGGTGGCGGTTGATATGGTTGCCGAGGGCATTATCACCAAGGAGAAGGCTTTGGATAAGATCGATCCCAATTCTCTGGATACTCTGCTGCATCCGACTTTCCGACCGGAAGTCCTTAAGCAGACGCAAGCTTTAGCCGGCGGCCTGCCGGCCTCACCGGGAGCTGCTGCCGGTGAAGTGGTCTTTACCGCGGAAGAAGCTTATGAGGCACATCAGGTCGGGCGAAAAGTAATCCTGGTCCGCACTGAGACCTCCCCGGAAGATATCCAGGGTATGAATGTATCTGAGGGAATTTTAACTTCGCGCGGCGGCATGACGTCGCACGCTGCGGTGGTGGCCCGCGGTATGGGCAAATGCTG
>JAAYQX010000040.1 GCA_012519085.1 Clostridiaceae bacterium
CAACAAAAGATCAGGAGATCACTCGGTCGAGCCTTCTTACCGAGTCGTTCAACAGTAAGTCAAGTATGGTGGATGGACAACTCGATAAAGAAGGGGAAGGAAACAGCATCCTTGGTGCACCTCTTATGGCACCCCTTGGGTTACTACCTCCCGCGCTAAATGGTGAACTTTCGCCAGAAGGGGGAGAAAACGACACACCACCCCTTGGGTCACCTCCTAAGGGCGGATCTTCAGAATACGCTGTTAGTTTCATTTACAATGGGCAGACCCTTAAAACGAAGCTGGTGCCACAGGGAGGAACCGTTGATCCCGAAGGGGTTCCGCTGAGTATTACGGAACCGGGCAAAGTATTCAGCCATTGGTCTCTTGAAGTAGACGGAGCAGCATTTGACTTCAGCTCTCCAATTAACGAGGACACCACTCTCTATGTAGTTACGAAGGACGCATGGATTGTAACCTTTAATGCGCATGGAGGATCTGCAGTTCTCCCCAAATATGTAGAGGGCGGCGATCCGATAGGAGATCTTCCTGAGCCTACAAAAGCAGGTTATAACTTTAAACACTGGTCGTTAATCGAGGGTGGTACGGCAATTCCTACAAACTACCCAGTTACTTCCAATTTAACCCTGCATGCAGTTTGGGAAACAGGCACAACCACATCATACAAAGTCATTTACTGGCAAGAAAACGCTGAGGATGACGATTATACTTTTGCAGAGATAGCATATAAAACAGGGACGACCGGAGCTCCTGCGACTTATGATTCTAAATCATATACCGGTTTTCACTTCGGCCAAGCCGATGATACAACTATTTCGGCAGCTGGCGACACGGTTGTGAATGTGTATTACAACAGAAATGTGTATACGTTCACGATTGAACGAAAATCTCAATACGGTAATAGCTGGTCTACGTTGTCCACCACACAGCTGAAGTACGGGCAGTCCACAGCGACGCAGTATAACGCTGCTGTAGCGGCATATCCCTATTACTCCTGGTATATATCGAGAACTTCAAATACTGCCTACTCGGAAGCGCCATGTATGCCTGATGGCAACTTGACTGTGCATGGTAGATATTCAGGCTCTAACTATCAGTACACAATAGGTTATTATGAAAAGAGCACAGACGTAGAAATCAAAGACCCGTATTCATTTTATAGTGGATACGGAAGCCTTAGTTTTACTATTGAAGACGGAATCGACATCCCTGGCTTCACCGTAACGCCTATGAGTGAATGGGATAGACTTCGTCCAGGCGTAGTTTCAAAAATTCGTTATACAAGAAACAATTACACTCTGACATTCAATAAAAACAATGGCGACTCTCCATTGGTAGTCGGTAACATTCCGTTTGACAGCGATATTTCAGACAAGGATACGACAGGCCTGAATGAGCAGTCGACCTTTGTCCAAGATGGCATAACATACCATTTTGCAGGATGGTACGATAACGCAGCTTGTGCAGGAGAGCCGTATGCTTTGGCAGGCAAAAAAATGCCGGCACATGATTTATCTCTTTATGCAAAATGGACACAAGGAACATATACGGTAACATTCTATAACACCTCAAATCCGAGTGGAGGAGCCTTCCATACGGAAGAAGATATAATACCTTTATCCACTATCACTCCACCTGCAAATCCCCCAGAGGGACTTGTCGGCTGGTATTGGTACATAGGCGATAGCTTTATTCCATTTGATTTTAATACGCCAATATCAGGGAATTTCGAACTGTTTCCCGTATATGCGAACCAAACCGCATACGTTACGTATGATGCAAATGGTGGTACTGGAACCGTACCGACTGATAGTGCGGAATACTTGGTCGGAGCCGAAGCAAGGGTAAAGAGTCCTACTGATTTAAGTAAGACAGGTTATTTCTTCACCGGCTGGGCTACAAAAGCAGACGGAACAGGCAGTACATATCAGCCTGGTCAACTGGCATTAGTTCCTCCTGGCGGCTTAACCTTATATGCCCAGTGGAAGCAGAAGTACGAGATCACCGTAGTTGCCAACAGCAACACCGGAAATATCTATGACGGCACCGAGAAGAGCGCGGTTGGCTTTGAGACCCTGACCTTTACCGTAGAGGGCAACACCTACACTGTAAGCGGCCTGACGACAAGCAATCCCGCGAGCACGAACGTGGCGACACTGACGAACGCGATCAGCGGCACGGCCGTTGTGAAGGATGCAGGCGACAACGATGTAACGGCTCAGTTCACCGTGCATACCACTGACGGGACGCTGGAGATTAAACCTAAGGCAGTGACAATTACGACCGGCAGTGCTGATAAGGAATATGATGGCTCACCGCTGACGAATGCAACTGTAGACATTGAAGGTCTGGTAGATGGTGAGACAGTTACCTTGACCGCTACCGGTTCACAGACCGAGGTAGGCAGCAGTGACAACACCTACAGCATTGCCTGGGGTACGGCCAAAGCAGCTAACTACGTAATCACGGATGACCTCGGTACGCTGATGGTAACGATCAATGAGACGACGGAAGTTAAGGTGACCGCAGCTTCTGCCAGCAAGACCTACGATGGCACACCTCTGACTAAGACAGACGGTGTTACCTGGGAAGGTCTGCCGGAAGGCTTTACAGTAGAAGCGACATCCAGCGGCAGCCAGACTGACGCCGGCAGCAGCGCTAACGTAGTAGGCAACTATGTGATCAAAGACGCTGACGGCAACGATAAGACCGCTAACTTCGCGAACGTAGAGAAAGTCAATGGTACGCTGACGGTTAATCCGAAGGCTGTGACGATCACAACTAACAGCGATAGCAAGGCCTATGACGGATCTGCTTTGACGAATGCCGCAACGAGCATCACCGGCCTGGTGGCTGGCGAGACAGCGACAGTAACGGCTACCGGCAGTCAGACTGAGGTTGGCAGCAGCTCTAATACCTACAGCATTGTTTGGGGTACGGCTAAAGCAGCTAACTACGTAATCACGGAGAACCTTGGTACTCTGACCATTACCGCTGAGATCTTACCTGATCCCGAGCCGACGCCTGATCCCGAGCCGACGCCTGATCCCGAGCCCGAGCCCGAACCTGAGCCTGAGCCCGAGCCTGAGCCCGAGCCTGAACCCGAGCCTGAGCCCGAGCCCGTACCTGAGCCGGAACCCGAGCCCGAGCCCGAACCTGAGCCCGAGCCCGAACCTGAGCCCGAGCCTGAGCCCGAATCCGAGCCGGCGGTTGTCATTGATGAAACCGAGCCTGAGCCGACGGTCACTATTCCGGAAAGAGAGACACCTCTCGCAGGCAAAACTTCAGCAGAATGGGCACTCTTGAACCTGCTGCTGACCATCCTAACCGGTATTATCATGCTGGTCCTGTGGATTGGTTACTTCAAAGACAAGAAGCGCGACGATGAAGATGAAGAGGCAGAGGCTGAGTACTACTCTGAGTACGACGAAGAAGACGAAGGCAAGCTCAAGCGCAAGGGTATTCTGCGGTTGCTGAGCATCATCCCGCTGGTTGTTGCGATAATCGTGTTCATCCTGACGGAAGACATGCGCAATCCTATGGTATTTGTAGACCGCTGGACCATCTTGATGGCAGCTATCGCTGCGGTACAAGTAGTGCTGGCACTGTTCTGCAAAAAGTCCTACAAAGAAGAAGATGATGAGCAACAAGAGGCAACTGTGTAAACCGCATTTGCTGAACTGAAAAAAGAGTCCGCCTAGGCGGGCTCTTTTTTTGTTGCTACTCTGTTGTCTGACTACTTCTATACGTTTATGGGTAAGACGGCATATATCGGCGCCTATTCGCTAAACCTCAATACGATTAGTGGCTTGACTTCTTTTATAGCCGGTCTTACGTTTATCTGTTTTCAATCTGCCTCAAAAGATACTCCTGAGATATGCTGTAGGTGAGGGCAGTTTGTTTGCTGATAATTCCTTCCCGATACAATTTCACCAGACTGGCATCCATGCTCATCATCCCCTCCGCAGACGAAGTCTGCAGCACGGAGGGAATCTGGTGTGTCCTGCCGTCGCGAATTAAGGTTCGGATCGCACTGTTACACTGCATAACCTCGAACGCCGGCACAAGCGAACCGTCATTCGCGGGCAGCAACTGCTGGCTAACCACAGCCTGAAGCACCATAGAGATCTGCATGCGCACCTGTTCCTGCTGTTCCGCAGGATACGCATCCACTAAGCGGTCAACAGCATTGGCTGCTCCCAAGGCATGCAGCGCTGCCAGAATCAAGTGCCCTGTCTCTGCCGCGGTCAGGGCGATTTCGATTGCCTCCATATCACGCAGTTCTCCGATCAAGATGACATCAGGGCTTTGCCGTAACGCCGCGCGCAAGGCAGACGGATAATCCTCCGTATCAATCATCAGCTCGCGCTGACTAACGATGCTTTTTTTGTGGCTATGCAGGTATTCAATCGGATCTTCCAGTGTGATAATATGCGCGTTGCGCTGCTCGTTGATCTTTTCCAGCAGGCAAGTCAGTGTTGTCGTCTTTCCGCTACCCGAAGGGCCGGTGACGAGAACCATCCCCCTTCTCAGTTCTGCCAAATCTAAAACCGTGCGTGGTATGTGCATCTCCTCAGGATCAGGCAGAGAAAAGGCCACTACCCGGATTACTGCTGCATATGATCCGCGCTGCTTGTACGCGTTGACACGGAAACGGGATACCCCCTTTAATGCAAAGGAGAAATCATCGTCACCTCGCTTCAAAAACGTTTCCGGATCGCGCTCCGCCAAGGCATACACCGCATGGAGCATTTCTTGCGTCTGGGCAGGAGTTAGCTTGTCCTCCCCCCAGTTTTTGACAATCCGATTTTGCTTACAGCTGACCGGACGGCCGGATATGATAAAAATATCCTCTACACCTTTTTCCACCATGTCCTTCAACAGCATCTGTATATCCATTGTTTTTGCTTCCTCTGTATTCCTTTATTTCCCCGTCGCTATGGTTTGGCGGTACAGCCGCTCCACCTCACCTTGTTCTCCGATGCCAACCTCCGCACGTAGCACCCGGCGGTCATCTATAGGTGTATTATAAACCACTACTGTCCCCGGGTAGGAAGTATCAGCCGCAATCTCAAAACCGGCCGCTTCCAAACGTTCCCCTAGGGGCGTTACAGCGTCATCCGCCGCTATAGCGGATAGTTCCTGTAATCTCTGTTCCGCCCGTGCCTCCGCAGCATAATAATCGGCTACGGCACGCGCAGCTCTATCCGAAAGTACGCTATCCGACCTGCTGCCGGACAGCGACAAGACAGAAAAAACGGCAAGCAGCAAGATCGTAAACACGGTAATCAACGACACAATACCTATACTGACTACCGGTCTGCCGCGTTTCATATTTTCCTGCCGTTCTTGGCGCCGAGATAGCGTAGCACGCGCAATGTATAAATTGTCTCTGCTCTATCTGTCACTGAGATATCTGCTTGCAGCATGTTTTTCTCGTCAACAGTAATAACAGCTCGCAATTCATAGACTGAATCCGCGCCGGCGGGAAGGCGCTGCCAATCTGCATCGTAGCGGAGGATATAGACGCCTCCTTTTTCCCCTGCGTCCAGCAGGGTGTCAAGCGTCTGCAGGTCTCCCTCGGCAGCCTTCACGCTCTCCGCCACGTTTTGCGCCTCAGCAACAGCCATGGAAAGCGCCGTGCTCTTTTTTCCTGTTATATTCCCATGCGCGAAAATAGCAATGCAAATTGCCGCCGCAATGGCAAACAACAAGCAGTTCACCAGCAATTCCACCAGAAAATAGCGGCTTTTAGACGAGTGATTCATGCCGCCTTTCTCCTCCCGGCTTTCTCCACAAACACCTTGCCGTTATATGTTTCGCCCGTTTGGTCCGTCACGCAGATGCGGAGCAGACCTTCCGGCCCCAGCTCGAGAACAAGTGCGGAAAGGGGCATAATCTTCTGTCCAATCCCCGGCGAAACATCCGAGCCCTGCAGCAGCAGTACCTCGCGCAGATATCCGTCCTCCACGTAAATCCACGTTTCATAGTGTGCGTCCTCTACCGACATCCCCAGCACCAGCGCATCTCCTTCGTCGGTTTGACGCACGCTTATTTCTCCCTCTGCACTTGTTGTTTGCCGTACCTTTTCCGTCAAGTACAAGACGGAAGTCCGCATATTATAATTGCGCTCCGAACGTTCCGCCCCCCGGCTATAGGCATCTGCAATCATCACAGAGAGGAGCAGGGTACAAATCGTGTACAAGAAAAACAAAGCAATCACAAATAGGATTTCTGCCGTATCTCTCTCGCGCCGCATCTTCTCCTGCCGTCCCCCTAATCTTTAAGATAAAAAACGGAAATCTCCGGTAGCAGATTGCCGCCCAGGAATTTGTAATGCACCACATAGCGTTCTGCATCGTAACGCAGATTGTAACGCTCTTTTAAGTACTCAAGGTCTTGCGGGTAGCTTCCTTCCAACGCGTAGCATTGTACGGCTTCCCGCCGCACCGTATCCTTCAGCAGAACGATCTGCCTGGAAACGGATGTTTTCCCGGTGGCGGCCACTCCGAGGCCAATGCTCAGAGCAACGGCGGCAAAGACCGCAACCGCCCAAAAAGCGCCGCTGCCCAGCAATTGCTTGATTTTTTTCGCAATCCCTGTTTCGCGCAAGGAAAGGCCTTCCTTTCTCACATGCCGGATAAGATTCCGGCCAAAGGTAGCATGACAGATAGGATTACCAGTCCTACCAGTACACACAGCAACGCTACCAGCGCAGGCTCGATAATAGCCAGCAAACGCTGCCGCCGCGCCTCAGCATCACGCCGGCAACGCAGCGCAACCTCCATCAGCATGGTTCCGGGCGTACCCGTGCGCAAGCCCGCCATGATCATCCCGTTATATGATTTCTCAAAAATGCCGCAAGCGAACATCGCCTCTTGTAAAGGCTCACCTTCTCCCAGCAGGCGCTCCAGTTCCTCGATTCGCGCCTTCGCCCTTTCACTTTCTTCCAGTTCCGCCGCAAAATGCAGCGCATCCGTAATATAAATGCCGCTTTCCAGCATCAGAGACATGGAAAATGCGAACCGTTCGGCGGCGATAATCGCTGCTAACTTCCGTGTGAGGGGAGAAGTATCATAAGCGCGCACAAGCGCAACCCGGCCTTTTTTTGTAGAACGCAGAAGAAAAAATACGACCACAAGGGCAATGACCACAAGCAGAATGACCAGCGCAGATTGACTGAAAGCCTGCCCGAATCGCAGCAGTGACAAAGAAAAAGGGTTCATGGCCAAGCCCAGTTGTTTGAACACTTGTTCAAAGACCGGCATCACCGCCACCGTCAGCACGAAAATCACCACGAGCACCATTCCTGTCATGCTCAGCGGGTACACCACCGAAGTTCGCAGTTCTCTCGCCAAGGTGTCGCGGCCTTGGTAATACGCGTGCAGCGCCTCGGAGATTTCCTGCATACGTCCCGTGCGCTCTCCCATCCGCACCATGTCCACAGCATAAGCGGGAAAGCGCCCGCTCTGCAGTAAAGCGGCAGACAGACTGCTGCCGTCCGCGACCTTCGCGGATAGCACACGAAACAATTCGCTATTTCTGCTGCCCGTTTCTTCCCCTAACAGCGCAAGCCCTTCCCAGGTGGGAATTCCGCTTTTGAAAAACAGAGTCAACTGTTGGAAAAATTCCTCCAACTCAGCTGCGGAAAGCTCTTTTTGCCTGTCGGGTCGTTTCATGCGTCTCTCCTATATGAACTAATTTTAATAATAAAACAGTGCGTTGTAATTGCTGCCGTCTCCAATATAATCTGCCATGCCCTGGCCCGCGGCAAAGGTGGGATCCATCAAGACCCAATTTTTTCCGTCAAAGTGAATGATGCCGTCAATCCATCCGGTCTCTTCCGTGTAGACGCTAATCCAGGCATGGTAATCCTTGCCGGCATACCCGATGACCAAGCGCGCAGGAATGCGCTGAACACGCAGCATAGCCGTCATCAGCGCCGCATAATCGAAACAGATGCCGCGCTTTGTATTCAGTGTATCGTCTAAATCGGGCAAATATGACGAAGACACATTTTCCGCCTTATCCGTATCGTACTCGATATTGTTGACCACATAATCATAAATGCGCTTCACCACGTCCAAATCGTCCACTGCGCCCTCGGCCAGTACTTCACTATAGGCTACCGCTGCGGTTTCCTCCGTATAATCAACGTATTGACTGGGATGCAAAAAAGGTGTGAATTCATTTTTTAAACGCACATCAAACGATGCGCCGTCGACAAAGGCATATTGGTCGCCCGAAATGTTGCGGTAAATATTCAACGTATAATGACCGTCCCCGCAAGTCAGAGGAAAGGTCTGAAAGACGCCGGTTGTCGGCAGGTCGTAGGTGTAGGGTTCCTGATCGTTGTGTGTAAGCTGCATCTTGATCCGTCCGTCGCCGGTATACTTTACCATGACATATCCGTCATCAAGGTGCGAGGCATCGATCAGAGAGGCTGTGCCCTCAAAGAGCCGTGTTCCATCCGCACGGGGCACCAGCACTACCGGGCGGGCATCCCGGGGAGGTCCTTCCACCCTGTCCGCCCTGTTCGCCTTTGTCACCACTGCCTTTTTTCCTTTGGCACATCCCCCTGTGCAGACAATGGCGAGAACAAGCACTGCCACGAATGTCAGCCGAACAATGTTCAACCTTCTCTTCAAAAAAGCCCTCCTGTCCGCCGCCGGCAGCGACTATCACCGGAATTCTTCCCTAATTTTATCACAAGTAATTGCAACGCAAAGAAAGAGAGAGCACTCCAGTGATAAGCTTACTCTCTCCTATTTCGTCTCTCTTTCCGAACGGGATTAATCGTCCACGACCAGTGGCGTCACGCTGTAACTAAAGATGTACTTGGCATTCTTGCTATTGCTGTAAAACAGCTTTTTGATCCGTTCTAACACCATGCGCCCCATTTTTGCATTGTTCACGGAAGGCAGCAATACCACATATTGTAAGGGACTGTAACGGGAAATGGTGTCCCCTTGACGCAGGTTCTCTCGCAGCACATCCAACGTCCGGGACAGCACTTGTTTCAATTCCAGCGCTTCCATCTGTCTGTTGTCCATCCGGCGCACGCCCACCAAGGCCAAAAACATGGCCGTACCCATCCGTTTCAGATTGCGCATCTGCAAATGATAGATGTCGTTGAAGATAGCGTATTCACATACAAACGCACCGGCCTCCGGCCTACCCTTCCGCAGTTCTGCACAGATTTCTTCGATTTCTGCCTCAGTGCTTTTTTCGCCTTTAATTCAACTCTTTATAAAAATTCAAAATCTCGTCGGAGGGCTTCAATCCCAAATGCGTGTATTGCAGGTTGGTCGTGTTCTGATATTGTTCCAACGCCTCTTTGCTCTTGCCGGTTTTGAGCAGCGCGGACATCAGTTCCAAATTCAGCATGGAGTCAAAAGCATCAATATCCAGTGCTATTTTACATACACGGATTATGTCGCCGTAATCTTCTTCTTGGTTCAGCAAATCGATGTAATGATAGACTGTTTTCAGGTAAAGATCATGGTAATATACGCTTTTAGGTGCAATCCATTTGCTCAGGTCGGAATTCGGCAACAGATCATCCGTATATAGTTGGAGCAGTTCCTCAAACTGATCTCTCACATCGGGATCAAGAGATTTCGCATCTGATAAGTTATTACAAATTTCCTCCATGCGAAACACATCTATCTTAGCTTGAAGGTCAGGGTTCCACATATAGCCGCCCGGCATCGTCACAATCGCCCCGGCGAGCCCGTTTTCGTCCAGATCCTTACGCAAGCGGCTGACCAAAGTTTTGAGTGCATTCTCCGCATTGATATCTTCATGTTCCCCCCATATCGCTTCCGCCAACCGCGCAACGGACATGGGCCTTTGGCTGTTGAGGATCAGAAGTTCCAGCAAAGCCATTTTTTTCTTAGATGCCCAAATGGTCTGTGAAATATCCACATCATCCACCAGTATCTGCAATTCGCCAAAAACATTGATCTCCAAGTTTTTCATTTTTTCATTCTCCATCCGTCCGACCAATTTCTTCGTCGTATAACCCAACGCGGGTACTTCAGCGATACTTGCCTTTCGTCCTAATGCTTTGTGCGCACCATTATACCAGATTTGTGCACGTTTATCGATTTTCGTTTAGATTTTAGTTTAATTATTGTCAATAGAATTAAGCACGAAAAAACTTCCGGAAAAGAAATTAAATGGTTATATCGAAGTACAAGCAAAATAGTCTTGAATATTATCTATCAATTTTTGGTTTTCTTCAGTATATATTTTAAAAACTATCCCTATATGGCCATCAGTCCCAATATCAAATAATTTATTATCAACATTATTTTCATCTAATACTGTTTTAAAATAGTAAGTCATCTTTCTTAAATAATCTTTTTCGTTTGTCAACAAGATAGTTTTAGGAAGTGTTGATACTTTGCTATTGTTCTCGAAAAGCAAATATTGATATTTAGCCATCTTTTTATAGTCTTTAGGGAATATCATATTTCTCATTCCCCAATAGGCTATACTTTTGGCGTAAAAATGCATTACTCCACAATCGAGGATAATTCCATTGTACTTATAATCTCTTTCCTCTATATTAAAATCAGCTCTCATTTTTTTATCGTTGCACAGTAATGACTCTGCAATTGTCAAAACTGCACCTGCTGAATGACCGGCTATATACATTTCCTTAATATTGCCTTCGTATTTTTCAGCATTGGCGATAATCCATCCAACTGCATCAGATATATCTTTTATTTGATCAAAGACATTGATCGTTGGATATGCCAGCCTGTAATTTAAACAAAAAACCACAAAGCCTCTTTGAGCGAGGTAATTAGCGAATAAAGAATCCGTTTCTTTAGAGCCGGATATAAAGCCACCACCGTGGATATCAATTAAAATAGGCTTTAATTCATTATGGCTTTTATAATAAATATCTAATTGATGTTCAAGTGAACTATCGTTTATATAGCTAATATCTTTTACTTCTTTAATATCACTATCCAGTTTAGATAAATCGATTCTATCTAAATCCTTTAAATAAGATTTTTCACTGATTTTCTTCATCAAACTATTTATCATAAGTTATCACCTACAAATACTATAACACGAGAATATGACACTGATATTCACCCGAAGAATAGTAAGCGGCTCCGGAATAACCCGGAGCCGCCAAAATAAATATTACTCGCGGCTTGACTTGCCGATTACTCTTTCTCCTTATCTCCAATGTTCAGGAGCAGATTCAACAGAATGCCAAAGATTGCAGCGCCGGCGATACAGGGAACCTCGATCCCGAAGAAGGGAATGGAGCCATTAAATGCGTATTGTCCTCCCAGACCAATGATCATAATCGTCGCAATCACCGCGATGTTTTTGGAACTGAACATATCAACTTTTTTGTCAATCATGATCGCGATTCCCTGTGCGGCAATAGCTCCGAACAGATAGATTTCCAGACCGCCGATAACTGCAACCGGTATGGAGTAGATGGCGTTTACAAGCGGGGTAAAGAAGGAGATAACCATTGCCAGAATAGCGGCTGCAATCAGAACCGGAACGGAAAACACCCTGGTAATCGCCATCGCGCTGATATTTTCCCCATAATTGGTTCCGGCAGGACCGCCGATGGCTCCGGCTACCATGTCGCCGATTCCGTCACCGATCAAGTTGTCCCCCAGTCGATTTGCGATATCATACTGCTTCGTACTTCCTTTCCGTTTGGCCAATTCGTTGACATAGATATCCAGCTGATAGACATGCGCGGTGGATTCCGGAATGGTCGCGATGGCTATTGGCATGATCGCCGCAACCGCGATCCAGGTTGGTTTGGGAAAGGTAAAGATGGGAGGTGCAAAGACTCCACTGTCTGCGTGCTCCGAAAGCACCCTAAAGAAATCTATACCGGTTGTCTGTTTGACAATCAAGGCAACGATGACACCAAGAATGGGACCCAGTAATAGCGGAAGCTGACTCAGTATGCCCTTCAAATAGACAGAGAACAGAATGGTTGCCAGTAGTGTCACCAGGGATATCACCCAGGCCAAATTAGCTGCCAGGTTAAGCTGGGAATCGGGAACTGCCGGCGCGGCAGCTGCGTCAGAGAGAGCATTCCCCGCCAGTGTCAAGCCGATAACCATGGCAATTGGACCGGTAATCGTCGCGGGAAGGAGCTTTTCAATAACATCTTTTCCCAGTTTTTTAACAATAATACCAGCGGCAATAGAAACCAGTCCAGACATGACAATGCCAAACTGCACAATGGCGATTTTATCGTTAAGGCTCATCCCGAGCAGAGCATCGGATGCCATCAGTCCGCCGATGGCACTAATATAGGAGAAGCTGGAGCCATAGTACAGCGGGATTTTTCCTCTGGTTACCAGAATAAAGCATAGGGTTGCAAAACCGCTGGCAAAGATGGTCGTTGAAACATGAAAGCCGGTAATTAGTGCAACCGTAATGGTTGCGGGAAACATGACAATAACTTGCTGAATAGCATAGAGTATCAGTTTCCAAAATGGAGGCTGCTCATCCGGCAGATATCCGATGGCATGCTGATTTTTTTTCATACTGGAATCTCCTTTTATATTTTTTCTGAACTGGGTTCAGAACCACCCCTATCATTTCAGACAAACCTTACTGTATTGTACACCGACGATAGTGTAGCAAACGTCTCAGGCTTTATCCAATAGTTTAGTTTTATTTTACTTATTTTTTAACAGAAATAAATCCTCCCC
>JAAYQX010000041.1 GCA_012519085.1 Clostridiaceae bacterium
CAATCCTTTTATATATGATAGATGCCTAGCATATACTCTATGTGGTATTAGCAACGGTTTCCCGGTGTTATTCCCCTGCTTGAGGTAGATTACTCACGTGTTACTCACCCGTCCGCCACTAAGTTAATCTCTTCTTCCGTACGAATACTTCTGATTAAATTAACCCCGTTCGACTTGCATGTGTTAAGCACGCCGCCAGCGTTCATCCTGAGCCAGGATCAAACTCTCAAATCTTTTAATTTGAGAGCCAATTCGGCTCTTTTATTCTTTTCTGGTCTTGCCTGTTAAACTACAAAAGTTTAACCAGGGCTCCTCTTTTCACTGTTCAATTTTCAAGGTCCGTTCGCTCTTCCTCCGGAAAGGCGCTCGATTAGAATACCATCGGAATTTTATATTGTCAAATTCTTTTTCCGAATATGGTAAATTCGGCAAATCTGGCAAATCTGAAGGAAGATTTTATGAAGGAAAAGCCGTAGATAAGAACGTTATAAAGTATTTGTTTAAGTAGACAAAATTCTAGCTTGTTTGCACATATAATCAAGGGGCATCCCGGCTGACCAGGATGAAGCCTTCTTCCGGATCGTGGCGAAAATGCAGGAGAGCAGTATTATCCAAAACTTGATAAACTTGACCCGGTTTGCGAGTTGTGGCCAGATCTGCATAGTTTTCTTTTACATAGGGATACGTCAGTGCTTTGATGCTGAAACCATGTGAAACCAGGAGAATATTGCCGCCCGGATAGGTCTCTACAACCTCATCCAGCAAAGCTTGCATCCGCTGCTGAATATGCAGCCCAGGCTCACCGCCCGGCGGGTGATAACTCAGAGGATCGAGCGCTGCCAGCTCCCAATTATAGGGATCCAACTCTCTACAGTCATCATATGTCCGCCCCTGGAATTTGCCGCTATTGATTTCCCGCAACCGCTGATCATGGATTACCGGCACCTCACCCTTTTGTGCTGCAGCGATAATCTCTGCGGTAGCTGCTGCCCGTTTCAGATCCGAGGTATAGATGGCGTCCAATTTCATATCGGCCAGATCCGCGGCCAGAAATGCAGCTTCCCGGCGGCCTGCCTCCGATAGCTCGGAGTCGATCAGACCTTGCATGATTTTCTGCGCATTAAGATCGGTTGAGGCGTGCCTGGTCAGATAGATATTGGTAATCTCAGTCATAATTAGCCCTTACTGTCGTTTCGAGTTTTGCTCTAAAGTGTTTATATTATATCCAATTACAGTAGAGAGCGTGGAGCTCCATAGGAGGAAGATCTATTTTTAGGCGTCTTCAAAAAACTATTGCAATTCAAGCATAATCGTGCCCCGCAACCTAATAAATTAATGCTGCTAAAAGTATTATAGTCGCCTAATAAATGAATGCTGCTGAAAGTAGTATCGTTGCCTAATAAATAAATGTTGCTGAAGCTGTCTGTGTATTTTAGTGCTTGTATCTGTGGTCGGTTTCGGCTAAGATAAGGACAGAAATCAGACTTTAATCAGTCCTGTGAGGCTGGAAGGATGACAAATAATAGTGGCAGGCCGCAGCCACACCGGTGATACGGCGCCAAATTCTTGTGAACCTTCTGTCATCCAGGCAGCGGGCTTTTTTCTGCCCGAAAGGAGGACAGCCATGCGAATTAAATCCACACTGATGGATCAAGAGGGAATGGACCGCGCGCTTACTCGCATCGCGCATGAGATTTTGGAGAAAAATCGCACTACGGATAATCTGGTGCTGGTCGGGATTCAGCGGCGCGGCGTGCCCTTAGCCAATATCCTGGCCGACAAGATCGAGCAAATCGAAGGTCAAAGGCCGCTTGAGGGCATGCTTGACATCACTTTCTACCGCGACGATCTATCGCTGTTGACGGAACACCCGATCGTACATAGCACTAATCTGCCCTTTGATGTGAACGGCAAGACGATTGTCCTGGTCGATGATGTACTGTTCACCGGCCGCACGGCGCGGGCCGCTATTGAGGCCCTGTTCGACATGGGGCGAGCCAGTTCGATCCAGCTGGCGGTGATGATCGACCGCGGTCACAGGGAGCTGCCGCTGCGCCCCGATTTCGTCGGTAAGAATGTACCCACCTCCAGGAAAGAATTTATCAAAGTCTCCGTACAGAAAGTCGACGGCAGAAATGCTGTTGAGCTCGGTGAATGGAAGGAATAAGATGGCTAAAATTCAACCCTTAACTGCTGAAGAGCGGGCGATCCGGCGCACGGCGGAAGATGCAGTGACACAGCTCTCCTCCCGGCATCTGCTGGGAATGCAGGAGCTAAGTCCGGCGGAGATCATGCTGATCTTAGACACCGCTTTTGTGATGAAGAATATCCTCTCGGTCCAGACCAAGAAAACGGCACATCTGCAGGGCCGTTCCGTAATTACTTTTTTCGCTGAGAACTCGACCCGGACGCGACTGTCTTTTGATATGGCTTGTAAGTATCTGGGCGCTACTACCTCGAATATCGGCAGCTCGGAATCCAGTATTCGCAAAGGTGAGAATCTGTTCGATACCGTGAAGACCCTGGAGATGATGTCGACGGATATCCTGGTCATGCGCCATCCGCAGTCCGGCGCCCCGCACTATGTGGCCGAACGAATTGATGCGTCGGTCGTTAACGCCGGCGACGGTATGAACGAGCACCCGACCCAGGCTCTGCTCGATATGATGACGATGATCGAGTACAAAGGCTCGATCAAAGGCCTTAAAGTCGCGATCACCGGTGACGCCATGCACAGCCGGGTGATGCGTTCCAATGTCTGGGGTTTGACTAAAGCCGGCGCCGAAGTACGAGTCGCCGCACCTCCCACCATGACACCGCGCCATCTCGAGCATATGCCCTGCCGGGTCTGTCATGATGTCAGAGAAGCCTGTGAAGATGTGGATGTGATCATGGGTCTGCGCGTACAGCTCGAACGCCAGCGCAGCGCACTCTTCCCCTCCGTCAACGAATACGCTCATTTCTTCGGCATCGACAGCGAATGCCTGGATCTTGCCCGGCCGGACGCCATTATCATGCACCCCGGCCCTTGCAACCACGGCGTCGAGATGCCGACTTTCATTCATGAACACGACCGCTCGGTTATTCACGAACAAGTAGCCAACGGTGTCGCCGTGCGCATGGCCGTCTTGTTCCTGCTCAACGCCAAGCGCAATGCCGAAATAAATTACGAGGAGAGCACTCGATGAAAAATAGTTATCCACAATTCAAGAGCATACAGATTAAGAATGTCAGACATTGGCAGACCGGTGATCTCACCGAACTGTTGATCGCCGAGGGTAAATTTGTGCCGGAACTAGGCTGCCAAGCGGAATTAGTGCTGGACGGTCAGGGGCTGACCGTTCTGCCGGGTTTGATCGATGCCCATGTCCATCTGCGCGACCCGGGCTTCGAATATCGAGAAGACATCATTTCCGGAACCAGAGCGGCGGCACACGGCGGCTTCACCGCCATAGCGCCGATGCCTAATACCAATCCGGTAGCCGATACCGTGCCTGTCATCCGCTATATGATCGACAAGGCTGCGGTTGCCGGCTTTTGCCGAGTCCTGCCGATCGGTGCCGCCACCAAGAAGCAAGAAGGGCAGGAGCTGTCTGAAATCGGTCTGATGACCGAGGCCGGAGCAGTTGCTTTCTCTGATGACGGCCTACCGATAGCATCGGCCAGCATGATGCGAAAAGCCATGGAATACGCCGCTTTTTTCGATCGGGTAATTATCTCGCACTGTGAAGATCCGGAACTGGCTAAGGACGGCGTCTGCAATGAAGGCATTGTTTCTACCGAAATGGGATTGAAGGGAATCCCTTCGATCGCCGAAGATATCATGATCGATCGCGAGACCAGACTCGCTGAATACTTGGGCTGCCCCGTTCATATCGCTCATGTCAGCACCGCTAATGGGGTTGAATGCGTCCGGGCAGCTAAGGCACGCGGCGTCAAAGTAACCGCCGAAACCTGCCCGCACTATTTCACCTTGACAGAGGAAGCCATCCGGGGCTTCAACACCCTCGCTAAAGTCAATCCGCCGCTCCGCACCGAGTCGGACCGCCTGGCCATTATCGAGGGACTGCAAGACGGTACACTGGATATTATCGCCACCGATCACGCACCTCATCACGCCGATGAGAAAGACTGTGAATTCTCACTGGCCAATAACGGCCTAATCGGACTGGAGACTTGTTTCCCGCTGGTTTACACCCGGCTGGTTGAGCCCGGCCATCTCAGTCTGGCAGACGCTGTGAGCAAATTGACCTCCAATCCGGCACACCTGCTCAAGCAGCCGAAGCCCGGACTGGAAGCCGGTCTGGTGGCCGATCTGGTCCTGGTAGATCTCGAAGAGACCGTCATCTATGATGCAGCCAGCTCACTTTCCAAAGCCAGAAACACGCCATTTCAAGGCTTTGAGCTCAGGGGCTTCCCGCAGCTGACAATCATGGCAGGGAATATTACCTGGGACAGCGGCAGACTGGCCGCGAAATAAGGCAGTGGTAAACAACAGGTTGACTACCGACCAAGTCGCTTAGGTCCAGCAGGACAGCGGCAGACTGGCAACATAATAAGCCCTCGAGACCTGAGGAACAGTGACAAGCACGCAACCGGTAGTATATAACCGGCACAGCAAACAAATCCTGAATCGGACGGCGCGACAAACAAGGGAGAGAGATAAAGATGAAGAACAATTTTGCCGACAGACTGCAAGAACGCATTGACGAAATGGGTAATCCGACCTGCCTGGGTCTGGATCCGATGCTGTCCTATCTGCCGGAAAGCCTGCTGCAGAAATATGATTGCCGCCAAGAAGAGGGCATTTACTTGGCACTCAGCAGTTTTTGCAGTGAGCTGATTATGGCCGTAGCGGATATTGTGCCCGCGATCAAGCCGCAAATGGCCTACTTTGAACAGTACGGCCTCGGCGGTCTGCGCGCCCTGCAGTCAATTATCGCTTTGGCCAAAGCTCAAGGTATGCTGGTGATCCTCGATGGCAAGCGCAATGATATCGGCAGTACAGCGGCAGCATATAGCAGAGCCTATCTCAGTACCTCCGGGCCCAACGATCATGAGTTGAATACCTCACAGGCAAGCGTCGCCGAACAGGGTAGTAAAAAGTCAAACAACGCAGAGCATGAGAATTGCAAACCAAACAACCCCGAGCAATACGCCCAGGATCAGACTAGCCACAAAACTGATAACTCCGGCCAATACAGCCAGGAGCAAGCCAAGGCTTTCCTCGCTGCCGATGCCCTCACAGTCAACGGTTATCTGGGCAGCGACGGGATCAAGCCTTTCCTGGAACTGTGCCAAGCCAACGGCAAAGGCATCTTCGTCCTCTGCCGCACCTCCAATCCCTCTGCCGGCGATCTGCAGGATTTGGAGCTGACCGACGGCCGCTTGGTCTACAAAGCCATGGCAGATCTGATCGCATCCTGGGGCCAAGATCTGATAGGCTCATCAGGTATCAGCTCAGTGGGTGCCGTGGTGGGTGCCACCTGGCCGGCACAGGCTGCCGCCCTGCGCCGGCGTATGCCCCGCACATTTTTCCTGATTCCCGGCTTCGGCGCTCAGGGCGGAACAGCAGCCGACGCTGTGGCCGGCTTCGACCGGAATGGCCGCGCCGGC
Organism: Clostridiaceae bacterium; assembly: GCA_012519085.1. Taxonomy (GTDB): domain Bacteria; phylum Bacillota; class Clostridia; order Saccharofermentanales; family DTU023; genus UBA1046. The sequence continues at coordinate 5,617 of JAAYQX010000041.1, forward strand.
ATCGTCAACGCTTCCCGCTCCTTGATGTTGGCTTGGAAAAAGCACGGCCCGGATCATGACGCCTTCGCCGGTGCCTGCCGCCGGGAAGCCATCGCCATGCGCGACTCTCTCCGGGCAGCGCTAGCCGACCACAGAAAAACTAAAGGTTTTTAGGATAATAAATGCTAACGCCTCCCATTCCTGAGACATCTTATTAACAGAATGGTTGGCAATGTACCCGTCTAACAACAGCAAGTTTCCCGCTCCTGAGGCGATTTGCAAACCTGAAAGGACTGAAAATGTGCCAAGATAACAAGCCTCTGCTCAGACACCAAGGCAAACTGCTCAGAAACGAGTGCCTGTCCGACAGCACCAATCTGCTGACTATCAAAGCTCCGGAGCCGGCTCGCGCAGCCCGCCCCGGCCAATTCGTCCAGCTCAAAACCTCTCACTATTTGCGCCGCCCTATCGGCCTGATGTCCGTCGACCGCGAACAGGGCCTGATCCAACTCGGCATCCGCCGCGTCGGCCCGGGCAGCAACGAGCTCTGTGACCTTGAGCCCGGTATAATCGTTGATCTCGTCGGCCCTCTGGGCACAGGCTTCGACCTTGGCTTATTTGACGAAGACGCCTGCGCAACTGCTCCGGCGCATCTAGTCACAGTCGGCGGCGGCACCGGCTTATTCCCCTTGATCTATCTGCTGGAAGAAGCCGCCGGACAAGGTATCACTACCACGGCAATTGCCGGCTTCCGCAGTCAGACAGAAGCCATCTTGCAAGAGAGAATGAGAGCGACTGCAAAGCAGTGTATCTTCGCCTCAGATACTGGCGGACTAGACTTCACGGGCCATGCCGGAGAAGCATTAACTTCAGTGTTGGACACACTATCCCTGCGGCCGGAACAGATCCTGGTCTGCACCTGCGGTCCTGTCGCCCTGCTGGAAAATATCGCTTTACAATGCCTGGAGCGCAAAATACAGTGCCAGGTTTCTTTAGAAGCAAGGATGGCTTGCGGTATCGGGGTCTGCGTCAGCTGTTCAATTCCGGTCTACCGCCGCGACAGCGGAACAAAAACAGCAGACAACGAGACCACCTACGAACGCTGCTGCTATGACGGCCCGGTCTTCCCCGCCGCCAGAATTGTCTGGCCATCCCAGGGCGGGATTTGGTAAGAGGAGAAATCGATATGAATCAGGTTAATTCGCCTGGCACAAGCAAACAGGTCAGGACTGAAGTCACAGTCGGCAGCGTCCGACTTAAGAATCCCGTTCTGGCAGCTTCCGGCACTTTTGGCTTCGGCGCTGAACTTGCCCCTTACTATGATTTGTCCTGCCTAGGCGGAATCTGCACTACGGGTCTGACTTTGCAGCCGCGTGTCGGCAATCCTCCGCCGCGTGTCGCCGAGACCAAGAGCGGCATGCTCAATGCTGTAGGACTGCAAAACCCGGGCGTAGACGTCTTCGTCACAGAAATCTTGCCGGAAATGTTGACCTATGATACGGCGATCATCGTCAATGTAGCCGGCAACAGCAAAGAGGATTATGTTGAGATGGTACGGATTCTCAGCGCTACTGAGGTCACGGCGCTGGAGCTGAATCTCTCTTGTCCCAATGTCAGCGCCGGCTGTATGTCAATCGGTGCCGAACCGGAGCAGGTCTGGGAAGTTGTCGCCTCTTGTCGTGCTGTGACGGATAAACCGCTCTGGGTCAAGCTGACGCCCAATGTCACTTCGATCTCGGCGGTCGCGCGTGCGGCAGAAGAGGCAGGAGCAGATGCACTGGTGCTGATCAATACTTTACTGGGAATAGCGGTTGATCTGAAAACGGAGCGCCCCGTGCTGCGCAATAATACCGGCGGTCTATCCGGTCCGGCCATCAAGCCGGTCGCTCTGCGCATGGTCCATGAAGCACATCGCGATACCAATCTGCCGATCGTGGGACTGGGCGGTATCGCTGCGGCCGAAGACGCCCTGGAATTCATGCTTTGCGGCGCCTCAGCCGTTCAGGTAGGCACCGCTTCTATGATCGATCCGGACCTGATCTTCCGCTTGCCGGCAGAAATGGCGGCAATCGCCAGCGCCGCCGGACACGACAATCTCGCCCGCTACACCGGGCAGCTGCGTCCCTGGTAAGGGAAACCGGAAATGAGTAATGCTAAGAGAAGAAACCTGTCAGCCTCAGTCATTATGGACAAAGCTATTTGGAATCCGGAGGACAAAAATGTCTATGAGGAAAAAGATCACTATCATAGTAATCATAATCGTTATAATCTTAATGTTAATACCGATCAAAGTCCGTCTGAAAGATGGCGGAACAGTCATCTATAAAGCAGTTCTGTACTCGTATATTGAATATAATATTATGTTAGGGGATGGTGACGAGTACTATAGAGGAAAACAATTCAATATCTTCCCCTTTAATTACATGGACCCTTATGGAAAAACATTTAGCGCACAATCTATTTCTGACTGAAGCCCTGAAAATTGCCGATCCGGATCAGCCATTCTGGTACACCTCCGGCAAACTGGGACCGTTTTTTATCAATACGCATTATCTCTTCGGCAGTGCCGCTGAGGCCGGTGTTTTACTGCAAAAGATCGAAAAATTTTGTCAGGAGGAGCCGGAGACCATGCCGAGCAAAATCACTGCTCTTTGCCTGGAACAGTATGAGCAGGAGCCCATTTACCGCTCTGTGATCGACGCAGCAATTGAGGCCTTTAAGAATCCGGCTGCGGATACAGATTTTATCTCCGGCGGCGAGAGGCGGGATTTCTTTTTCTCACTGCCGCTGGCGGCGATCCTAAACAAACCGCATCTCTCCTGCTTTAAAGACGGTCGTACTTTTTATTCCGAGCCTGGGCAGCAGGCAGTCGAGATTGCGACCAATGAGGATTCTGTGCCGCCGGAACAGCAGGATGCGTCCGGTACACGCCCCAATAGCATCTGCGGGAGCTCTCCTTGGGAAAAACAACAACCGGCGCCAGATAAACAATCTTGCAATATCCGCGAAAGCGCCCCCCTGCAGGGACAGCAGGCATTGCATATCGCCGATATCATCACTGTGGCGTCCAGCTTCTTCCGCAACTGGATTCCGCAGATCGAGCGGACCGGAGCCCGCTTGAAGCACGCTGCCGCCATCCTTGATCGCGGGCAGGGCGGCCGTGAGCGCCTGGCCACAGCCGGCACCACTTTGACCGTACTCGGCACCACAGATGCTGCTTTCTTCGCCCGCGCGGTTGAACTGGATCAGATCAGTCCTCGCCAAGCCGAACTGTGTCTCGCCTTCCTGCGCGACCCCGATCAGTACATGGCCGACTTCCTGAAAGAGCATCCCGGCTTTATCGCAGCCGAAATCAACAAGGGTGGCAAAAATAAGGAAAGAGCGCAGTTAGCTTTGGAAATGGGCTATGCCCAGTTGTAGATATCGGAGAGATTATTTATCGCTAGTACCCACTAAGCCTTTTTATCTGCCGTATCTTACTGTTGCACTTGCCAAAAGCAAAGTTTTTCACTAAGATAGCAAGGCATGGGAGCGTAGCTCAGCAGGGAGAGCACCTGCCTTACAAGCAGGGGGTCATCGGTTCGAGCCCGGTCGCTCCCACCAAAACACAGCCGTTGATACAATTATTTGCATTGACGGTTGTGTTTATTTTTAGAATGTAAATTGCGGATTTGCGCCGTATCTTTCGACAATTTACCATATTATTATTAAGATTATAATAAAGCAAAGCTTGCGATATTGACGCAACGATTAAGTCGGTAAACGAGATTAGTATGTGCTTGCGGTCAAGATCGACTGATGCATATGGTGGAAGTCCGTTCGCACCGGCCATGCTGTTTCTCTGACATACTTTAGAAACGAGGTGCTTTTGAAAAACAATATTTTCGATACGGCGTTGCTCTTTGAAGGCGGCGGAATGCGCGTCGCGCACTCGGCGGGCGTCACTAATGCCATGCTTGAATGCGAGCTTTTCTTTGACTATGTGTGTGGCATCTCTGCCGGTTCGAGCAATGCAGTCAACTACCTCTCGCGCGACAAAGACCGTGCGAAACGTTGCTTTGTCGATTTTGTCGACATGGATAATGTGATCGGCGTGCGTCACTTGCTCAAAGGAGAAGGATATTTCGCCGCCGATTATATATACGGGGCGGCATCATTGCCGGGAGGACCTCTGACACTTGACTTCGCCCGCTTTCAAGAAAATCCCGCTGAACTGCGCATCGGCGCCTTCGACTGCGAAACCGGCGAGACCGTCTATTGGAAACGCGACGATATAGAAGCCATCGAGGATCTGCTGCGGATGGTGCGATGCTCGTCGACACTCCCCCTACTGATGCCTAAAACGCAGTTTCGCGGCAAAACCTATATCGACGGTGGCATCAAAAGCAGCATACCTCTCGACATCGCACTGCGTGACGGATATGAGAAGTTCTTCATCGTCCTGACGCGCGAGAAAGGGTATAGGAAAAAGCCGATGAAAAACCAAAGATTACTCGACCGTAAATTCAAAGACGAGCCTATCCTGGCCGATAGTCTCCGGCATCGCTGGGAAAATTACAACAAGCAGATGGAGCAAATTGAGCGGCTGGAAGCGGAAGGAATGGCCATCGTCGTTCGCCCGGAACAAATGCGCATCCGAAGCACGACCGCCAATCGCATAAAGTTGGAGAAGAGCTACCAAGACGGTTACCGCCTGGCCATGCGTCAGATGGACGCCTGGAAGAAATTTTTGTATAGATGATGTTTAGGAGCGATTGAGATGGGATAGAAGATAGTATGGATATTCCGACTGTGGAAAAGACGGTATATGCTCCTCTAATCGAAGAAGACAGTATCCTGCTCACAGTCACAGAGGGATGCAGCTATGGCAAATGTGCCTTCTGCGACTTCGCTAATGATAAATATACAGTTTTACCCTTAGAATGGGTAAAGGAAAATGCCAAGTACCTCGCAGCGGAATCAGGAGATAAGTCTTCGCTCTTTCTGCTCGGACAAAATTCTCTATCTCTGCCCACGGCTCACCTTGTAAAAGTACTCGAATTCGTAAAGGAATTTTTCCCGAACGTCAACAAAGTCAGCATGTATGCACGAGCTGAAGATATTAATTCCAAAAGTGAGCATGAGATGTTGCTGCTACGGGATTTCGGTCTCCGAGCCCTGCATATGGGCCTCGAATCCGGCAGCGATGACGTGCTTGTCCTCATGAACAAAGGGACATCGGCAGCGGAATTCCTAGCAGCTTGTCAAAAACTGGACAAGCTCGCACTATCTTACCATATTACGACGATCGGCGGTTTGGGAGGGAAAAAACTCTCGGCTGTCCATATTGAACAGACCGCAGAAATTCTAAATCGTGTCAATCCTGTAAGCATATGGCAGCTCAAGCTCCTTATATGGCCGAACACCCCACTGGCGGAAATGAGAGATAAGGGGGAATTTATCGAACTCTCGCCTCTTGAGGTCTTGAAAGAAGAACGAGACTTGCTCGCAAGACTGGAATTAAAAAACTGTTTTTTCATGGATACCACTGTCCTCAATAAATACACCATAATGGGTCTGTTGCCGGAGGCTAAAGCTTCGATGATCACTGCAATGGACCGCCTGATTGCAGGCGATAACTTTTAGAGTTCTCACAATGAACGTTCAATATTAAGCGCAAGGCTTCTTAGCTAGTACTTGGGCATTTTATCACAGAATACTAATATTAATTGTGCAAATATGCTTAATATGATAGATTATAGTATGAGATAAACTTATATATATACGAGGAGGCGGTTCTTATGAAGAGGAAAGTCTTAGTCATCCTTGTCGCAATGCTGGCATCTTTAGTCAGCATCCCGGTCGGCGAATCTGATTTTCGCATAACCCTCGGCATCGTAGTCATGGCTGTTGCCATACAGGTGTTCAACTTCAAGAAGGTCATTCCTTTCTCGGTCTGGACCGGTCTCTTTGTCTGCCTGGCGCGTGTTGCCTATGTTGCAACCATTGGCACTGACCTGAGCCCGGCTCTCATTGGTTCCTATTTCTTAGAAATAGCGTTTTACGTAGGCTATGGTCTCATCTATCATTTTGCCATATTGTATAACCGTTCAAAGACTCCCATTCCCCTTGTCCTCTCCCTCGTCCTCTGCGACTTCGGCGGTAATTCACTGGAGTACCTGCTGCGCTTCTTCTATATGTCTGAAGTCTGGAGCGACACATCGCTTGTCACCCTGCTTTTGGCAGCGGTCAGCCGATCCATCATGATTATTCTTTTGACATGGCTCTTACAGCAATTCGTTTTTAAGGCGGAGCAGAAACAAGAGGAGAGCCAATCCTCGGAGGAGGGCCAGACCTTATGAGTGAAATAAATTCAATTATCAAGACCATAAGCGACTTCATTTGGAACAACATTCTACTCTTTGCCTTGCTGGGTGTCGGTATTTTTCTTAGCATTAAGCTGAGATTCCCCCAATTAACGCGTCTCTTTCCCAGCATTGCCAAGCTGGTACGCGACATCCGTAATAAGGTCACAGTCAAGGAAGGCGCGATGACGCCTTTCCAGTCCCTGGCTACTGCTGTTGCAGCCCAAGTTGGCACCGGCAATATTGTCGGTGTTGCCACAGCTATTGCTGCCGGTGGGCCGGGCGCTGCCTTCTGGATGCTTATATCTGCCTTTTTCGGCATGTCAACTATCTTTGCAGAAGCCGTCCTGGCCCAGGTCTATCGCGAAGAGGAAGACGGTGAGTTAGTAGGCGGCCCTGCTTACTACATTAAAAACGGTCTCAAGTCTAATTGGCTGGCCATCGTCTTTGCCGTCCTCTGCATTATTGCCCTGGGCATAGTTGGCATTATGGTTCAGTCCAACTCGATCGTAGCATCTTTGCACGATGCCGTCGGTCTGTCCAAGCCCTTTATTACTGTTGGTCTGGCAGCCCTGGTCGGCGTCATTCTGACGGGTGGCATGGGCCGCATTGCCAGCTTTTCCGAGAAGGTTGTGCCCGTCATGGCCTTTGCTTATATTCTAGGCAGCCTGGTCATTATCCTGTTAAACCTTAACGCTCTCCTGCCATCCCTCAAGATGATTATAGTGGGAGCCTTTACCCCGCAAGCTATTGGAGGCGGCGTCCTTGGTATTACAATCCGTGAAGCCAGCCGCTATGGCCTGGCCCGCGGTCTCTTCTCTAATGAAGCAGGTATGGGCTCAACCCCGCACTCCCATGCCGTAGCCATCAACGACCATCCGGCTGAGCAGGGCTTTATCGCTATGATCGGCGTCTTCATTTCTACCTTCACTATCTGTATGTCAACAGTTATGGTTAATATGCTGTCAGGCAGCTACAATGCTAATATCCCAGCCAGCGAAATGACTAAGGATGCCGTTCTGATGACACAGAATGGCTTTGCTTCCAGCTTCGGTCACTTCGGGGCCATTTTCCTTTCTATTTCCCTGTCGAGCTTTGCCCTGACCACGATTGTCGGCTGGTACTTCTTTGCCGAATCAAATGTTAAGTTTTTAGGCGGTAATCGTAGGAGCCTCATTACAGGCTTTAAAATTGTGGCTATTGCCTTTCTTATAGGGGGACCCTGGCTAGACGCTGACACGATATGGAATCTGGCGGATCTTTTTATGGGGGCTATGGCTCTGCCCAATATCATCGCCCTTTTTGTCCTCTCAGGCCTAAGCAAGAAGCTCTTGCAGCATTACGACCATTACAAAAAAACAGGCGAAGTTCTGCCTTTACCTA
>JAAYQX010000042.1 GCA_012519085.1 Clostridiaceae bacterium
GATCCCAGTCATTCATAATCTGAACAATGGTGCGGCCAACCGGAGACTCCAGCTTGGTCATATCGCGGTTGACATTGAAGCCGTTGGCTTCAGGACGTGTGCCGACCAATTTAGGTGTGAACTGACTGTTGATACGATGCTTGCCTAGAGTGTCATTTCCGTCAGGACTGACATTTGGTGTGATAACGACGACCAGTTCTTTCAGCAGTTCGTCATGCTTTCCCTGTGCCACTTCACGGGCAAAAATCAACATCGCTTCTTTACCTTCGACTTCACCGGAATGGATATTGCAATTGACATAGACAATGCCTTTATCTTCCGGTACATCAGCGGGAGTAGCCGGGGCTTGGTCGCTGACAATCATTAAGGGAATCGGTCTCAGTTCGGTTTTAAAGGTCGTGGTATCAAGGATGATCCGCCCGCCACTGTTGGCTGCCACCACCTCTAGGAATTCAATAACCTCTGCCGAGGAAGTTGTTCTCTGCCAATTAGTTCTCTCGGCCGGTGTTTGCAAGTCATCCAAGATAGCAGGTGACTCGGGTTGCGGCTCTTCAGCCTGTTCGGATTCGGTTGGCTCCGGCTCATCCGCGACTGTGGTTTCAGGAGCAGGCTCATCTGTAGCCACATCTTCACCGCCGGTTACAACGGCTTCCGCTCCTGGATCTTTGGTTTCTTCGGCCGGTTTGTCGGAACTGCAAGCGACCAGCGAGGCCACCATGACCAGAACCAGCAATAATGCAAGAATCTTTTTCATTTTTTACTCCTTTCAAGATGTTCTGATTAACTGTGTGTCTAATTGCGTGCTTAAAGATCAGCTTGCGTTGGTGCTGGTAAGAATCATTACATAAGCATCACTCTCCATTCTTTTTTCGGCAGAGTGCCGAAGGGACATAATTATAAATAAAAAAAGTCCATTTTCTGGACTTACTCTTCCCGTTCACGGCGAAAGAAGCGACAACCCTCATATTGGACAGACGTCAAATAGTTCAGGCGCTGTAATTGCAGTAATTCTTCAGCCAGTACAGCCGTCTTGTTCCCTGCTGACAGCAGGGAAACAAAGTGCTGATTGCTGTCTAGGAATTGCTGACCGGCTTTTTGCATCTGCGCTATCTTAGCGCGGTATTCCTCATCAGACACATAGAGGCACAGCCCCATCTGCACCTGCAGCTGCCTCTTTTCCGCCTCCAGTTTATCCTGTGCCTCAACAAAAAACGCCTCGTCCATTCTGGCCAGGCGTCCTGCACTCCACTCTTCCAGATCAGTAGTGCGATGAATCAGCAACATGAGCAGATATTCTCGGTAGACATTGGTACGCCTTTGCAAGCTCTTTTGCTCAAAAAAGATCTTGACCGGTTCTTGCCAGCACTGTTCCAGCGCTGCAGTAGTCGAGTTATAGAACTTAAGCCAGTCTCGTTGCGACTCAGCCAGCGCCTCTTTGACCTCACCCGTCAGCAGATCGGCATATCTGCTGTAAGCCTGTTCCAGGCGCATCTCCAGGGCCTTTTGATAGTAGAGAAACTCCTGCTCTGACATGCGGAAAGTCTCAGTTTCTGCGGAGGGACTATTATAATAAACAGCAGAGGCGGCCCAGTTCTGTGTGATATTCTGCTGTGCGGTGGCGGACCAACTCCGCAATAAAAGCACGGTCAGAAAGACCAGCGTAGCTGTTACAATGATCGGGAGATAATTCTTAACTTCACTTTTTCGTACTTTATTCATCATTGCCCCGGACCATTAGGCTTCACTTATTCAGTGAGGCTACAATTCAAGTATTAGACGAATATTCTATGTCAGGCCTTAATTGAGGCAGAAGTACAAAAAAGTAGACAGTAAACGAGCTGGAGATATATACTAATAGCATAGCAATTGACTACTAATTATGCAATAAGCTAAGCAATTTACATATCCATTTTATGAGAGTTTATCGAAGACGCCTACGAAATCCATACACTGTCCCCTGACAAATTGATCCGACACACGACCCCCTATTAATCTCTGTTAGCCGGAATCATTTCGTAGCGCCTTCGGCAGAAGATTGTTAAGGCGTTCAGTTATTTTTGCCTTGTAGTTAACTAGGGATAATTCCACACTCTCCTGTGGTTTTTACCTGGAGACGGGTGACAGATTTTGTGGTATTGAGTAATATTTATTGGTATCGCTTAAGGGAGGTACGAGATACGGAGTTTTGAATAGATTTATTTACAGGTGGTGAGAAGATGAAAGTTGACTGGAAGAAATCACTGAAGAAACTGCTGAAGCAGGGAGCGTCGTATGCGGATGTGCGCTATTACCCTCAGGAGGACAGCAGTATTCTTTATATGTTTAATGGGAATTTGCTTGAGTTTAATCAACAGCAGGAGCAGGGTTTCGGCGTGCGGGTGCTGTATGAGGGTGCTTGGGGTTTTGCTGCTTCATCCGATCTGTCTCAGGTCGGGCGTACTTTTGAGTTGGCATTGGAGAATGCCCGGACGGCGGCGCGCAAAGTCAAGCAACCGGTGGCGCTGGCGGACAAAGAGGCAGTCAGAGGCGAGTTTGTCAGTCCATGCGCCGAGGATCCGTTCGAGGTGGAGATCAGCGAACAAATAGCGACGATGCAGTGGCTGGATGGGAAGCTGAATCAGCCTGGAGTTGTGAACCGCGAGATCATATTACAGACCAATCGCAAGACGATTGAGTATTACGATACTGAGGGGGCGGAAATCCGCAAGCATCTTACCGACATTTATCCGCGGGTCGCCGTGATGGGTGTGGATGTGGACGGCGGAATGCAAAAGCGCAAATATATGCCGCCGCGGCTGTACGATACTCGGGGCTGGGAAATTATGCGCCGGGAAAACTGGGATCAGGAAACGGAGCGTATTGTCAATGAGATGCGCCAGCTGCTGGAGGCGCCGACTTGTCCGCAGGATACTCGCTCCGTGATCTTGCTGCCGGATATGATGTTTCTGCAGGTGCACGAGACAATCGGGCATCCGCTGGAGCTGGATCGCATCTTGGGTTATGAACTCTCCTTTGCCGGCGGCTCTTTCGTGCGGCTGAAGGATTTCGGTAACCTTAAGTATGGTTCCAAGAAGCTGACAGTGCGAGCCAATGCTACCGAACCCAATTCACCCGGCAGCTTTGGTTTTGATGATGACGGCGTGCCCTGCCGGGACTGTCTGCTGATCGATAAAGGTACGCTGGTCGGTGCGATCTCTTCGCGCCAGAGTGTCGGCGAGGCCAACCGGAATGCCGGGCGTGATATTTTCTCCGGCAGCGGCGGCGCTGCCAGAGCAATGTCTTTTCACCGGGTACCGCTTGATCGTATGACCAATATAAATGTCGATCCGGGCGAGGACGGCACGCTGGAAGATATCATTAGCAATACCGAGTGCGGGCTGGTCTTGGGCGGTGAGAGAAGCTGGTCTATCGGTTCTAATCGCGAGCATTTTCATTTCGCAACCGATATCGGCTGGCTGGTTGAAGATGGCGTCAACAAAGGCATGGTTCGGAATACATCCTACGGCGGCGATACATTGAAGTTTTATCGCAAATTGTCGGCCGTCGGTGACGCAAGTACTTGGGAATTACACTATGTCAATAATTGCGGCAAGGGAGCGCCTTCACAGATTATGCAACTGGGGCATGGCGTCCCGATTTGCCGCTTTGATCAGGTAAAGGTGGGCAGATAAGATGGAAAAGATGGAGAAAAAAATCACAAAAGCGCTAACTGCGCTGAGGGAATATGGATTGGCGCAAGATGCAAAGTTCCGTTTGCTCTGGCATCATGAGAACAGCCATTTTATCCGTTATGCCAACTCCGGCATTTCACTAAACACCAGTGAAAATCTGAATCGTTTGTACATCACGGTCTATGGCGATAAAAGACTGGCCAGAACCAGTCTGAAGATGGATCCGTCCAATCTGGATCAGATGAAAAAAATGTTCGATCGGGCTTTGATGACGCTGGAATTTACAGGCGAATTGAGCTATCAGCCGACCTTATCCGCTGTCAAAAGCTTTAATGATACGCGCTGCTATGATGCTGATCTGGCTGAGATGAGTAGCGATGAAATGATCGATTTCGTGGAGCAAGCGACGCTCAATCTGGAGACCGACGATATCGTGTTATCAGGAAACTTCAGCCGGGGCGAGACAATGCTTTGTACTATGACATCGCTCTCGGAGGATGTAGGCTTCTGGGCGGCGACGGATGCCCAAGTGACTTTGGTGCTGTCATCTTGCAAAAACAAATGGGAAGTCAATGCCGAACAATCCGCCTATCGGAAAAAGAATTTAAAAGCCAGAGTTCTGCACAAACAGCTTAGCTTCTTGGTCGATTCCTATCTGCGGAACAAACCGGTACAGTTGCCACTCGGAGCGTACCGCATCGTGCTGGGTGCGGCGGCCACGGCAGAGTATCTGGATCTTCTCGACTGGCTAGCTTTGGATGGTGATACTGTGATGCGGTCAGCCGGCATGCATAGCAAAGAAGATGTGGGCCAGCGGATTCTTTCTGACCGTTTTAACCTGTATGACGATCCGGAAGCGTTGCAGACATTTGCCTACTCGCACGATTTGTGGGGGCGGAAAAGGGAGAAACTTGCCCTGTATGAGCAGGGGGTCTACCGCAATTTCAGCATTTCCCAGGAACTGGCGGATGAATTTGGTCTGGAAGCTAATGCTACCGATGTACAGCATCTGAATCTGGCGCTGGATAGCGGCGACTGGGAGATTAAAGATGTCCGTGAGTTGTGCGCTGAGGCGGCTGAGGGTAAAAAAGATATCCTCTATATTCCGTATCTGCACTATACCGGCGTTGTCAATCCCTCGCAGGGCTTGGTTACCGGATCCAGCCGTTTCGGTGCGCTGTTGTTCAAACAGGATGGCAGCATTGAGGTTCCTTATAATGTCCGCTTAACTAACAAGCTTTCCGACCTGTTCGGCAGCGGTCTGGTGAAGCTGGCACAAAAGCGAGTGGCCTACAATACTTCTCAAACCTATGATGAAAGAAATCCGCGCGCTGTACTGGTTCCCAAATTCGTGATGCTGGACGATATCGAAATCTCGCACTCAAATAACAGTTATTAGTTGCGGGCTGCTGTATCTAATACGGGCGGCAATGCGGTTAATAATTGTTAACTTAATCATGTATTATTGTTAACTTAATCATGTATTAATATAATAAATGCCGGTCTATGATGCGTCGACCGGCATTTACTTAGTGTACCGAGCACTGCGGCTGTTAAGTCACCGGGAAGTCGCCCGGTGCCGGTATCAGTAATAACTGAACTTAGTCAGCAGTTGTGGCCTCAGGATCGGCCTTAGTCACGAACTTCTTAACTCTGGCGACAAAAGTGTCATAGGGATAAATATATTTGTAGTAATCATCAAATTCTTCATTGAATAGATACGGGTCTTGTTCTTTCCAGTTTTGCCGTAACTCGCCATATTTTTCACTTCCCGGCCGGATCCACTTCATTATCGACTCAACCTCAAAGCCTTGAGTCAGATTGCCGTATTTATCCAGGGTATAGGCTCTGCCTGTGTTGTCTTTAACTATAAATACGGAGGTAGTCCTGTTGCCGATACTGCGGTAGGCGTTTTTGTACTGCGGATAGTTAACTTGCCGCAGGAATACAAGCAGTTCAGTGCCATAGGTGTATAAAGCTTCGTCCGACCCCGCCGAGCTGCCGTTCTGTACCAGAGTGATCCGATCCAGGTTCTTCCCCTTGATGGTTTCCAACACCCTTGCCTCAAAAAAGCTGGTCAGATTGTCATTGTCCTCTCCCAGCCAATTAAGTACTATCACTCGGGCCACCAGATCGGACTCAGCCACAGCGGTCTGGAGATCGTAGTTTTTAACCGGGAGGGGAAGCGTTCTGGTACGACCGAAGCGGGCAGGTGGCCAAACGATGCCTGCCGACTCTCGATCGGGCAAGTCCAGCTCTGTGAACTGCCGCAGCAAAGTTCTGACTTCGGTACACGGCACTTGCGCGTACCGATCTAAGACACCGCCGAAGCTCACATAGCCATAAGGATTAAGTAGCAATGTCGCAGTTAAGCCGTTATCCATGTGCAAGTGCAGGACAGCTAACGGTCTGTTTAAAACATAATTTAAATCAATACCGTAGTTAATCAGCGCCTCACCGGCGGAAATTAACTCGTATCTGTTCAGCTGACATAAAAATCTATTCAACGCCCGTATTCCAGTTTCGGATAGCGGATAGACCTCGTCGCGTCCGCATTCCCAAGAAGCGCCGCTCTCGTACTCGGCGGACACAAAATTTTGGGAAAGCCGAAAATGTTTTTCTAACAGATCAGCGGGGTATTTTAGATCGATATCATCGCAGATGAAGATGGCAAGGCTTGGCTTTGGCGTTTCGCCTGGCTTCGATTTCATGGCCAGCATGAACTCCGGATCAAAACCCTTAACCTCGTAAAAGTCGCCGCCGACACTGCCTTCCAGTTCATCGTAGATATCGCGTTCTGTAGATTCATCAATCGATGCCACAGCTGTTCCCAGCATAGTGCCCACGATGTCTCCGGTATCTTCGATCCACTGATAATGCTCGTATTGCCTGCCCTGATAGATGAAGAACGCAATCATACAGGCGGTTTCATCGGACATAATCTCCGCTTCCTCACTAGTATTATCAGACGCGACCTTCGGTTCTGCCTCAGTGTTATCGGACACAAGATCCGCTTCCCCAAGTGTATTATCGGAAACATGTTCTGCTTCCTCACCGACAGCATCTGACAAATATCCCGGCTCCTCGCCGGTGCCGGCCGGCGTTGCGACCAGAGCGAGATTAGGATCTTGTTCATTGGGGTTATTGCTGTCCGGCGCTTTGGCTAAATTCCAGATAATAGCAACAGCTGCGACCAGGCAGAGGCAGGCCGCCAGCGCCAACCCTTTGACCCATTGCCGCTTTTTGCTTTTAGCTTGATACGAAGACGCTTCCTCGTAGTATTGATCGCCAAGTTCAGTTATGGCTGCGGCGAATTTTTTGCTATTCATGCCAGTACCTCTCTTTCCCTCAGATAAGCTCTCAAATGCTTGCGGATCCGGGTTAGCCGGACAGAGACATTTTTCTCCGAAATCCCCATCAGCCGTGCAATATCGGCATAAGTGTCGGAGAAAGCGTAGCGCCGCATGAAGAGAACACGGTTCTCCTTGGTCAGACTGTCGAGAAAATCCTCAATGAGGCGCGCCAGCTCTTTGGTTTCAACCTCTGCTGTAATCGTATGAGGCGAAGACAGACTATGCTCAATTTCCTGTAGAGCAACCTCGTAGACGCTGCTTCGTTTTGCCGCTTTTTCTCTGTAATAGCGTTTCAAAGACAGATTGCGCACGATCTTGCAGAGATAGGGCCGCAGAGGATCCGGCCGTGCCGGCGGGATCGCATTCCAGGCACCCAAGTAGGCATCGTTCACGCATTCTTCGGCATCCTGTCTATTGTTCAGAATATTGAACGCGATCTTATAACATAGTTTGCCGTACTTCTTGTCCAGCTCCCGGATGCTTTGCTCTGAACGGGCAAAGAATAAGGATAGGATTTCCTCATCTGCCAGCACTGATATCTCCTTTCCGACTTTAGTCTCAATCCTACTGCACTTCATATCCGACTGTAGTCATGAGCTTTCTTGGTTTTAAGCATATGCTTTCACTAGATAACTACGTTTCCGACCCGGAATACTACAGAAAACCGGGAAAAGAGGTACATACCAATCATATCAGGGTGTTGGCATAAACAGCGATGCGGTAGAGCTCGGACATCGTTGCTTAACTATTAGACGTAGGTCACGGCGTGAATGTTCCTTAGGGCTGTGGTACGTGTTTTTGAGCGTCTTCGTCAATACCGTATCTGGTAAAGTTTCTCGGGTGCTTTTAAATAATCCATTCCGCCTTCAAGGCGCTGAGAAGTTTGGAAAACTGAAACATGCCGGCAGGGGGGTCCCATACCGGCATGTTTGATAGCTTTGCCTTGTGAAGGCAGAACAGCTGTTGTCTAATAATTGGTGGCTCTCAGCTCGAAGAATGATTCGGGATGTTCGCAGACGATGCAGACCTTGGGTGCGTTCTTGCCGACATGGATATGTCCGCAGTTGCGGCAGAGC
>JAAYQX010000043.1 GCA_012519085.1 Clostridiaceae bacterium
CATTACCTTGACCGAAACCTGCGACGTGAATATGTCCGGTCTGGTGGATATCAATGATGCCCAGCTGGTCTACGACATTTACAACGGCAAGTATCAGGATTTCACATCAGTTGAGATGCAGAAGTTCCTGAATGCCGACACAAACGGTGATAAGACGGTCAACGTTACCGATGCTGCCGCAGTTGTTGCGGCCATCAAGTAAGTTTTACCAGCTTTCCCCTCCTCTTACGGGAGGGGGAGGCTCACATTTGTAATAACTATGTCGAACATTACCGCTGTTGCCTAATGTTGCCTTAACTTTGGGCAACAGCTGTGATGTTCGAAGAAATAGGACATAGGGAGTGTAATTATGAAACGTTTTTTAAGCTTGATACTATGTCTGTTTCTGGCATTATGTCTATTGTCAGAAACTGCACTGGCCGCTGATAGCAGTCGAAGCTACGAGTTTGTGCTGACCGCTGACGGTAGCGATGAAATGTCGCCTACTCCGGGACAGGTTATTACAGTAACGCTCGCTCTAAACCGAACAGACAGTGATCAGCCGGCGGATATGTATGCTGCACAGGCGGAGTTATATTATGACGATGCCTTTTACGAACTGGTAGAAGGCAGCATCACAACCTACACCGGTGTGGAGTGGACGCATATGACGCGGAGGACCGGTGGCGGCGTAATATATCTGAACTTTCTTTCTCTAACTGGCGGCGAAAAATGGGACAGCAAGGTGCAGATGGGCTCCTTTCAGCTGCGTGTCATAGCCGAAAACGGTGCCTCAAAGATCACTAGTCAGAATTGTCTCGTATCTCTTCCGGACGGCTCCGGCCAATACTCATCTGTGAGCAACGATGTTCAGACTGTCGTCAGCACAGACTGTACCGTTACTTTTGAATGCGGCGGCGGCAGCGAAGTACCTGACCAGATCGTGCAATATGGCGAAAAAATCATTGAACCCGAAGAACCTGTAAGAGAAGATTATACTTTCAGTGGCTGGTATGCTGATTTGGACAAAACAGATCTCTGGGACTTCACTAGTGACACAGTGCAGGGTAATATGACTCTATATGCCGGCTGGCTGAGTGAAGGTAGTCCCTCGGCATCAGCCGTGCAGAATACCGTGGAGAACACCACGTCGAATAATGCATCAAACCAAGATGACTCTGGTTCCCTTAAATGGTTAATACTGCCAGGCATACTATTGGGTTTGTTGCTGATTCTATTTTTTATACGAGGAAAGAAAAAAGTTACCTTTGATAGTTGCGGTGGTACAGCCGTTGAACCCATATATGTAAAAAGAAATTCACTGATGAATCAGCCAATGCCCCCTACAAAGGCTGACGCAACCTTTGTGGGCTGGTATACAGAGGCACAGTCTGGTACAGCGTGGGATTTTGATCAGAACAGAGTAAATAACAACATGACCCTGTATGCTCGTTGGCAATAAGAAATTGGTTTAGGCGAGAATTATGCGCAAATATGATGGCCTGCTTAGCTTAGTCAGCGTTGTGCTGATAATCTCAATATCAGTAGGTTTGGGATCTGCCCTGGCAGGAGCAGGTTTCTCAGAGCCGGATAATCCTCTGGGGACAAAAGCTGATCCTCTTGTGCCGGAGGCATTGGATAAAGGCGGCAATTTCGCAGGAAGCGACGAGGGAGAGCAGGAGGAAACGGTTCCACCCGAAGAAACGGAACTTGAAGAAACGGAACCTGAAGAAACGGAGCCTGAAAAGACCGAGCCTGAAGAGTCAAGGCGCGAAGAAACAGAGCCACAACCAACTACGAAACCTGAAGAAGCAGAGCAGAGGGATAGTCCGGATTCTGTTGATCCTACAAATGAGTCTACGGATCCGGAGCAAGAGCCTAGTGATGATGCGGAAGGTTCTGAATCTGCAGATAATTCCGCCCCTGTAGATCAGACAGATGATTCTATGATAGATCCGGAGCGAGGGCCCGGCGGTGATGCGGAAGGTTCTGTATCTGTAGATAATTCCGCCCCTGTAGATCAGACAGATGATTCTATTGCAGATCCGGAGCAGGGGCCCGGTGACAATGTGGGAGGAACAAAGGCAGATCAAGACAACAGTGGGCACGGTGATTCCGATGAAGATGGTGAAGGACTTGCCGGAGATGATGGGGAAGGTGATGGAGAAGAGGGGGATGTGCCGGGAGAGGATGACGATGATGCCTTGAAGATTGTCACTGATCTGCGATCCCAACAGGTGACGCGAATAGAGCTTCCGGACGGCATTTTCAAGTTTTATGCATATCCTTCCAAGGATGATGATGCGTTCAGTATCAAGGTTGTGATGAACAATTCTACAACTCCTGCCAACGGTCGGGTTCTTACCGGCACGGATGATATCAATTATGAGGCTAGCCTCATGTTGAATGAGACCAATATTTTTACACTGTACTTAAAGGAAGATGAAAAAAATATTTCCTATGTCCGTTATTATATCCGCTATGAAAGAGAAAAGGCGGATGAGGATAACCCTGAAGTGGGTGACAATCCGCCGTCGATAATTACCAATCTGGATGATTTTACCGGTTTAATGGAAACTCAGGGCTTCTTGTTGTGGGTCAGCGCCCGAACCAATCCGGATGGCAAGCCAATCTATTCCAACCACATTGAAGTCTGGCTCAACGGAGAACTGATTCCCAAACATAGCGGCGACAGTAGACCTGAATATGAGTTGTACTTTGAACCGCCTAATGTAGGTGACTATGCGACATATACTGTAAAAGTTAGAGCGTGGGACGGTAAGGGCAACTCCACGATGAAAGTGTACACCATCAATTATCATACGGTCAGTGAAGGTGACTATTTAGGTGAGGTAGAAATTGTTTTGGATGCGACGACTGTCGGTCTGGGTATTGTTGATGAGACTACTTATGAAATTTTTCAAGGAGACACTGTTGCAGATGTGGTAATAAAATTCCTGGATGAGTACGGTTATGATGCAACTTATGACGGATCTGCAAATGTGGGTTTTTATCTACGGAAAATTGAGCGCGGAGATCTGTGCAGAGGTGCAAAAGTGCCGGAGAAACTGTGGAAAGCGATCCTCCGCGATGGGATAACTCTCACCCAAGGTCCCCATCGTGACATACTTGGCGAACACGATTACACCATAGGTTCCGGCTGGATGTATTCCATAAACGGTAGTGTTTACCCGGGAAGAGGTATGTCAAATTATCGACTCAGTAATGGTATGACTATCAATATTCGTTTCACCTTGGCATATGGTAAAGACATCGGCGGTTATGATGCTACCGGTAGTGGATATGGCAGCCTCTCCAGCTATTGTGGTGTCTGGATCAATGATGGATATACACCACTGGAGCATGACTTTGAGGAAACAGATCGTGTTGAAGCGACAGAAACGGAAGACGGCTATATAGAATATACCTGTTCCAAGTGCAGGGAAACCAAGCGCGAGGTGATCCCCATGACCGGTGAGCCGACAGTGCCGGAAGAAACAGTTCCGGAAGAAACAATGCCGGAAGAAACAGTGCCGGAAGAGACAGAACCGGAAGAAGGTAATTCTCCCACCACACACCACACCGATTTACAGAAAAGTGTTTTTCTGGCTTATCTGCAAGTGAGCTTTCTGTGGCATAGATCCAATTGTGCTTTTTAAGAGATAAAGATGAGGATTAATTTGTGCAAACCTATAACAAGATTTCTGGTGCTGGCACTATGCCTGACAATATTGTTTGTTCCCGCGCGAGCGGCTCAGAACAGTGACCTTGATCAGTTGGTACATCAGACAAGTTCCGGACTTAGTGCTTTAGGTGGCAGGAGCGGCACGCTCTTGAGCATGGGCGAAGATTTTCCTGCAGGGACTTCTGTCTGCGACTGGGCTGCAATAGCGCTCGCCCTCAGTGGAAGTCAGGAGGATTTTGCCCAATATCTGCAGCATCTGCAAGAGTATGTAGAAATGTACTACAACAAAGAAGACGGTCTTGATCGTATAAAATCTACACCCTACCATCGCATTGCCTTGACAGTACTGGCACTGGGCGGTGATCCACAAAACTTTGGAACAAAGTCCGATGGTATGGCTATCGATCTGATTGCTGACGGCACATACGGTTTTGCGGGAACTTCTATCGGTAACCAGGGACTTAACGGCTGGATCTACGCCTTGCTTGTACTGGACGCTAGTGGCGCAGAGATTCCGGAAAATTCAAAATTCAGCCGTGAGGATATGATCCAGGCGATTATAGGTGCACAAGAAATAGATGGCGGCTTCGGTTTGGTGGCAGGAAAATCCGATGTAGATATCACTGCAATGGCACTTCAAGCGTTGGCGCCATATGCCCCGGAATATCCTGGAGTAATTGATGAGAGTCTTGCTTATCTCTCCGATTCAATGAATGAAAATTGCCTGTACACTGCTTACGGAGATGAGAATGCGGAAAGCTCCGCACAAGTGATTTTAGCCTTATGTGCATTGGGGATTGATCCTGATACAGACAGCCGTTTCCGCCGGGGCAGTAACACTATACTGACCGGACTGGAGCAATTTCACCGGGAGGATGGTACCTACGGACATACCAAAGAAGATACGGAAGATAATTACCTGGCGACTGCCCAAGTATTGCTGGCATTGACAGCACTGCAAAAGTTCCGGAGTGGCCGGGGTTGGATCTTTGATTTTGCAGATTATTCCGGTCCTAATCAGAAGTCACAGTATGGTGGTATTTATTACGCTGTTATTGGACTAGCGGCTGTATTGATTATTTGTATCGCAATTGCAAGAAAGAGGAAAAAGTATGGCAAGAATAACTGATGAAATTTTAGCCGAGATTAACAAGGTCATTTTGGGTAAAGAGCAGCAGATCCGTAAGGTTCTGGTGGCTATCCTCGCCCGGGGCCATGTCTTACTGGAGGATGTCCCGGGTACGGGCAAGACGACACTGGCCAACGCTTTTGCCAAGACACTCGGTCTACAGAATAAGCGCGTGCAGTTTACATCAGATACATTGCCCTCCGATATTATCGGCTTTTCTGTTTTTGATAAGGCTAGTGGTGAGCTGAAATACCAGAGCGGTGCCATTATAACCAACCTACTCCTGGCGGACGAAATTAACAGAACCTCCAGTAAGACCCAATCTGCGCTGCTGGAAGCTATGGAAGAACATCAAGTTACGGTGGACGGTCAGACTCATATCTTGCCGAGACCTTTTGTGGTTCTGGCAACTCAGAATCCGGTGGGCAGTGCGGGTACTCAGATGTTGCCTACAGCTCAGTTGGATCGCTTTCTCATCAAGTTGTCTCTTGGTTATCCCGATCGGGCCAGCCAGGTCATGCTGATGCGTGACCGTCATCTGGATAATCCTCTGGATCACTGTCGCACGGTCACAAATGCTGAGGAACTGGAAAAAATGATCAGAGAAGCCACAGCTGTTTATATTGCCGACAGCATTTACAATTACGTATCTGAACTGGCGGAGGCATCAAGAATTAATCCCTATGTTGTGCTGGGCATCAGCCCGCGTGGCGCACTGGCGGTTTGCCGGGCGGCAAAAGCAAATGCCTATCTGGATGGGCGGGATTATGTGACTCCCGAAGATATAGTATCTATTTTTACGGATGTATGTGCCCACCGCATAGTATTGAGTTCCAAGGCAAGGCTCCACGAGCACACACCGGAACTGATTACTGAAAACTTGCTCCAAACTGTTGTCAAGCCGGATCATCGGGAGTTTAGGGTGAAATAAAAAATGAAGCGAAACAGAGCCAGCGCGATTGTGCAATATATCCTGATGCTTACTTTGCTTATCGTATTGTGTCTGGCAGTCGGTAATCGATGGCTTTGGGGATTGACGGCATTTATTCTGTTAATTCCTCCCGTGTCCCTGTGCATAAATTTTTATGTGCGAAAGAAAATCAATGGCGAAATTCAAATATCGACAACTGCTGCTAAACACAACGCTTGCCTGGGATCGATTTTGCTTGAAAACACAGCCTGGTTTCCGGCAACAAAACTATTCTGTCGTCTGGGAATTATCAATGATCTGACCCATGAGCAAAACACTCTGGAACTGGCTACTGCCCTTAGTCCGAGAAAGAATAGCAGACATGATTTTTCCCTAGAGAGTGCCTATTGCGGTAGAGTATATATATATGTACAGTCCGTTTTAATTATGGACTACTTTGGTCTTTTTGCTTTGGACGTGCCGCTAAAAGCCGCTGCCAGAATCACAATTTTACCAAATCTTTTTGCCTGTGATGTGGTGTCTTCTCCCGTGTCTGCGGTTTCGGAAGACAGTACTATTTCTAGGAAAGGTGACGACCGCACAGAGGTGTTTCAACTGCGAGAGTATCAAAGTGGCGACGATATTCGCCAGATTCACTGGAAATTGTCTTCCAAGCTGGATAAATTGATTTTAAGAGAACCCAGCCAGAGTGTCAGTCGGTCTATACTGGTGTTCTGGGATAAAAGGCATGAATGTCCCCCGGAAAACATGGATGCAATGGCTGAAGTATCGGCATCTGTCTGTCAATCTCTTTGCGACAAAGGCACAAACTTTGACTTGTGCTGGACAGAAAAAGACGATCTGGAGCTATTGCGAATTCGTAATAGCGAAGTTCTTTTACAGGCGATCCCTGCTTTGGTAACCCAGGCCGGAGATGCTGATTGTCCAGAGCCTAATCTGGATGGATATGGACTGGTAATATACATTACTTCTCAGATTCCGGATAGTGAGGCGATAAAGGGGATAGCTTATTTAGTTTGTACGGACGAAGAATATGAAGATGGAAGCAGTGTTGTATTCTCTTCTACAAACTATAGCGAAAGACTGGAAAGATTGGAGATTTAATCCATGGACAGGGATAGCGGCAGTCTTAGTATTGCAATGCGCCCGGTTCAGGGCGATTCACAAATTCATAGCGCCTATAATGGAATTCCGGTGAGTTTAGTTTTACTTCTTGGCCTGGCAATATCCTGCTGCAGCTGGTTCCCGTCAATTTCTATACAGTGGTGGAAACTTTTCCTAGGTATGCTTGTATTCTCGGTTGCTTTGTGGCTATTGCAGCTGACGGGAAAAGGCAGATTAGTCTGTATTAGCATGTTACTTCTTATAATACTTGTCTGTGCTGTGTTCCACAGACAGGTTATGGGGGGCATGGGATGCCTTGGAAATGATCTGAGGGACCAATTAACTAGAATGACAGGACGCATATACCTGGACTTTGCGATTTCGAAAGATGCATCAGCCCTATGGGGCATTGCGCCGGTTCTTGCGCTCAGTGTGCTGCTACTACATTTGAGCATACAGACCGGGAAAATACTCTTTTTTCTTCCTATTATGCTTCCTGTCTATGCTGCCGTATTGACAGGCTTTTTCCCCGTAGAAACTGGTTCGATTCTGATTGGTGCCGGAAGTGTATTGCTGGTGATGAAAAAGTCTGACGCTAGAACGGGTGGACAGGGATATGGGGGTATTCCAACCTGGTTTCTCATAATTCTTTTTTGTGGAACGATTGCTGCCGGCACGGGATTTTTCTTCGGGAATACGGAAGCAAAAAAAGAAAAATGGGAGAGTTTACTTCATGATATCCTCTACAATCAGGATACCAATTCTATGCCGGAAGGTGATTTGCAGAATCTGCCACAGTGGCGTAAGAGCGATGCTCAGGCACTGAAAATTACCATGTCTGAGCCGCAAAAATTATATCTGCGCGGGAAGATATACGAGACTTATTCAGGAACAGCCTGGCTGTCACTGAGTGCGGAAAAGCGGGCGGAATATGAAAGTCTGTTTTACTGGCTTCATCAAACAGACTTCTTTGGGCAAAGCCAGATTGGTACAGCCTCCGCATTTATTACTCAGGCTCCGGCGGAAGAGTTAACAATAGAAAATTTGTCGGCTTGCAGTGCCCACGGTTATTATCCCTATGCTTTGTATGGTAACGGCATGCTGGATTCCGGATTGATTGGTGATGCTATGCTTCCTGAAGCGGATACCCTGAGATACTATCCGGGCAGTGTCCCGGAATGGCATACCGTACAGCAGTCCCTTGCTTCAGCACAAGCCAGAAACAATGTCGCTCAGTATTTGATATTGGAGAAAGCGTATAGAGAGTATATAACTGAGATGGATTTGCAGCTGACGAACGAAAGCTGGTCCGTTTTGGATCGTCATTTGGGAGAAGATAAAGGGCCAATGACTCTCTCCCAGATCCGAGAATTTATTAGAATATATCTTGACGGCGCGCTGGTATATGACGAAAAAGTAAAAACTCTTAATGGCAGCGCAGATTTCCTGCAATATACTTTAGAAAGAAGCGGCAGCGGATATAGCGTTCACTATGCGACGGTTGCTACGCTGATGCTCCGATATTTTGGTGTGCCTGCCAGATATGTGGAAGGTTATTACCTTCCTGCAGCTGAAGCGACCTCGTATCTGTCTGAACAAGAAATTATTCTGACTGAGGAGCATGCCCATGCCTGGGCAGAATATTATCTGCCGGGCGTTGGATTTGTTCCCTTTGAGGTAACTCCCGGATATATAGATGATGAAGAGCTGGAATTGGCTAGCAACTTGCCCCAAAGCGGGCTGACATATACCGGAGACCATCTGAAATATGCGCAGGTAGAACAACCGGAGTTGATTAAAGAACCGGAGCAGGATCGCTTCTCTTTCTCGATCAAGAAAGTCTATTTAATATATTTACTGCTTATTCTGCTGCTTGTTTTTGTGCTTAT
Source organism: Clostridiaceae bacterium (assembly GCA_012519085.1). Taxonomy (GTDB): domain Bacteria; phylum Bacillota; class Clostridia; order Saccharofermentanales; family DTU023; genus UBA1046. The sequence continues at coordinate 8,718 of JAAYQX010000043.1, forward strand.
CATCCTTGTGAAACGCAAACAACTTCAGAAAGCGCTTGCAGCAATCAATGCGGCTTCACATCGTGATGCCATCGCCATGCGATTTGGTTATGCGGTTAAGCTACTGAGTAGCTGTACAGCTATAGAGGTAGGCGGCAGACAGAAGGCAGAGGAATTGAACCAAGAGGCACTGTTTAGCAATCATGAAATGACATACCGGCAGCGCAGAGAGATGGATGCGTATGCTGTCTGTGTCTTACAAGAATGCAAGCAGAAATGGACAATCTTAGACAAATTGCGCTATCGGTTGTGGGATTGTCTTTACTAATAGAAAGGTAATAACGAAAGTGAGAAGGAATAAAATGAAGAAAAAACTGGCGCTGATACTCAGTCTGGCTCTGTTGTTTTTTATGCTGGTACCGGCAGTGCCGGCAGCTGCTGAGACGCAAAGCGGTTTTGTGTTGACAGCAGCGAATGCCAACTCAATTATTATTGAGCCGGTATACATTCCCTATACATCCGGTCAGTCTGTAAAGGAGGCATTACTGGCATCAGATCATAGTTTTGTTGGTCTGGAACAGGGTTTCATTTACGAGGTGGATGGGATAACTGCTAACTTTATCCGTTTTTATGATGAAGGAGGCTATGATCTGGATGTGTCTGCGGAAGATATTTCCGCCTTATGTATCGGTGTTTCCTCTCAATATTCTGAGGAACTGCTGGAGCTGATCTTGAGGATGGCAGAGTATCGCAATATGGGCAATGTGCAGCATTACCCTGCAGCGCAGGATGCCTATAATTTAGGTCTGGCTGCGATCCGGAACGGAGATGGCGCAACATCTCAAGCTGTACTGGAGCAGCTTAACCAAGCTATCAGCGATTATGAAGCTATTTTCCAAGGCGATAAGTATACACTTACTATTTCTGCCATGCAGGGGAGCACAATCCTGACAGCTCCTGTTGTCAAATTAACAGATATCTACGGTAATGAAACTGTAGTAACCGGTACGAGCATGCAGGTTATTGCCGGTGAATATAATTTTTCCGTTTCCGACGGTAGCTATAACCGCACTGAGGGAACAGTAACAGTTGCCGAAAACACATCTCTGACAACGGTTCTTCCTGACGGGGAATGGTTTGGGGCGACCAAAATCTTGGACGGAGATAAGGAAGCTTATCCTTATGTTCAGAATATAGAAACACATACGGCTGTCTATCAGATACCTGATATTGCACGTAAAGTAGGTGACTTATATCTGAATATAGAACAGGGGGCTGTGCCAAATGTTGATACGACGAAACTTAGAACAATTTATACAGGTCTAAATGGTATTGATTATTCCGATACCGCCAGAAGTTGGGAAAGCACCGAAACGGCATTAACCCATCTCGTTAAGCAAGGTATGGAGGGAGCTAACTTTCGGCTGGAGGCTCAATACTTTGATGATAATGCTCATACTCAAATCCAAAGCTATGATATGCTCATCGAAAGAATTCCTACTCTGGCATCGCTTGTTGTAACCGGTGACGGTACTATCCTACCGGTGGCATACGATCCTGTGACTTACAGCTATGAAATTACCACCGTTTCTGACAGCTTGGATATCGAGGCAGAGCCTTTTGGAGCGGATTATACCGTTACAGGGGAGGGAATTGTTACTTCAAGCGGAAGCCATACGGTGACCGTATCTGCTAATGGCAAGAGTAGCAGCTATACATTGAATATCACTAAAAAAGATTCTGTTCCGGTAACACTGACAACTCCTGAAGATGTCAGCGTCCAAGTTGAAAATAGTGCGGGCAGTGTGATTGTGCCGATCAGCGGTATATATCATCTGATTCCCGGGGAAAGTTATACTTATCGAGCGACTAAGAACATACATTACCATACGGCTTCTACCTTTACTGCTTTGGATGGTTTGAATGTAAATGTCGCAGCCCCTATAACTATAGACTGGCTAGATGATCTGGCACTGTATGACAGCGGTAGCATCCAAAATCGTATACAGTATCCATGTGACAGCGACTTCACCTCAGCTGATCACGGCTATGTGTATGAGGTTTCCGATCACAATACTACGGTCTACATACAGGCAAGCTCAAATTATGCAATGACGGCAAATTATTTGACGCAGTCTACCTACGCGGGAACGCATGGGGTTCAACGCTCTGTCTCTATAACGAGGCAAGTCAACCCTAACGGTAGTGCTCAAATCCTGACGAGGGCCGTTGATAGAAGTGGTTACAGTAATGCAGTTATTCTGCGAATTTCCGATACCTCTGGTGACATTCAATACTATCAGGATTATACGCTGACTCTGGCAAGAAAACTTCATCTAACGGACATGGCAATAACAGGAGTGGAAGGTGAACTGCCACTCTTGGATAGCGCGGGAGATATTTGCAATTTTGACCGGGATATTACAAATTATCGGATTGATGTCAACCGCGACGAAACGGTGCTGTATTTTACCGGTACTTTTCCTAATGTATTGGATATGACCGATTGCTGCGGCGGGTATTATGCCCTTGTGAACGGCACTAGGTACGATACCCTTGAGAATATTGAAATTTCTCTCAATACTGAGCTGGATACAGAAACACTTACGGTGCAGATCTGCCATGCGGAAGATATTGCTGTTCCCACTCAATATAGCTTTGCAATCAAGAAAACAGATCCTGTGGCAATTACCTTTCAGACCACTCCTGATGATGCGATCGTTTACTTGACTAATGATCTGAACGGCAAACATGTCCTGGGCAATGGGGGTGTTTATCTCTTAACTCCCGGAGGCAGTTATTCTTATACGATTACTTGTGCAGGCTATCGTGGTATTAGCGGCAGCTATACAGTGCCCGCTGCGGATGCAATCGAAACATTTGTGCTGACAGAAGCGGCACCCAATACAAGTTTGCAGCAACTGTCCTCTTACTGGCCCCATTTGCGCCGAAACAATGAAAATAACGGTGTAATCGATTCACCAACGCCGATTCAGGACGATGAAGCGGTATTATACTGGGCAACTAAAATCGGCGATGGTTATGATAAGAATGCCTGTGGCTGTCCTATTTTAGTAGATGGCTATCTCTATACTTATTCTGGATCTACTATCTATAAAGTAGACACCGTGACCGGTGCTATTGTTAAAACAGGCACAATGGATTGTAGCTCCAGCTTTGCCATCAATCCGCCTACTTATGCGGACGGCATGCTGTTTATTGGTCTGGCGGGCGGAACTGTTCAGGCTTTCAATGCAGCGACGCTGGAATCGCTCTGGATCTACCGTGATCCGTTGGGTGGGCAGCCTAACTGTTCCATCGTTTATCATGACGGGTATGTCTATACCGGTTTCTGGATTGGCGAGACGAGTCAGGCAAACTATGTTTGTCTTAGCGCTACGGATGAAGATCCTAACAATGTAAAAGAAGAAAAATTAGCTACTTGGCGCTATAGCAGCCCCGGCGGCTTCTACTGGGCAGGCGCCTATGTGTGTGACGATTATCTCTTGATCGGTACAGATGACGGTGCTTCCGGCTATACATCAGGCAAGGCGCGCTTGCTGAGTTTTAACCCGAGGACCGGCGAGCTGCTGGACGAATGGAAGATGGGAGTACCCGGCGATATTCGTAGTTCAATAACTGCTTATAACGGCAAATATTATTTCACAAATAAGGGTGGCTATTTCTTTGAAGCCAGCATCAGCGGCTCCGGGGAGATTGAAAATATTAGAACTCTGAAACTGTATAATTATTCGAGCGACAGCTCAGCTCCCGCCATGAGTACCTGTACACCGACCATTTATAATGGCAGAGCTTATGTGGGAGCTTCCGGAACCAGTCAATTCGGCGCCTATAGCGGACATAATATAACTGTCATTGATATACCCAACTGGGAGATTGCCTATACTGTACGAACTCAGGGCTATCCTCAGACCAGTGGTGTGCTGACTACAGCATATCATGCAGAGACCGGCAATGTATATGTGTATTTTTTCGACAACTATACACCGGGGAAGCTTAGAGTATTGCAAGACAAGCCCGGACAGACCAGCGCCAGTCTTATAAGTGTTGAAACTTATATGGATAAAGGCACCGTGAAGACCTATGAAACCGCCTATGCGCTCTTTACGCCTAATGGTGATCAAGCTCAGTACGCCCTTTGCAGTCCCATTATGGACGAATGTGGAACGATCTATTTTAAGAACGATTCGGCCTATCTGATGGCAGTGGGCAGCACGATCGAAAATCTAGAGATCACACAAGAGCCTGAGAAGATGACTTATCAAGAAGGAGAGGTGTTTAATAGCACCGGAATGCAAGTGATCGCTCATTACAGCAACGGCACCAGTCAGGATGTAACTGAATATATTACTTGGTCTGAAGAGCCGCTGACCACAGCTGATTCGGATTTTGTTATTACTTTCCCTTATGTGATGTATCAGAATCAGAATGGTACTGCGGGCGTTGACTACCCGGAGCCCATGGTTGTACTGACATTGATGATCGGAAAAGATATTGTGTACGGTGATTTAAATGGCGACGGGAGTGTGAATGTGCAAGATGTACTCTTAGCTTTACGCTACATTAATGGCTTGACCCAGTTTTCTGCAGACCAAATCTTGGCGGCAGATGTTTCCGGGGATGGCGTAGTTAATACGGTGGATATTACTCTGATGCTGGAATATATCAACGGTACAATCACTGTTTTTCCTGTGCAATCAGAGGAATAACTATTCTGAAAGAAATGGCAAGGGAGATCAACTCTTTTTGGAGCTGATCTCCTAACTGACAGAAGACATTATATATGTTTAAGAAAATATTTTGCTGTATTTTAATTGTGTGTCTGCTTTGCGGTTGCTCCGGAAGACCTGATGTAAATGTTCCTGATACCAACGGGGATGGCAAGCTGACCTGTACATTAGAGATTCGTTGCGATACCCTTTTGGAGCATTTGGATGAAATGAGTACAGGTAAAGCGGCTCTTGTCCCCGCTGACGGTCAGCTTTTGTCAGAAACTATTGTAGAATTTGCTGCCGGTGATTCCGTATTTGATGTGTTCCGAAGGGTGCTTCGGGAGGAAAAAATCCATTTTGAATATGTAGACGCTCGGGTCTATGGTTCCGTATATATTGAAGGAATCGGAAATCTCTATGAATTTGATTGCGGTCCCCAGTCCGGCTGGATGTTCAGTGTCAATGGCATTTATCCCTCTTTGGGCTGTTCTGTATATAAACTGGCTGATGAAGATGCTATCGTTTTTAACTATACCTGTGATTTAGGTGATGATTTAGGGGCGGGTTATGAAGAATGAGTCATTTTCCGGATTTCATCCAGCAGTGAATCTGGCATTTTTTGCTGCGGTCTTGGGAATGACGATGTTCATTATGCAGCCTATCTATCTGAGCATTTCCTTATTTAGTAGCTGCGCATATTTATTATATCTGCGTGGAGGTCGGGGAATGCTGCGTCAGATTGGGTATCTGCTGCCCATTTTACTGCTGGTAGCTATTATTAATCCCCTGTTTAATCATGAGGGTATGACGATCCTGTGGTATCTGCCCAATGATAATCCGGTGACATTGGAAGCAATTATTTACGGACTTGCTGCCTCTGTGATGATGGCCGCATCTATTATTTGGTTCAATTGCTGCAATGAAGTATTTACCTCGGACAAAATTATTTATCTCTTTGGGCGAGTGATTCCGGCCATGTCCCTGCTAATCTCCATGACACTGCGATTTGTTCCGCGGTTTAAGAATTTTCTGCAAAGCGTTATAAGGACTCAGAGGGCTATGCGCCAACCGGAAAATGTCAAGGAGAAGCTGCAGCAAGCGCTCTCTGCTTTTTCTGCTACTGTCAGCTGGGCTATGGAACAATCAATTATTTCAGCGGATTCTATGAAGAGTAGGGGTTACGGCATTGCTGGACGCACAGCCTATTCTATCTATCGCTTTGAAAAACGGGATGGGATTATAACGGTGATTTTGGCAATACTGTGTCTGGGAGCGCTGGTTCCCTACTTTACAGGCTCGATGAGATGGGATTATTATCCTGCGCTTACCGGTAATCTGGTAGAACCTGTGCAGATCTTTGCCTATCTATGTTACAGCGGAGTTTGTCTAATACCGCTAATCATAAACCTGATGGAGGATCATAAATGGAACTCTTTACGATCCAAAATCTAACCTTTACATATCCGGAACAGGTAAAGCCTGCCCTGCGGAATATATCTATGGAACTGAAACAGGGAGATTTTGCTGTTTTGGCCGGGCCCTCCGCCTGTGGCAAGTCTACTCTACTGAGACAACTAAAAACTGTTCTTGCTCCCCATGGTAGAAAAGAAGGTACGATTCTTTTCAATGGCATTCCTCTGGATGAGGTCAATACTCGCACACAAGTCGCTAAAATAGGTTTTGTTCTACAGGATCCTGACAGTCAGATCGTGACTGATAAGGTCTGGCACGAACTAGCCTTTGGTCTGGAAAGCCTGGGGGAGGACAATAAAACTATCCGAGGTCGTGTTGCGGAAATGGCAAGTTTTTTTGGTATTCAAAACTGGTTTCACATGGAAGTGGCCCAGCTTTCCGGAGGTCAAAAGCAACTTTTGAACCTGGCATCTATTATGGTGCTACAGCCGGATATCCTCATCCTGGATGAACCTACCAGTCAACTTGATCCCATTGCCGCCACTGACTTTTTGCAAATTCTGGGCCGTATCAATCGGGAGCTGAGTATAACCATCCTGATCTGCGAACATCGTCTGGAGGACGTAATACCTATGGCTAATCGCTTGCTGATATTGGATCAAGGTGAACTGATTGCTGATAAGGATCCTGCCGGGACATTTGAAATACTCAGAGCCAGAAACCATTCCATGCTCCATTCCATGCCTACTCCTATGCGGATTTGGGGTAGCCTGAATTGGAATACTCCTTGTCCCTTGACAGTAAGTGAAGGCAGGAGTCAACTAACAGAATGGGCGAAAGAAAATAAACTGACATCTGTTCCCGAGCAGGGTGTAAAAATACCCACTGTGGAGCCCTGTATTATACTGGATGAAATCTGGTTCCGTTATGAAAAAGAAACTCCTGATATTCTAAAGGGTGTTTCCGTAAAGGCGTATCCCGGAGAGCTACTGTGCATTTTAGGTGGTAACGGCACCGGAAAAAGCACCGCTCTTGCTGTCTTAAGCGGTGTACGCAAACCCTATCGGGGGAAAATGATTTGTAGAGCAAAAAGGGTTTCTTTGCTTCCGCAAAATCCACAAATGTTATTAGTCAAGAAGAATGTCCGTGAGGAGTTAATGGCTGCATTTCCCGGGAAAAAGTTGCAGGATGTGGCGGATCAAATCGGTGAAATGGTTTCTCTGTGCCGTTTAGAAGGTCTTTTAGATCGACACCCCTATGATCTTTCCGGCGGTGAGCAGCAGCGCACAGCATTGGCCAAGGTCCTGCTTCAGAAGCCAGATGTTCTGCTATTAGATGAGCCTACAAAAGGTGTAGATAACGATTTTAAGCTTATTTTTGCTCGGATTCTAAAAGAGCTGACCACCCAGGGTGTTTGCATTATTATGGTCAGCCATGATGTGGAATTTTGTGCTTCTTATGCTGACCGCTGTGGCCTGTTCTTTGACGGAAGCATTGTGAGTATTGATGCTCCTCAACCTTTTTTTGCCGGCAAGAGCTTCTATACTACTGCTGCAAATCGTATGGCCAGGCATCTGCTGCCTAATGCGGTGACAGCGGAGGATGTGATCCTGAGCTGTGGCGGCGAGACGTTTTCAATTGAGTTGCCCCAACGTCCGGAGAAAATAGATATTACACCCCCTGAAGAACACAAACCCCGAAAGTTGCCTTTGTGGAGAAAAATTCTGGGTATTTTTTCCGGCTGTGCCGCTTTAGGCTTGTTGCTTTATACCGCCGTCATGCTGGATTTAAGTCAACTTTATAAGGAAAGTGGCTTAATAAAAAGTAAGATTTGGGTCTATGTCCTGATGTTTGCTCTATTGGCTGTTTTTGCTGCCAGCATTAGCCGTCAGGCACCCGTTAGGGAGCAAAAATTGATGCAAGGAAAGCTCAGCAAACGAACAAAAGTAGCTATCCTGTTATCACTGCTGGCAATTCCATTGACGATCGCGATTGGTTTGACGATTGATGGTGGACGAAGCTATATGATGATATCTTTTGCCATTCTCCTGGAGTCAATGTTTCCTTTCTTCCTAATCTTCGAGGGCAGAAAGCCCCAAGCGAGGGAGCTGGTTATTTTGTCTGTTATGAGTGCACTGGCGATTGGTGGACGTGCTGTATTTTTCGCTCTGCCTAGCTTTAAGCCTGTTGCAGCAATGGTTATTTTGACGGGGGTGGCTTTTGGTGGTGAGGCCGGCTTTATGGTAGGGTCTATGACCATGCTCTGTTCTAATATTCTTTTTGGGCAGGGTCCCTGGACTCCTTGGCAAATGTTTGCTATGGGTCTTATTGGCTTACTGGCAGGCATTCTCTTCCGTAAGGGCTTGTTATACAGGGATCGATTCAGTTTAAGTGTATTTGGAGGTCTAGCTGTTTTTGTGATCTACGGTGGTATTATGAATCCTGCTTCTGTGCTGATGTATCAACCAAATCCTAACTGGCAGATGATACTGTCAGCCTATATTACCGGCGTTCCTGTAGATGTGATCCACGCACTTGCAACGGTACTTTTTCTGTGGTTTTTATCGGAGACGATGCTGGAGAAGCTGGATCGGGTAAAAGTAAAATACGGTCTGATCGAAAAATAGAAATGATTTTAACTGTTTTTCTGGCACAGTGTCATTGTTTTAACTACTATTGATAAGATGAAGCAGGAACGGTACTTAAAACATATATATAATTTCATATATGTATATGGTTACCGGACAGCAGCACAGAATCGGCCGGCAGAATATAGTAAAACTAACCGGCCGCAAATACAACAGGATCAATAGGGAAAGGCGAATCAAATGTATTGGTTGATCTCAACTATTGCCGAAACGGCAGTCGAAATCGCTTTTGCACACGACTTGGGGCTTGAAATTGCGGACTTTGCCGTATCCACTATTTTGGAGACGGATCTTACGGACAAGATCGCACATTATCGACAGATACTGGCCAAGCTGGGCCGACCTTCGGTCTTACATGCGGCTTATATGGAACTATCTCCGGCAGCCGTTGATCCGGCACTGCTTAGATTGACCCGGGAGAGATATCTGCAGGCATGTCGGATCGCAGGCGAGCTGGGAATTTCCAGGATAGTCTGTCATACGGGCTATATGTCGCAGATTTATTATAGGAATTGGATGATTGAGCGCTCCATTTTATTCTGGCGTGAATTCTTGCCGCAATTGCCGGAGGGGGTAGAGATCCTATTGGAGAATGTGCTGGAAGAAGATCCTTTTTTACAAGTGGAGATCTGTCAGGGAGTCAATCATCCTCGCTTTCGGGCCTGTTTGGATCTTGGTCATGCCAATTCCGTTGTTTCCGAATATGCGCTACAGGAATGGATTTCCGCACTGGCGCCTTGGCTGTCGCATATTCATTTGCATGACAATGACGGTACGGATGATTTGCATCTGGATCTGGGCCGGGGCACGATTGATCTAGTCTCGGTTCTGGATCATTTGTTTGCACTCTGCCCGGAGATTTCTCTCACTTTAGAAGTGCCCAATCCCGCAGTTTCGATCAACTGGCTGAAGGAGAAGGGATTTTTCTAGCTGTAAAGTTTGCGCAGATCTTTCTGCCGGATGATATGATGAGATCAATAGAACAAGCCGAGATCAGTAATATAAGCCGACTATTTCTAAATGAGATGCGGCAGGCTGGTAAAAACGAGGGAAAACATGAATAAAGAGCAAATTCTGCAGGATTGGTTGGAGAAGATCAAACCCCTTAATCAAGAGATGATGCAAGCGGCTAAAGACTATCAGGTCAGCCTGGCTAAGCCTCCGGGCAGTCTGGGCAAGCTGGAAGCTATGTCGATCCAAATGGCCGGCATTACAGGCCGGATTCATAATGAAATTAACCGTAAAGTGATCTTGGTCTTTGCCGCCGATAACGGTGTGCAGACCGAGGGGGTTTCGATCACGCCCCGCAATGTTACTATGTTGCAGGCTGTCAATATGACGCATTATAAAACAGGCATGGGGGCGCTGGCTAAGCATTTCGGTCAGAGAGTTCATGTGGTTGATATGGGCATCTATGATCCTTATGATTGTGCGGCAATCCAAAATAGCTCTCTGGGCCACGGTACCGCCAATATTGCGCGTGAAGCCGCTATGACAAGGGAGCAGGCGCTAACAGCCGTCTTGACAGGCATTGAGACTGTTCAAAATTTGGTAAATGACGGTTGCCAGGTTGTAGGGGTTGGTGAAGTCGGTATTGCCAATACCACTACTTCAGCCGCCGTCTATTGTACTTTGAGCGGAGTTCCCGCCGCAGAGGTCGTGGGTCGCGGCGCCGGTCTGTCGGACGATGGTTTCAAGAGAAAAATTGCCATCGTCGACGGAGCCGTCAGCAATTTGCAGCCGGATCCCCGGGATGTAGTCGATGTGCTGGCTAAGGTCGGCGGTTTCGATATCTGCGGTATGGTCGGAGCCTTTATCGGTGCGGCTGCAGCCGGCATACCGGTGGTTATAGACGGCTTTATCTCAGCGGTTGCAGCGCTGGCCGCTGTGCGCCTGGCACCAGGAGTTAAGGACTATCTTTTCCCTTCGCATCAGTCTACAGAGAGAGGCTATCTGCTGGCGATGCAGGAGTTGGGTCTAGAGCCTTGGCTGAATCTGCATATGCGCTTAGGTGAGGGCAGCGGTTGTACGATTGCGATCGAAATTCTAGCGGCTGCCTGTGCGGTGACTAATCAGATGGCGACGATGGCCGAGGGTCTGATTGATGAAAGCTATCTGGATGAATATGAAGGTAAGCAGATCTTTGACTCTTAGCCGGCAGTGCAGATATGTTAATTGCCGACATAAATTACTAGCCAGCGTCCGGCGGCGCTAGAGAAAGATTGTCTTTGTTTTAGGGAGTACAGGAAAACTATAGCGGCGTCCGATGACACAAGGGAGAAAATATTTACTATGATCTTGATTTTGGGAGCTAGACTTACAGGCAAAAGCCGATGGGCGGAACAAAGAGCCAGACAATCGTCACGGAAGCGACACTATATAGCCACTATGCAGCCCAGCGGATCTGAGGGGGAGGAGATAATTCGGCGGCACCGAGCTCAGCGCGCGGCAGACGGTTATATCACGCACGAAGTGTATGGCAGTTTAGCGGAACTGAGCTTTGACTCGACAGATCTGGTTCTGGTAGAAGATGTCTCAAATCTTCTGGCAAATCTGCTGTTTACAGAGAAGCTGGCTCCGGAGGCTGCGTTAGAGCAGGCTGTCAGAGAACTGATGCAACTGGCTGACAATGGTGCCGAAGTGATACTTGTCAGCCTTTGCTGCGGACTTCACGAAGGCGATAATGATGAAACCAGGCAGTATATTTCAGCCTTGAATTCCTTGAATGCCAGGCTGTTTGATCTGGTGGACGAGGTGGTGGAGCTCAGAGACGGCAAAGCCCATTGGCTTAAAGGATAGTATATGAATCTGAATCCTTTTCTGATTGCGTTTTCAACCTATAGTATTTTACCGATGCCTCAGGCTGACTGGACCAGGCAGAATATACGCTCTGCCATCGCTTATATGCCTCTTGTCGGCTGTGTCAGCGGCCTATTGCTCTGGGGCTGGCACAGATTATGTCTGCTTTATATACCATATTCGCTCTTATTTGCGATCGTGGCTACTTTGATCCCGATTCTGGTCTCGGGCGGCATTCATCTGGATGGCCTGATGGATACCAGCGATGCCTTGGCCTCGCGACAAAGCACTGAGCGCAAATTAGAGATTATGAAAGATCCCCAGGCCGGATCTTTTGCCCTGATCTCATTGCTATTTCTTCTGCTTCTGGAACTGGGTTTGTGGCAGGTGCTGGCCGGTAGCTCCGGCCAAGTTTTGATCGTGGTCGGTTGCGGTCAGATTTTGGCTCGCTCACTGGCTGTTTTAGCAGCCGGAATCCTGCCGCAGGCCAGAAAGGCAGGAATGATGTACGATATGACCGCCCATCTGTCGAAACGGCGTCTGACTACAGCCATGCTGGTGCTTTCGCTCCTACTTTCCGTCCTGATGATAGTCGTTTCCACAATTCAAGGCTTGGCCGCTGTAACTATCAGCTGGCTGGCCTGCCTTATTTATGGACGGTTGGCTCAGAAGCATTTCGGGGGTGTGACCGGAGATACATCGGGCTTTGCAGTAGAAATAATTTACGGTTCGCTTCTGCTGGCGGTTGCTGTAGCGGAAATAGTGCTGAGGCAGATTTGAGATGAGAGAAATCAAGCAAGAAAATAAGAGCTTTGATCTATTATTGATTCGGCATGGTCTGACGGCCTGGAATGCCGAGAAGAGATATATTGGAAAAACCGATTTGCCGCTGACGGAGGCAGGCATTGCCCAACTCCGGACTAAATGGCCACAGCCCCCTTGCTGCCAATATCTTTATAGCAGCCCAACCCTGCGCTGCCTACAGACGGCAGAAGTGATTTTCCCCGGTCGGGCGGTGAATGTTGTGCCTGGTTTCAGAGAACTTGCTTTCGGCTATTTTGAAGGTAAGACTGCTGCGGAAATGATGGGTGATCCCCTCTACGAGGCATGGCTGGAATCGGGTGGCCAGGGCCAGATTCCCGGCGGCGAATCCATGTCAGCTTTTGTCGAACGCTGTACCGGGTCGTTCCGCAGAATGATCATAGAGTTAGAGCAGAATCGAAAGAGAGATGAGGGTTGCGGATCTGATGGCTATTTAGCGGCACTGATTGTACATGGGGGCACAATCATGGCTTTGATGTCCGCCTTAGGATATCCACCCCGCTCATTTTTTGACACTATGCTCAAATGTGGCGGTTCCCTGGCTTGTCGCTGGGATGGCAAACAGCTCCGCGAGATAGAACCCAAGTGACATGCTGATCTATTCGACACTGGCAATTATTATAGGTTTTCTGCTTGATCTGATCATTGGTGACCCACAGGGTTGGCCGCATCTGGTACGATTGCTGGGTGCCTTGATTTCTGTTTTGGAAAAAGCTTTATACAATTCAAGCCGCAAGCGGCAAGCCGGTACCGTACTGGTGGTGACAGTTCTTTTTGTGTCTGCAGCAGTTTCAGTGGCAATGCTGGCGGCAGCCTGGCTGTTGTCCCCTTGGCTCTATCTTGCCGTGGCATCACTTCTGTGCTGGCAGATCTTGGCCGCTCGCAGTCTGGCCGAGGAGAGCAAACTGGTTTATAATGCCTTGCAAAATCAGGACTTGCCTGCCGCTCGTCAGAAGCTGGCGATGATTGTGGGTCGGGACACGACTGACCTTGAAGTGCCGGATGTAGTCAGGGCTACCGTGGAGACAATTGCCGAAAATACCGCTGACGGTATAATAGCCCCTTTATTCTATTTCATGTTGGGCGGGATTCCGGCAGCCATTATCTACAAAGCGATCAATACCATGGACTCAATGCTCGGCTATCAAAATGACAGATACCGGGAATTTGGTCGTCGGGCGGCTTTGTTGGATGACGTTGCCAACTATCTGCCGGCGCGTCTCTCTGCCTTGATTATGCTATTGGCAAGTGCGATAAGCGGTTTTTCCGTATCCGGCGCCTGGAAGATTTGGCGTCGTGACCGGCGTAAACATAAGAGTCCGAACGCGGGACAGACTGAAGCTGTTATGGCTGGTGCCCTGGGTATAGTCTTGGGTGGGGCCTCCAGATACGGAGGAGTCATGGTTGAGAAGCCGGCTTTGGGCGATCCTGTGCGGGCAGTTGAAATTGAGGATATTAAGCGAGCTCAGACGATCAAGTGGTGGACAACCGCCTTGATGCTGATCTTGATTTTAATCTGTCGGACTTTTCTAATCCTATTACTGGCAAGTAGAATTTGAATACGGCATCCAGAGGTGGTGATTTTAAGATGGTTTTCCCTAAATATCAACATGGCGGCGACATTTACGGCATACAAGGCATTGACCTTGACTTTTCGATCAATCTCCATCCGGCAGGCATGCCTGCACAAATCAAAGAGGCGATCATTGCCAATGTCGATTGCTATGATGTTTACCCTGATCCTTATTGTCGTGAGCTGGCAACTCGTGTTGCCGAACTCCGGCAGCTCAATCCATCCTGGTTCTGCTTTGGCAATGGTGCGGCTGATCTTATTTTCCGTCTGTTCTTTGCCCTGCGGCCGCGGCGATTATTGACTCTGGCACCCACATTTTCAGAATATGAGGAAGCGGCGGCTCAGGTGGGCAGTGAGATAGTGAGATTTTATCTTAAGCCTGAGGATGACTTCAGACTTGGATCCGAAATTTTGGCGCAGATCACTGCCGGGACCGATTTGGTTTTCCTCTGCAATCCCAACAATCCGAACGGGCTTTTGACTGAACCTGAGCTGATGCTGGAGCTGGTCCGTCATTGTGCGGCTCAAGGAGCAGTGCTGGCAGTGGACGAGTGCTTTATGCCTTTCACATCAGGGCGCTCACTACAGGATCAAATAGCTGAATTTGACAATTTGATTATTTTTCGGGCTTTTACCAAGATCTTCGCCATGGCCGGACTGCGTCTCGGCTATGTCATGTGCTCTAATTTAGAGTTAATCAATCGATTACGTCTAATCACTCAGCCCTGGGCAGTTTCCACCGTAGCGCAGATTGCAGCTCTGGCGGCACTGCAAATTCCGGATTGGATTGCAGACACTGTGGCTTTGGTGGCTGCCGAACGAAGCAGAGTAGCCGCAGCATTGGCCGGATTGGGATTAAACGTTTTCCCCAGTGATGCCAACTATCTCCTGTTCAGTTCCGAAACACCTCTGTTTGAGCCTTTATTGTCCAGAGGGATTCTAATCCGCTCCTGCGCTAATTATTATGGCCTGGATGAGAATTATTATCGGATTGGTTTGAAGAGCAAAAATAAGAATATATATCTCTTAGACCAGTTGGCAGACATCTTACAATCAAACAGATGAAATTTTACTTGATAAGATTAAAATGCTTGACTAGAATTTACAAGATATGCTGAAAACAAAAGCAAAGCAAAGTGAACACAAAGAAATTACCATCCCGGAGGAAAAAGGTCTTGGCAGCTGGTTAGTCAGATTGCTGAAGGGGGTCCTGATTGGGATCGGGGCTATTTTGCCCGGACTCTCCGGCGGGGTTTTGGCGGTAATTTTCGGTGTCTATGACTATTTGATGGTTTTCCTTAGCAATCTGACCAAGGATTTCCTCAAGCGGCTGAAATATTTTTTGCCCATCGGTATCGGCGGAATTGTCGGACTGCTGGTCTTTTCAGTAGCGGTGGCATATGCCTTCAGTTCTTATGAACCAATCTTTGTCTGTCTCTTCCTGGGTTTTGTAGTAGGCACGCTTCCGACAATTTTCCGCAAAGCCGGCGCAGAAGGCAGAGGCGTAAAGGAAATGGTGAGTCTGGTTTTAGCTCTTGGCGTTATCGTCGCACTTATGCTGCTGGGTGGTAGTTATCTGCCTCAGATCGCCCCCAGCTTCCCGGTCTGGATCGGAGGTGGTTTTCTAATCGGTTTGGGCGTGATAGTTCCAGGCTTATCAACCTCGAATTTTCTGATGTATCTTGGGCTGTACGATAAGATGGCTCAGGGTGTCAAAGATCTGGAACCTATGGTGGTTATTCCTATCATAATTGGTGTGGGTTTGACTGTAATTATGTTGGCCAAAGCGGCTGCTTGGATGTTTAAGACACATTATTCAATTGTCTATCATATTCTCTTCGGGCTGGTGCTAGGTTCTTGTGTCGGAATTGTGCCGACCATTGTTTGGCCGGCATTGCAAGCGGCAGGACTGGACCGGATGGGTTTATCTTTACCGGTTGCAATCGCTTTTTGCATCTTGGCATTTTTTCTGGGTACACTACTGTCTTTCCTCTTCAGTTTTTTGGAGAAAAAATACGAAACATAATTGAAATTTGAAACCCCTGTTTGCAAGAATAATTACCTGAAAAGCTGCGAAACTTGATTTTAATATCTGAATTCGGCTATAATCCTATAGTCATATTTTTGATTCAGCTGCAACAAAAAGTAGGAAAAGTTCACATCAATGCCACAATCTATCTGTACTTTAGTCTTGTAGTAACTTGATACACAGTCTGAATCGAGGTAAAATAATAGTTAATTCTATGAGATTATTGCCGGTCAGCTGAGGATTATATGGATAGCAGCGGTCCGGCAAAATTGAAAAGAGAAAAAATTTATGAAGAAGAAAGACATTAGTCTCTCCGATATTACTTCCTCGCCCGTACGCTCTACCGGCATGAGGAAACCAAAGCGCAAGACCTTGCGCTTGCTTCAGCGTTACCGCAATAATGCTCCTGTCGGCCTGGGTAGGCGAATTTTGTTTTTAGGTTTGCCCACGATAGCGGCTATTCTGGTTGTAGCCGTGCTAGTCGTCCAGATTCAGGTTGCCAGAGGGCAGCAGACCGATGTCAGTTTTGAGCGCCCGGAAAGAAGTTCCTTGGAAGTAGACGTTCTACCGGAGCAAAATTCAGGACGTGATCTAAACCCGGGTGAGCTTATCCAGCTTGAACAGGAAACAAAGGCAGCTCCTGCGTCTGAAGCAGCTCCTATTTCTGCAATAGAAATAAGTGAGGAAGTAGCTGAAAGATATGAGTTTCCGACTGAGCCTGAAGTAATAGAGACAACCTCGCAGCCGACTTCAAAACCGAAAAAAGTCTATGCCAATGCAGTTTTGAATTTCCGTGCTTCTCCTGGTACCAATGGAGCTGTTTTGGGACAGCTGATGTATGGAGAGGCAGTGACCGAGCTGGCAAAAAATGAGGGCTGGTCTTATGTCAAGACTTACCAGGGTGTTGAGGGTTATGTCAAATCGCAGTATTTGCAAGATAGTAAGCCGGAACCCAGGGTCAAGGCGACTGAGCCTGCACCTACCAAAGCCAAGACGACTAAGACTACAGCCGCGGAAACAACCGCTAAGGCTACGGAACCCACATCTGATCCGAATACTATCACTACTGAACCGCCCCCTGAGTCTTTAATTCGTTATGTCAATGTAGATATGGCGAATATCCGCACAGAGCCCAATGCTGATTCAGAGCGGGTGGGCTTCGCTCAGCGCGGCACTGTAATTAGCTTGATCGAAGTGGATGGCGACTGGGCTAAGATCAAGACTGACTCCGGCTTGACCGGCTATATGATGACCAATCTGTTCCAGAAACAAAAAATTGCTAAGACCGAAAACAGTATTAATATGGGCAAAGATAACTGGGTTACGGTCAGCTACGGATACTTGCGTGCGGAACCGTCAACTGAATCCGAAGCTGTCGGTGATGTCCGGCTTAACGATAAAGTGTACCAGATTTCTACCGATGGTATTTGGTCTAAAGTCGAGCTTGCTAATGGTGATACGGGCTATCTGCGTAACGACCTCTTGACTACAGTTAAGCCGGAAGCTCCGCCACAGGAGGCTGAGCCGCCGACTGCACCCGCTGCGACGGAATATCGGGATACCAATGTCAGCGTCTATGTTACGGTCTCTTATGCCAATCTGCGTGAGAAAGATAGTACAGACAGTTCAGTTGTGGGCTATGCTGTTCTGGACGAAAAGCTGACACAGCTCTCCACCAATGGCAGCTGGTCTAAGATTAAGAATAGCGATGGCCGGGTAGCATATATCAGCAATGGTATTATCTCAACCACAGCACCCGGTTCAGAAGAGACATCGACCGAACAGCCGAAAGAAGAGGAAGCCTTTAAAGATATAAATAAGAAAGCCTGGGTGGGTGTTCATACTGCCAATGTCAGACAAGAACCTAATACTGTTTCCTCGATCGTGACTAAGCTAGGTTATGCCGAAAGCTTTACTAGGATCAGTAGTAATGGTACGTGGTCATATATTGAAACTGAAGACGGCAAGAAAGGCTATCTGATGAATTCTCTGATTTCAACTAAAGAGATCCAGAAGCCGGAAGTTGCAGATGATCCAGAGCCGGAAGAACCCGAAACGGATTCCAAAGCTGCCCAGAGACGTCAGGTTGTGGATAAAGCCATGAGCGCTTTAGGGGTTAGATATGTGTTTGGCGGTGCGAGCATGAGCGGTTTTGACTGTTCCGGTCTAGCTATGTGGGCTTATGCCTCAATTGGTGTTAAGCTGCCTCATAGTTCTAATAGCCAGGGCAAGTCATATGTGAAATCCATACCGTTTTCGCACAGCGATTATTCCAATCTGCGTTTAGGAGACTTGCTCTTCTTTGGTCCATCTAGCTCAAGATATAGCCACGTAGGCATATATGTCGGCAATGGTAAGATGATCCACGCACCTAGACCCGGGACAGTGGTCAGAATAGAAGGCTTTGCCAACCGCGGGTCAAGACCACTGCAGAAAGTCGGGCGAATTATCAACTGACAGGTTTTCCCGGCAAATAAATTTGGACTGCGGATCCGAGGGCAATCTGTTAGAATACCTTCGGATTCGTTTTATCTGAACAGATACATCTAATGTATACTAGGAATGGGTATGAAAAACACTAATGAGCCAAAAAGTTCCGGAGTCAGAAGACCCAGGATTAATCAGAACCTGACAGATCAGGGGGCAATAGAATATTCGCGCCCGCAGCGTGCCGGTTCAGGCAGCTCTCGGGAGAATTTGAGGACAGAGCCTGCTGCGGCTGGTATACATAAACAGATGAAGTCTAAATCCCATAATTCTGGCAATGGCACGAATAAGATTATACAGGAAAAAACGGTGAGACCGCCCAGTATTCCGGTACCGCCTACAACTATTAGGCGGACTCGGTCAGCAATATCTGCGGGAGATCGTGCGGCAGTTCCCCCGGCGGGAAATGGTGTCCGTAAAGTAAATCAGCAGATGCGGACAAAGGCAACGGCTACCGATAGTGGACAGTCTGCTAAGAGCCCGCTTTTCATGGCGCCGCCCGGACGGACGACTGCCACCAGACGGAGTAGTTCTCGCGCTCAAGCTGCATCAGCCAAGACGACTGCTTCAAATGCAAGGAATCAGGATAAGTCAGCCGGAGCCCCGAACAAAAAGAAATTTAATTCTACATTGCTGATAACTTTGCTGGCTATTGTAATTTTGGTGCCGCTCATTTATTTTGCCGGCAAAGCGGTAGGCATTTTCTCGGGAGTGAACACAGGTAATGATCAGGAAACCGGTTCCGATACTTTTGCGTCTTCGGTAACAGTTGATCCTACGCTGGTCGACACATCTACGGAAGAATTCCAATTAGCACTGAGTATGACAGAGAAAGAAATTGTTTATCCGGGAGTTTTCTTAGGAGACGTCGACTTGGCTAATCTGTCTCGTGAAGAGTTGCAGGCCAAGCTTAAGCAGCTTAGTGAGGACTGGTCGCAGAACAACTCAGTTGTTCTTACGCTGGGAGAAGAAAATAAATATGTTAAATACAGTGAACTAGGCATAACACTCGCAGAAAACGATTTGTTCACTGAGATTTGGTCCTAC
Organism: Clostridiaceae bacterium; assembly: GCA_012519085.1. Classification (GTDB taxonomy): domain Bacteria; phylum Bacillota; class Clostridia; order Saccharofermentanales; family DTU023; genus UBA1046. The sequence goes on from JAAYQX010000043.1 coordinate 28,248, forward strand.
GGCAGAAAGGCTACTGATGAGAACCCGGATCTGCAGGTTCTGGCACGCTATGAAGAGATTCTGGATCTGGAGAAAAATCCGGTTGTAGTTGAGCTTAAATATCAATATAGCGAAACACAAATTGCAGCCAATCTGAAGACACTGTTGGCAGATATAATTCAAAGCCCGGTATCGGCAAAAGCCACGTCTTTTGATGAATCCAGCTTGAAATTCAAGATAACTCCGGAGGTAGTCGGCAGATCGGTCGACTTTAAAGCTGCTGCGGGGGCAATCATTGAGCATCTGGATAACAGAGAAGCCGGCAATCGTGTTGAAATAGAAACGAAAGTGGCATATCCGGAAATTACGGCAGTCGATCTGAGCAAGAAAGTTCATCTGCTTTCCGAGGCATCAACAAAAATTTATTCCCAACATCAGGGTCGAATGAGCAATTTGCGCGTTGTTGCCGAGAGAATTTCCGGTCATGTTATGCAGCCGGGAGAAGTTTTTTCCTATATGTCCGCCGTAGGTCCGATTACTATCGAAAACGGTTTTGAAAACGCTTCCATTTTGCTTCGGGGTGAATATGTTGATGGTATCGGTGGTGGCCTTTGTCAACCTAGTACGACTTTGTTTCAGGCTGCGGCTACAGCCGGTCTGACTATTATGGAACGAAGAAATCATGGTCTGGTCGGTGATTATTTTGAACCCGGTATGGATGCCATGGTTTCTACAGCCCAGGATCTTAAAATCAGAAATGATTCCAAGCAGCCGGTGGCCATAATCATGACAGTTACGAACAAAAAAGTTTCGGTGCGTATCTATGGTAATACCAAGCCCAAGAATGTTACCATCAAATTATCCGCTGAACAGATTGGCAAGGTGGTTCCTCCGGGTGCTCCTGTATATATTGAAGACGAAACTTTGAGCCCGGGTACGACTGTGAGAGTCAATAAGGCGAGAAATGGCACCGGCTGGCAAACTTATCTGGATTTTTATCAGGATGGTAAATTTGTCAGGAAAGAGAAACTTTGGCGCAGTCGTTATAAGCCCAGGCCTGAGACCTTCAGGGTAGCGAAAGGATTTATTCCTGCCGGTTTCCCGGGTGCTACCGAGCCGGAAGAGACTACGATAGAGACTACGGTAGAACCAACACCTACTGTAATAGAAGCGCCTACAGAAGCGCCCGCTCCGGCACCTACAGCAGCACCTACAGCAGCACCGACAGAAGCGCCTGCGCCGACGACGGAGGGTGGCTAAGTCTCATAACTCCAGAGTTTCCGGTCAGCGGTGCAAAAGCGTTTGCAGAATGCGAGACAGAATCCATGCCCTCAACAATTCCGGTCAGCGGTGTAGAGGCGATTGCCTAAAAATCTCCGGGTTAATCACATAGATTTTACTGTTATTCTGGTTAGGAAATGAGGCGGACAGCGGATAGAGTAGCGCTACCAATTCTTCATCAATGCTGATGTCCGGATGATTGCGCGCCTCATCGTCAATCAGAACCGCATCAATCCCGCTTTGTTCCAGGTACTCCTGATAGGCAGCTGCTGTTGACAAGACCGCCAGTTGTTCCAGTTCATGGAGACGAGCTTCCGTATCATGTCCGGCCGACCAGGCATAATAGGGATGACCGTACCAGGCTCTGCGACCGGTCAGAAAGAATTGGTGATAAGCTGCAGGGGCAGTAAGGAACACGGCATCAGGGGCGGTATTCTGCTCAATCCAGTCCGTCAGTTCACTCCGGAGCGGTATCGAAAGCCTGATCTGACTGAGATTGTGGAAGACCAGGCACTCATATATGCCTGATATTGTTAGAACAAAAATTAGAAGCCAGGTGGCAATTACCAGCAAGATCTTGCTGACACGCTGTTTTGTCAGAGCAGGTAAATGGAGTAAAAAGCCGGATATAGGGATGCTCCAGAGAATGATTGTGATCATGATCAGCTTATGGTTCACTGTGACATCGGGCGTGAGAGAGAAGAGAAAAG